>JAEXAH010000088.1 GCA_023458315.1 Pseudomonadota bacterium
GGCCAGACCGTCCGACAGGGCGCGATAGCCGTCGCGGGTGCGGCGGTCGCGGCGCGCCCGCAGCCAGCGGCCGGGGGCGCCGAGCACGGCGCGCAGCAGCCGCAGCGCCAGGGCGCCAAGCCCCAGGACGGCCAGCAGGGCGGCGATGACCAGAGGCACCGGGGCGGTGATCTTCCAGCCCAGCCAGTGAATGACCGCCTGACCGGGATGATCGGCCAGCCACACGGCCGCCGCCACCAGCAGGGCGGTGACGGCGACGAACAGGAAGAGGCGGCGGATCATGATCACTGCCCCGCGCCGACGGCCGCCACCACCTGGGCGGTCAGTTCCGACAACGCCTTGTTGGCGGCGATGCGGGCCTTGGCATCGGCCAGCCACGGCGCCGCCTGTTCGGCGGGACCGCCGCTCAGGCCCTCGATCTCGGCGGCGGCGGCGGGCAGGTCACCCACGACCAGCGCCGCCTGGGCGCGGGCCAGGATGGCGGCGGGCGAGGTTCCGGCGGCATTGCCGTCCTCGCGCTCGATCGTCACCAGCGACGCCACCCGGTCCAGGGTCTGACGCCACCAGCCCTGTTGTTCGGGCAACACCTGGGCACGGATGATGGTCGGGGCCTGGGCGGTCAGGCGGGCGGTCAGCACCGGCAGGGTGGGAATGCCGGTGGCGGCGCGGGCCTTCAGCGTCTCCAGCGGCGCCGCCATCTCGGCGTTGCCGCCCGCCAGCACCTTCAGCGCCCGCAATTCGCCGTCATAGGGCAGGGCGGCGGCCACCGCCTCGCGCACTTGTCCCACCGCCAGCAACAGGGCGGCGGCCGAGGAGCGGCGGGCCTGCATGTCGCGGAACCCGGCCTCGACCTTTTCCACCCGGTCGGCCAGGCGCAGCACGGCGGCGGCATCGGCGGAGGTGCGCTTGAGCTCGGCCACCGCCTTGCCCAAGCCCTCGACCTCCTCCACCAGCTTGGCCGGAACCTGGGGCTGCGCCTGAAGGGCGCGCAGGGCGGTTTCCGCCTGGGCCAGACGGTTTTCCAGCGGCGCCAGTTCCACCGGCGCCTGGGACGGCACCGCCAGACGGGCCTCCAGCGCATGCAGGCGGTCACGGGTGGCGGCCAGTTCGGCGGCAAGGTCGCCGCCCGCGGCGGACGGCGGCGACGGCAGGTGGGACACG
The DNA here is from genome assembly GCA_023458315.1 of Pseudomonadota bacterium. Lineage (GTDB taxonomy): Bacteria > Pseudomonadota > Alphaproteobacteria > Rhodospirillales > Magnetospirillaceae > Magnetospirillum. The sequence goes on from JAEXAH010000088.1 coordinate 1,162, forward strand.
CCCGGCAAGACGGGCGACGGCGGCAAATCCATCTCGGGCCGCATTTCCGACCACACCAGGGCGGCGGCCCCCGCCACCATCATCACCGCCACGGCGGCGGCGACCGGCATCCACGACCGGCCCTTGGCCGCCTCGGGCTCGGGCACGTCCGGCTCGGCGATCTCGGCGTCGGTGACGGAATCGGCCGGGGCGGGAATCTCGGCGCCAGGGATTTCGGCGGCAGGCTTGGTGCTTTCGCTCATGCTTGTCCTCGACACGACGGAATCGAACCGGCCGACAGCCAGATCCTGATCCAGAACCGCCAGCAACGCGGCCTGACTGGGCTCGGCGGCCACGCGCACGGCCGCCCAGGGCAGCGCCTCCAACTCGCGGGCGACGTTGGCGCTCAGCGCGTAGGCCGTGATCGTGGCGGTTGTCCGCTCCAGACCGGCGGCCCGTATCAGGGTAACAAAGGTGGCGGCGGTGCGGGGAGAGAAAAACAGCGCCAGCCCGAGGCCGCCACTGCGCAGGGCATCGGCCAGTTGGTCGGAAACCGCCTGGGCCGGGTGTGCCTCGTACAGCACCACCCGGCGGACGCTGAATCCGGCGGCGCCCAGATCGCCCGCCAGATCGCCCGCCACCACCGACCCGGCGGCGTGCAGGAAAGCGCCCGTTTCGGGCACGCAACGGCTTTTGACCAGGGCGGCCAGGGAATGGACGTCGCCGCCCGCCGCCTCGACCTTGCGGTATCCGGCGTCGCGCGCCATGCGGGCGGTGGCGTCGCCCACCGCCCAGACCGGCAGGTCGCGGTCGGGCAACAGCCGGGCCAGGGCGCGCACGCCATTGGCCGAGGTCGCCAGGATGCCCTGAACCCCCGCCGAATCCACCTCGGCATCCACGGGGCGAATGTCCAGCAGCGGCGCGACAGTGACGTCCAGGCCGCGCTGCCGCAATTCCTGCGACACGCCCTCGGCATCCTCACGCGGGCGGGTGACGAGGGCTGTAATCACAGCATTCTCCCTAGCTTGTCCCTTTCCCCCGTGGGGAGGAGATCAATGATCGAAGAAGCCGGGTCCGGCGATGCGCTTCAGTTCCTCGCCCGCGTCGCGCCCCATGGCCGCCGCGTCGGCGGCCTTGCCCCGGCGGGTGGTGGCGTGGATGGTCTGGCCGTCGGTGCTGACGATCAGGCCGCGGAACGACAGATCATCGCCGTCCAGTTCGGCCAGCGCCGCGATGGGGGTGCGGCACGACCCGTCCAGGGTCAGCAGGAAGGCGCGCTCGGCGGTGATGCGCACCATGGTTTGCGGACAATTCAGCGCCGCCAGGAACTTGTGCGCCGCTTCGTCGTCGGCGCGGCAGGTGATGCCGATGGCACCCTGGGCCACGGCGGGCAGCATGTAATCGGTGTCCAACGCCAGCGTCGCCTTGTCGGCCATGCCCAGGCGGTTCAGGCCCGCCATGGCCAGCAGGGTGGCGTCCACCACGCCCTCGCCCAGCTTGCGCAGGCGGGATTGCACGTTGCCGCGGAAGTTCACCACCTTGAGGTCGGGGCGGCGGTTGAGGATCTGGGCGCCGCGCCGCAGGCTGGACGATCCGATCACCGCGCCCGGCGGCAATTCGTCCAGGCTGGCATATTTCAACGACAGGAAGGCGTCGCGCACGTCCTCGCGCGGCAGCACGCACGGCAGCACGATGCCGTCGGGCAGCACGGTCGGCACGTCCTTCATGGAATGGACCGCCAGATCGATGCGGCCGTCCAGCATGGACTCGTCCAGTTCCTTGGTGAACAGACCCTTGCCGCCGATTTCCGACAGCGCGCGGTTCTGCACCAGATCGCCGGTGGTCTGGATGACCTGGATGGCGACGGCATCCTCGCCCGCCAATTCCGGCCAGGCGGCGGCCAGGCGGTCGCGGGTCTCGTGGGTCTGGGCCAGCGCCAGCGGCGAGCCGCGGGTGCCGATGGTGAGGCGGGGGTGGTTTGCTTTGGACGTCATGGCCCTGGTGTTGTAGGAAAAGCCGACGGTTCTGGAAAGGATTTTCGTGGTGCTGATCCTGGGTGTGGAAACCTCGTGCGATGAAACCGCCGCGGCGGTTGTGCAAGACGACCGGACCATCCTGGCCGACGTGGTGCTGTCCCAGCTGGAGGAACACCGGCCGTTCGGCGGTATCGTGCCGGAAATCGCCGCCCGTGCCCATCTGGAGCACGTGGACCGGCTGGTGGCCGAGGCCATGGCGCAAGCGGGCATCGGCTTCGACCAGTTGGACGCGGTGGCAGCCACCGGCGGCCCCGGCCTGATCGGCGGCGTCATGGTCGGCGTGATGACCGCCAAGGCCATCGCCCTGGCCGCCAACAAGCCGTTCCTGGCGGTCAACCATCTGGAAGGCCACGCCTTGACCGCGCGGCTGACCCACGACATTCCGTTTCCCTATCTGCTGCTGCTGGCCTCGGGCGGGCATTGCCAATTGCTGGCGGTGCTGGGCGTCGGCCAATACAAGCGCCTGGGCACCACCATCGACGACGCGGCGGGCGAGGCCTTCGACAAGGTGGCCAAGATGGTCGGCCTGGGCTATCCCGGTGGGCCGCGTGTGCAGAAGGCGGCGGAGAAGGGCGATGCCGCCCGCTTCGCCCTGCCGCGCCCCATGAAGGGAAAGCCGGGCTGCGATTTCAGTTTCTCGGGCCTGAAGAACGCCGTGCGCCTGCTGGTGGAAAGCCTGCCGCAGCCCTTGTCCGAGCAGGACGTGGCCGATGTCTGTGCCGCCTTCCAGGCGGCGGTGGCGGAATCGGTGGGCGACCGCACCCGCCGCGCCATCGCCGAATTCACCAGCCGGTGGCCGGACGGCAAGCATCTGGTGGTGGCGGGCGGTGTCGCCGCCAATTCCGCCTTGCGCGCCATGCTGGAAAAGGTGGCGAAGGCGGGCGGCCTGACCTTCCTGGCGCCGCCCTTGAACCTGTGCACCGACAACGCCGCCATGATCGCCTGGGCCGGGGTGGAACGCTTTCGCCTGGGTCTGACCGATGGGCTGGATTTCGCGCCGCGCCCGCGCTGGCCGCTGGACCCCACGGCGCCCAAGGCGCGCGGGGCGGGCATCAAGGCGTGACCTTGCGCTTTCGGCCCGCGCCCCCACATTGGGGCGACTGAACATAGAAAGACGCGGAGCACGCCCCATGGACAATTTCGTCTTCCACAACCCGGTCAAGGTGATTTTCGGCAAGGGCCAGATCAAGGCGCTGGGCCGGGAAATCCCCAAGGGTGCGCGGGTGCTGTTCACCTATGGCGGCGGCTCGATCAAGGCCAACGGCGTACATGCTCAGGTGGTGGAGGCGCTGACCAAGGCCGGGCTGGAATTCCGCGAATTCGGCGGCATCGAGCCCAATCCCCGCTATGAAACCTTGATGAAGGCGGTGGCGCTGGCCCGCGCCGAGAAGCTGGATTACGTGCTGGCGGTGGGCGGCGGCTCGGTGGTGGACGGTTCCAAGCTGGTGGCGGCGGCCATCGATTTCGCCGGCGACCCGTGGGACATCGTGTGCCGCAAGGCGGCGCCCACCAATGCCATGCCGCTGGGCGTGGTGCTGACCCTGCCCGCGACCGGTTCCGAAATGAATCTGTTCTCGGTGATCAGCCGCGAGGAAACCGGCGAGAAGCTGGGCTGGGGCCATCCCTCGGTGATGCCGCGTTTCTCGGTCCTTGATCCGGAAACCACCTATTCCCTGCCCGCCCGGCAGGTGGGCAACGGCATCGTCGATGCCTTCATCCATGTGCTGGAACAATACCTGACCTATCCCGCCGAGGCGCCGTTGCAGGACCGGCTGGCGGAATCGGTGCTGTGCACCCTGGTGGAGATCGGCGCCAAGGCCATGCAGAATCCGCCCGATTACCAGGCCCGCGCCAATCTGATGTGGTGCGCCACCATGGCGCTCAACGGCCTGATCGGCCAGGGCGTGCCCCAGGATTGGGCCACCCACATGATCGGTCACGAACTGACGGCGCTGACCGGCATCGACCACGCCCGCACCCTGGCCGCCGTGTGGCCGGGCGTGGTCGCGGTCAAACGCCCGGAAAAGCGCGCCAAGCTGCTGCAATTCGCTGCCCGCGTGTGGAATCTGACCGAGGGCGACGAGGATGCCCGTATCGATTCCGCCATCGCCAAGACCCGCGATTTCTTCGAATCGGTGGGCGTGCCCGCCGGTCTGGGCGGCTATAACCTGGGCGCCGACATCCCGGTGGCCATCGCCCAACGCCTGTCGGAACGCGGCGGCCTGCCGCTGGGCGAGCGTGGCGACATCGACGCCGACGCGGTGCGCCGTATCTTGCAGGCGGCCTGATCGCATTTTCGGGCTGCCGCCCGAGCCCGCTCGGGGGCACAGCCCCCGATCCCCCAGTTTTCATAAGACTGGAGGGTTGGGGAGGCTGGCCTCCCCGACAGGGGCTTGGGGGCAGTCGCCCCCAAGGGAAAGCAACGGAATGAAACTCTATCCCCCGGTCCTGACCGCCGCCGCCGCCCTGTTCATGGTGGTGCTGGACCAATGGGCGCCGCTGGCGCGCATGGTGCCGCGCCATCCCTGGGGCGCGGTGGCGGCGGTGGCGGGGGTGGGGCTGGTGCTGTGGTCGGCCTGGGTGATGCGGCGGCGCGGCACCACACTGGACCCGCACGGCCAGCCCAGTGCCCTGGTCGTTACGGGTCCGTTTCGGATAAGCCGCAATCCCATCTATCTGGGGCTGGGGTTGGTTCTGGCCGGTCTGGCGGCAAGCTTGGGCAGTTCGGCGCCGTGGGGGGTGATGGCGGCCTGGGTGTTCGCCCTGAACCACCTGTTCATCGCCCGCGAGGAAGCGGCCTTGGCCCAGGCGTTCGGCGAGGATTTCACCACCTATAGCCATAAAGTCCGTCGGTGGTTCTGAGCCACGGATTGTGGTAACAAGCCGGTCATGACCACTATCGCTTCCACCACCCTGGTCCTGGGCGGTGCCCGCTCGGGCAAAAGCGCCTATGCCGAGGACCTGCTGAACGCCGGTCCGGCGCTGTATCTCGCCACCGGCCAGGCGTTCGACGACGAGATGGCGGCGCGCATCCGCCTGCACCGCGACCGCCGCGGCCCCCATTGGGACACGCTGGAGGAACCGCTGGAACTGGCCGCCACCCTGGACCGCGTGCTGGACCCGGCGCGGCCGGTGCTGGTGGATTGCCTGACCCTGTGGATCAGCAATCTGATGCATGCCGGGCGCGACGTGGATGTGGAAACCGGCGCGCTGTGCGAGGTGCTGGCCACGGCGCGCGGCCCGGTGGTGTTGGTGTCCAACGAAGTGGGCCTGGGGCTGGTGCCGGACAACCGGCTGGCCCGCGAGTTCCGCGATCATCAGGGCCGCGTCAACCAACGCGTCGCCCGTTCCTGTTCCCGCGTGGTGTTCGTCGCCGCCGGTCTGCCGCTTTTCCTGAAAGGTGCTCCATGATCCGTAAGGTCCCCGCCACCGTCATCACCGGCTTTCTGGGCGCCGGCAAGACCACCCTGGTCCGCCACCTGCTGGAAAACGCCGGTGGCCGCCGCATTGCCTTGATCGTCAATGAATTCGGCGACGTGGGCGTGGATGGCGATTTGCTGGCGTCGTGCGGCGTCGCGGGCTGCACCGAGGACGACATCGTGGAACTGGCCAACGGCTGCCTGTGCTGCACCGTGGCCGATGAATTCCTGCCGACCATGCAGGCGTTGCTGGACCGCCCCAACCCGCCCGAGCACATCATCATCGAGACCTCGGGCCTGGCGCTGCCCAAGCCGTTGGTCAAGGCGTTCCACTGGCCGGAAATCCGCTCGCGCGTCACCGTGGACGGCGTCGTCGCGGTGGTGGACGCGGGCGCCGTGGCGGCGGGCCGCTTCGCCGACACGCCCGAGATGATGGCGGCGCCCGAACACGACAACCCGCTGGAAGAAGTGTTCGAGGACCAGTTGCTGTGCGCCGACATGGTACTGCTGAACAAGACCGATCTGGTGGATGCCGCCGCCCTCGAGCGGGTGCAGGCCGAACTGGCCGAGCATCTGCGCCCCGGCGTCAAGGTGGTGCGCACGGCGCAAAGCGCGGTGGACCCGGTGGTGCTGCTGGGCCTGTCGGCGGCGGCCGAGGACGATCTGGCGGCCCGCCCCAGCCATCACGATACCGAGGAAGGCCACGACCACGACGATTTCGAAAGCTTCGCCGTGACCCTGGGCACCATCGCCGACCCCGAGGCCCTGGCCGAGCGTCTGCACGCCGCCATCACCGCCCACGACATCCTGCGCCTCAAGGGTTTCCTGGCGGTCGAGGGCAAGGCGGCGCGCCAAGTGGTGCAGGCGGTGGGCGCCCGCATCGAACGCTGGTTCGACCGCCCCTGGAAAGCGGGCGAGGACAAGCTGTCGCGTCTGGTGGTGATCGGCCAAAAGGGCCTGGACCGCGCCGCTATCGAAGCGATCATCGCGGGCTGAGGACGGCAGGCATCCAGCCGTGACACGGATGAACACGGATAGGCACGAATGGGCACGGATATCCCATAATCATCAGTGCCCATCCGTGGGCGGCGCAGCCGCATTCGTGTCCATCCGTGTTACCGCTGGTTCTGAAACGCACAGCACTCCGCGAAAGACCTTGTGATGCACCTTCTCGCCGCCCAGCCCGGCACCATTTCCGACGGGTCCGAGGCCATCGACCTGGGCCAAAGCCCCGGCCGGGTGGTGGTGCTGTCGGCAGCCGACACTGAGCTGTCGGCGCTGGCCGCCGCCCACGGCCGGGCGGGGGCGCCGTTCGAGCTGCGCCTCGCCAATCTGGGGCGGCTGGCCCACCACATGTCGGTGGATCTGTACCTGGAGCAGGTGGTGGCCCACGCCCGGCTGGTGGTGGTGCGGCTGCTGGGCGGCACCTCGTACTGGCCCTATGGCATCGAGCAATTGTCGGCCTTGTGCCGCAAGCGCAACATTCTGCTGGCCTGCCTGCCCGGCGACGACAAGCCCGATGCGGAATTGCTGCGCCAGGGCACTCTCGCCCCCGATGCCGCCGAGCGGCTGTGGCGCTATCTGGTGTTCGGCGGTCCCGACAATGCCGGGCATTTCCTGGCCTATGCCGATTGCTTATGCGGCGGCGATGCGCCGTGGCTGGAGCCCAAGCCGTTGCCGCCCGCCGGGCTGTATCCGTCCGGCGATTGGCGCGAAGGCTGGGATACGGCCAAGCCGTCGGCGGCCGTGGTGTTCTATCGCGCCCTGGTATTGTCGGGCGACACCGCGCCCATCGACGCCGCTTTGGCGGAATTGCGCGGCCAGGGGCTGAACGCCCATGGCCTGTTCGTGCAATCGCTGAAGGACGCGGCCAGCGCGGGCATTGTCGAGGCGGTGCTGGGCGAGATGGCGGTGGATGTGGTGGTCAATGCCACCGGCTTCGCCGTCGCCTCGCCGACCAAGCCCGAGGACACGCCGTTCGGCCCCAGCGATTGCCCGGTGTTGCAGGTGGTGCTGGCGGGCGGTTCGGAACAGGCGTGGCGCGATGGCACGCACGGTCTGGGGCCGAAGGACATCGCCATGAACGTGGCCTTGCCCGAGGTGGATGGCCGCGTGCTGGCGGGCGCGCTGTCGTTCAAGGCGGCAACCCGCGACGAAGCCACCCAATGCGACATCGCCCGCCATGCCCCACTGGCCGAGCGGGTTCGTTACGTGGCCGAACTGGCGGCGCGTTGGGCGCGGCTGCGGCGCAAGGCGGCGGGCGAGCGGCGGATCGGCGTGGTGCTGGCCAATTATCCCAACCGCGACGGCCGCCTGGGCAATGGCGTCGGCCTCGACACTCCGGCGGGAACCATCGAGGCGTTGCGGGCCATGGCGGCGGCGGGCTATGGCGTGCGCGACCTGCCCGCCGATGGCAACGCCCTGGTGGAAGCCTTGCAGGCCGGTCCCACCAATGACTGGCGGCAACTGGCATCGCGCGAGGTGCGGGAAACCCTGCCCTTGCCCGATTATTTCCTGTTCTTCAACGCTTTGCCGCAAACGCTACAGGATGCGGTGCGCGACCGTTGGGGCGCGCCCGAGGCCGATCCGTTCTTCAAAAAGGGCGCATTGTCCTGCGGTGAATTCCTGTTGCCCATGATGCGGCTGGGCAATGTCGCCGTGGGCATCCAACCGGCGCGCGGCTACAACATCGATCCCGGCACCAGCTATCACGATCCCGATCTGGTGCCGCCCCATTCCTATTTCGCCTTTTACGCCTGGCTGCGCGATGCCTTCCGCGCCGACGCGGTGATCCACATGGGCAAGCACGGCAATCTGGAATGGCTGCCGGGCAAGTCGCTGGCGCTGTCCGATGCCTGTTATCCCCAGGCGGTGCTGGGGCCGCTGCCCAATCTGTATCCGTTCATCGTCAACGATCCCGGCGAAGGTACGCAGGCGAAACGACGTACCGCCGCGGTGATCATCGACCACCTGACGCCGCCCTTGACCCGCGCCGAGAGCTACGGCCCGATGCGCGAGCTGGAGCGGCTGGTGGATGAGTATTACGAGGCGGCCGGCGTCGACCCGCGCCGTCTCGCCATTCTGCGCAAGGATATCCTGGCCACCGCCTCGGCCGCCGGACTGGACCGCGATCTGGGCATCGCGCCGGGCGACGATGCCGACACCGCGCTGGGCAAGCTGGACAACCATCTGTGCGAGCTGAAGGAATTGCAGATCCGCGACGGCCTGCACATCTTCGGCGTTTCCCCGACCGGCGACCAGCGCACCGATCTGCTGGTGGCGCTGGCCCGCGTGCCGCGCGGCCAGGGGGCGGGCGACGGCTCGCTGCTGCGCGCCTTGGCCGACGATCTGGGTCTGGGCTTCGACCCGCTGGATTGCGTGCTGGGCGATGCCTGGAGTGGCGCGCGGCCCGACATTCTGGCCGGGGACGATCCCTGGCGCACCATCGGCGATACCGTCGAACGCCTGGAGCTGCTGGCCCGCGCCCTGGTGGCCGGACAGGATTGTCCGGCGGAATGGACGCGCACCGCCGCCGTGCTGGCCCATATCCGCGACCGGCTGGCCCCGGCCGTCGATGCCTGCGGCACCGCAGAGATCACCGGGCTGCTGCGTGGCCTGGACGGGCGTTTCGTGCCGCCGGGGCCGTCCGGCGCCCCGACCCGTGGCCGTCCCGACGTGCTGCCCACCGGCCGCAATTTCTTTTCCGTGGATACCCGCACGGTGCCGACCCCGGCGGCGTGGCATCTGGGCTGGAAATCGGCGCAATTGCTGCTGGAACGCCACCTTCAGGACAATGGCGACTGGCCGCGCGCCGTGGCGCTGACCGCCTGGGGCACCAGCAACATGCGCACCGGCGGCGACGACATCGCCCAGGGTCTGGCGCTGCTGGGGGTGCGTCCCACCTGGGATACCGGCTCGCGCCGCGTCACCGGCTTCGAGATTTTGCCCGCCACCGTGCTGGACCGGCCGCGCGTCGATGTCACCTTGCGCGTCTCGGGCTTTTTCCGCGACGCCTTTCCCGATCTGATCAATCTGTTCGATTCGGCAGTGCGCGCCGTCGCCGCCCTGGACGAGCCCGAGGACGTCAACCCCCTGGCCGCCCGCGTCCGTCTGGACAGCAACATTCTGGGCGAAGGCCGGGCGGCGGCGCGGGTGTTCGGGTCCAAACCGGGGGCCTATGGCGCCGGGCTTCAGGCGCTGATCGACGAAAAGGGCTGGACCACCCAGGCCGATCTGGCCGAGGCCTATCTGGCCTGGGGCGGCTGGGTCTATGGCGCGGGGACCGAGGGCGAGGCCGGGCACGACCTGTTCCGCGACCGTCTGGCCAAGGTCGAGGCGGTGGTGCAGAACCAGGACAACCGCGAACACGATCTGCTGGATTCCGACGATTATTACCAGTTCGAGGGCGGAATGACCGCCGCCGTGCGCCATGCCTCGGGCGTCGATCCGGCGGTCTATCACCCCGACCATTCCCGCCCGGAAAGCCCGCGCATCCGTACCCTGGACGAGGAAATCGCCCGCGTGGTCCGCGCCCGCGCTGCCAATCCCAAATGGATCGCCGGCGTCATGCGCCACGGCTACAAGGGCGCGTTCGAGATGACGGCGACGGTGGATTACCTGTTCGCCTTTGCCGCCACCACCCGCGCGGTCAAGGACCACCATTTCGACCTGCTGGCCGATGCCTATCTGGGCGACGAGGCGGTGCGGGATTTCCTGGCGGCCAACAATCCCGCCGCTTTGGCCGAAATGAAGGCGCGTTTCCGCGAAGCCATCGAGCGCGGGCTGTGGCAGCCCCGGCGCAATTCGATTTTTGCCATATTGGATTAACTTGAACCGGCGCCGCCGCCGAGTTACCTAGCCCTGTTGATCTCCGTTCAAGGAACCCCCAGGGTGCAGGAAACGCCGCTCAAGATGACCGCCCGCGCGGTCAAGGTGCATTACGGCACCAAGCTGGCGCTGAAAGGCGTCGATCTGGACATTCCCGCCGGGCAGGTGACGGCGCTGATCGGTCCGTCCGGTTGCGGCAAGTCCACCTTTCTGCGCTGTCTGAACCGCATGAACGACACCATCGCCGGTGCCCGGGTCAGCGGCGACATCACCCTGGACGGCCAGCCGGTCTATGGTCCCGGCGGCATCGATCCGGTGCTGCTGCGCATGCGGGTCGGCATCGTGTTCCAAAAGCCCAACCCGTTCCCCAAAAGCATCTACGACAACGTCGCCTTCGGGCCACGCATCCACGCGCTGTTCAAGGATCAGGCCCATCTGGACCACATGGTCGAGACGGCGCTGACCCGCGCCGGGCTGTGGCACGAGGTCAAGGACCGCCTGAACGAGATGGGCACCGGCCTGTCGGGCGGCCAGCAGCAGCGGCTGTGCATCGCCCGCGCCATCGCCGTCAGCCCCGAGGTGATCCTGATGGACGAGCCGTGCTCGGCGCTGGACCCCATCGCCACCGCCAAGATCGAGGAACTGATCGACGAATTGCGCGACGCCTATACCATCGCCATCGTCACCCATTCCATGCAGCAGGCGGCCCGCGTGTCGCAGCAGACCGCGTTCTTTCATCTGGGCGAATTGGTGGAGGTGGGCGACACCGCCCAGATCTTCACCGCGCCCCGCCATCAACTCACCCAAGGCTACATCACCGGCCGGTTCGGTTAAGGAGAGGTTCATGCCCACCATCGGCGAACATCACATCGTCAAGTCGTTCGACGAGGAACTGAAGCGCCTGCACGACGCGCTGGCCCGCATGGGCGGCCTGACCGAGCAGCAATTGGGTGCCGCCCTGGACGCCCTGGAACGGCGCGACAGCGATTTGGCCACCCGCATCATGAACGACGACGCGCGCGTCGATGAATGCGAGGATCTGATCAACGAACAGACCGTGCGCCTGCTGGCGCTGCGCGCCCCGGTGGCCGACGACCTGCGCGCGGTGATCGCCACCCTGAAGGCGGCGGGCAATCTGGAACGCATCGCCGACCACGCCGCCAACGCCGCCAAGCGCTCGCTGGTGCTGAACCAGATGCCGCCGGTCGCCCCCATGCGATCGCTGGTGCGCATGGGCCGTCTGGTGCAGGGCCTGCTGGCCGAGGTGCTGGGCGCCTATCTGACCCACGACGCCGAACGCGCCTTGGCCGTGCGCTCGCGCGATCAGGAAGTGGACGACCTGTATTCCAGCCTGTTCCGCGAAATCCTGACCTACATGATGGAAGACCCGCGCACCATCACCGCCGGCACCCATCTGATGTTCATCGCCAAGAACATCGAACGCATCGGCGACCACGCCACCAACATCGCCGAGATGAGCTATTTCCTGGTCACGGGACGCAAGCTGAACGACCAGCGGCCCAAGCGCGACACCTCGGCGCTGGAAGGCGTGACCCAGGACTGACGAAAAAACCCTCCCCCCCGATGGCAAGGGGGGGAGGGTTCTTCAGTGCCGCGAGAACGCGAAGAAGCTTACTTCTTCTTCTTCTCGGCCTTCTTGATGGCGGCTTCGATGATCTCGGCGGCCTTTTCCGGGCCGCCCCAGCCGATCACCTTGACCCACTTGCCCTCTTCCAGATCCTTGTAATGGGCGAAGAAGTGCTCGATCTGCTGCAGCAGGGTGGCCGGCAGGTCCGAGTACGACTTCACGTCGTCATAGAAGGGGTGCAGCTTGGGGTGCGGCACGGCCAGGATCTTCTCGTCATGACCGGCTTCGTCTTCCATCAGCAGCACGCCGATCGGGCGCGAGCGCATGACCGCGCCGACCGCCACGCCATGACGGCCGACAACCATCACGTCGACCGGGTCGCCGTCGTCCGACAGGGTGTGCGGGACGAAGCCGTAATTGGTCGGGTAGTACATGGCGGTGTGCAGGAAGCGGTCGACGAACATGGCGCCCGATTCCTTGTCGATCTCGTACTTCACCGGATCGCCCTTCAGCGGGATCTCGATGATGACGTTGATGTCGTTCGGCGGGTTCTTGCCGATCGGGATCTTCTTGATGTCCATGGTTCTTATGATCCTTGTTCTTTGGTCAGGACGACCTCGGCATCCACATACTGGAATCCGCGGTCGCGCGCCACTGCGGCGTGAGTGACCTGGCCGCGATGGACGTTGAGGCCCGCGCGCAGGTGCGGGTCCTCGGATAGCGCACCGGCCCAGCCCTTGTCGGCCAGGGCCAGCACGAATGGAAGTGTCGCGTTGTTCAGCGCGAAGGCCGAGGTGCGGGCCACCGCCCCCGGCATGTTGGTGACGCAATAATGCACCACCCCTTCGTCCACATAGGTGGGGTGGTCGTGGGTGGTGGGGCGGGCGGTTTCCACACAGCCGCCCTGATCGATGGCCACGTCGACGATGACCGAGCCGTTGCGCATGCCCGCCACCTGGGCACGGCTGACCAGACGCGGCGCCGCCGCGCCCGGCACCAGCACGGCGCCGATCACCAGATCGGCGTCCAGCACATGGTGTTCCAGGGCGTTCAGATTGGCATAGGCGGTCTGCACGCGGCCGCCGAACAATTCGTCGATCTGCGCCAGCCGGGCCAGCGACTTGTCCAGGATGACCACGCGGGCGCCCAGGCCGACCGCCATGCGGGCCGCGTTGGTGCCGACCACGCCGCCGCCCAGGATCACCACGTTGCCCGGCGGCACCCCCGGCACGCCGCCCAACAGCACGCCGATGCCGCCCTGTTCCTTTTCCAGGCAATGGGCGCCCACCTGCACCGCCATGCGCCCCGCCACCTCGGACATGGGGGCCAGCAGCGGCAGGCGGCCATGGGCGTCGGTGACGGTTTCATAGGCGATGGCGGTGACGCCCGAGTCCATCAGGCCCTTGGTCTGTTCGGGATCGGGGGCCAGATGCAGATAGGTGAACAGCACCTGCCCCTCGCGCAGCAGGGCGATTTCCGGCGGTTGCGGTTCCTTGACCTTGACCACCAGATCGGCGGTGGCGAACACCTCGGCGGCGCTGTCGACCACGATGGCGCCGACCGCGCGATAGGCGGCGTCGGAACAGCCGATGCCCTCGCCCGCCTTGCTTTCCACCACCACCCGATGGCCGTGATGAACCAGCTCGCGCACCGAGCCGGGGGTCAGGCCGACGCGGTATTCGTGGCTTTTGATTTCCTTGGGAACGCCGATGCGCATGGGGCCACCCGTTTTTTTGGAATTACATTACCCCAAAAAGCGGCGGGCGCAACCTGACGGTATGGTGACGATCGCGTCGCCGCGCAGGACAGTTTATGCCTGCCGCGCCTCGTTTTCCATGGGCAGGCGGTACATCATCCACACCAGCAGCGCCATGCCCGGCAACGCGGTCAAAGTGGTGAAGACGAAGAACCACGCCCAGCCCAGCCCCTGCACCAGCATGCCGCTGAAGCCCGAGAAGAAATTGGTGCCCAGCGCCGCCAGCGCCGACAGCAGCGCGTATTGGGTGGCGGAATAGTTCAGGCTGCACAGGCGCGAGATATAGGCGACGAACACCGCCGCCGCCATGGAACCGCTGACGTTCTCGACGGCGATGGTGGCGATCAGCGCCAGGCGGTCGTGGCCCATGAAGCTTTGCCACACATACATCAGGTTGGACACCGCCTGAAGGATGCCGGTGATGAACAGCGCCCGGAACAGACCGAAGCGCACCGCCACCACGCCGCCCAGCGCCAGTCCGATCAGGGTGGCGCCCAGGCCGAACACCTTGCTGATGCCGGCGATTTCGTCGTTGCTGAAGCCCATGGCCTTGTAGAACGGCGTCGCCACCGAACCGGGAATGGCGTCGCACAGCTTGAACAGGATGATGAAGGCCAGGATGGCGAACAGCGCGCCGCCCTGGCGGCGCAGCATGTCGGCGAAGGGCGACACCACTGCGTCCTTGATCCAGGCGGCGACGCCAGGCGGGATCGGCTTGCGTTCGCCGCCATGGGGTTCGGGGTTCAACAGGGTGGCGGCCATGCCGACGGTGGTCAGCGCCGCCATCACCATATAGACCTGCGGCCACGGCATGACGTGCTGGGCCAGGGTCAAGGCGCCCGCCCCGGCCACCAGCATGGCGATACGATACCCGGCCTGCACCATCGTGGCGCCGGGCGCCTGTTGTCCGGCGGCCAGCACGTCGACGCGATAGGCGTCCACCACCACGTCCTGGCTGGCGGAACAGAATGCCACCAGCAACACCGCCAGGCCCATCATCCACGGATCGTCGGCGGGCGTCGCCGCCAGCAGCAGGATCGAGGCCGCCAGCAGCATCTGGATGAACAGCATCCAGCCGCGCCGCTGGCCCAGCCGGGCGAAGCCGGGCGGCGGCGACAGCCGATCGAGGAACGGCGCCCACAGGAATTTCAGCGAATAGGGCATGCCCGCCCAGGCCAGCATGGTGATGGCACGCAGATCCACCTGGGCATCGGTCAGCCACGCCCCCAGGGTCGAGCCGCTTTTGGTCAGCAGCAACGGCAGGCCGCTGGAAAAACCGAAGGCAAAGATGGACAGGATGCGGCGGTCGCCGTAGACGGCGAAGGCGGCGCGCCAACGAGACATGTTCCGTTCCCTCTGGTGCTGGACGGGCGGCAGTGTAGCGGCAAAAGGTTAAGATCAGAACGGGTCCAGCTCGGAATCCCAGTACAGGAAGTCGCGCCAACTGGCATGCAGGTAATCGGGCGGGAACAGGCGGCCACGTTCACGCAGGTCGAAACCGCTGGGCTCGACCGGCCAGCGCAGCAACGCCATGTCGGCCTCGCGCGGCAGGCGGCAGCCCTTGCGCAGATTGCACGGGCCGCAGGCGGCGACCACGTTTTCCCACGACGTGCGGCCGCCCCGGGCGCGCGGGATGACATGGTCGAAGGTCAAATCGTGCACCGGCAAGGCGCGGCCGCAATATTGGCAGGTGAAGCGGTCGCGCAGGAACACGTTGAAGCGGGTAAAGGCGGCGCGGCGGTTGGCCGGGATGTATTCCTTCAGCGAGATGACGCTGGGCAGCCGCATCTCGGCGCTGGGGGAATGGACGACGCGGTCGTATTCCGACACCACGGCGACGCGGCCGCCCATCACGGCCTTGACCGCTTCCTGCCAGGACCATAGGGACAAGGGAAGATAGCTGAGCGGCCGGAAATCGGCGTTCAGGACCAAAGCGGGGTAGCTTTCCACGATCGCGGGCACCTCCACCTGGCGGCGGTTGCCCCAAGATAACGGTGCGGAATCGGCAAATCCACACCTGATCTATGATCGTTCTGTATCAATATCTAGATTCATGTTTAGCCCTCGCCGGGCGCGTCCATCCGGCCGCTTGGCCGCGGCCTCAATGGCCGCAGGAGCGGCGTGCGTCAGGGTTAATGCCCGCCGCTAACCATCGCTTTCCAGGCCGAACGCCTGACGCAGAAAGCCGATGGCCAGCGCCAGGCCGGGGCCGTCGATGGAATGGCCCAGGCCGGGGCGGCTTTCGGCCAGCACCGGAATGCCCGCCGCCGCCAGCGCCTGTTCGGCCTGGGGCAGACAGGCGGGGTTGACCACCTCGTCCTCGGCGCCGTGGATCAGCAGCACGCGCGGCCGCGCGCGGATGTCCGCCGCCAGGGTTTCCGCCGCCACCAGGGCACCGGAAAAACCCACCACCGCCGCCAGCGGCCGCGCGCGGCGCGGCGCCATCTGCAACGCCACCATGGTGCCCTGGGAAAAGCCGATGACGGCACATTCCGCATCGGTCAGGCCGAACCGGGCCAGTTGTTCGTCCAGAAAACCATCCGCCACCTGGGCGCCCTGGCGCACGCCCGCCGCCAGGGCCGGGCCGGAACGGTCGGCCAACGAGAACCACTGCCGCCCGAACGGCGCCATGTCATAGGGCTGCGGCCCATCGGGGCAAACGAAGGCGGCGTCGGGCAGGGCCGGGGCCACATAGGGGATCAGATCGGCCAGATCGGCGCCGTCGGCGCCGACGCCATGCAGCAGCACCACCAACTGGCGGGCGGGACCGCCGGACAGCGGCAGGGCTTCGGGTCCGGTAAGGGGCATGGCGGGGGCTCCGTCTGGGGTCTGGACGGTGATTATGGTATGGTCGCGGCCATGCGCCAACCACCCTTCGTCACCCGCTTCGCCCCCAGCCCCACCGGCCGCCTGCATCTGGGCCACGCCCATTCCGCCCTATTCGCCCACGCCTGCGCCGGGTCGGGCGGCCGCTTCCTGCTGCGCATCGAGGACATCGATCCCGGTCGCTGCCGCCCCGAGTTCATCGACGGCATCGAGGAAGATCTGGCGTGGCTGGGCCTGGATTGGGAACGGCCGGTCCGCCGCCAGTCGCAGCATTTGGACGATTACCGCGCGGCGCTGGCGCGGCTGGAAGCGCGGGGCCTGTTGTACCCCTGTTTCTGCACCCGCAAGGACATCGCCGACGAGGTGGCGCGCTCGGGCCATGCCCCGCACGGCCCCGACGGCGTGCTGTATCCCGGCCTGTGCCGCACCCTGAGCGCGGCGGAGCGGGCCGAGCGCATGGCGGCGGGCGAGGCCCACGCCCTGCGCCTGGATATGATCGAAGCCATAAAACAGGCCGGTCCGCTATGGTGGTTGGACCACGATGCCGGGGTACAGGCCGCGACGCCCGAAATCTTCGGCGACGTGGTGCTGGCGCGCAAGGACGTGCCCACCAGCTACCATCTGGCGGTGAGTGTGGACGACGCCCTGCAAAATGTGACCCTGGTCACACGCGGCCACGACCTGTTCGCCGCCAGCCACGTGCACCGGCTGTTGCAGGCGCTGCTGGATTTGCCGGTGCCCGATTACCGCCACCACCGCCTGCTGACCGACGAAAACGGCAAACGCTTCGCCAAGCGCGACCGCAGCCTGACCCTTCAGGCCCTGCGCGAAGCCGGGCATAGCGCAGATGCCGTGCGGGTCCTAGCCGGTTTCAATAGCTGAAGCGCACGCCCCACGGCCGTCCCTGACGCTCGCCCACCGCCACGGCGCGGCCGTCGGGCAGCAGGGCCAGGCCGTTCAGGGCGGCGCCCTGGCGGCGCCATTCCCAGACCGTGCCGCCGCTGGCATCCAGCCGGGTCAGCACGGCGGCGCCCGCCACCTGACCGGCGGCCAGCACGCCGCCATCGTCCAGCGCCACCACCGCCGCGATGGCGCCGACGCCGCCCGGCCAGCGATGGTCCCAGGCGATATGGCCGTCGGCGCCCAGCCGCACCAGCCACGCGCTGCGGGCGGTCAGCGGGGCGCGCACACCCTCTGTCACCGTCAGGGTCCAACCGGCCACCACCAGCCCGCCATCGGCGAAGCTGGCCAGCGCCTCGGGGTGTTCGTCCTCGGCCTCGTCGATCACCGTCTGGGCGCGGTCGGTGCCGCCGCCGTCGAAGCGCAGCACCCAGATACCGCCCGGTTCCATGGGCGAGGCGGCGCCATAGGCCGCCACCAGCACGTCGCCGCCCGGCGCCAGGGTGACGGCGCGGGCCTCGAACACCCCTTCCGCCGCCACCGGCGAGGCCAGACGCCGCCACGCCGGGTCGCCCTCGGCATCCAGGCGCAGCACCCAGGCGCCTTCCTGGCCGGTGCGGCCGACCACCACCACGCCGCCATCCTCCAGCGCCACCGCGCCGGTGCCGCCATCCAGCGCGGTGCGGCGAAAGCGGCGCAGCCAATCCTGTTTCAGATGGCCGTCGGCGGCCAGACGCAGGCGCCAGACGGCGATACCGTGCTCGAAGCCCGGCGGATCGGCCGGACCGGCCATCAGCGCCACCGCGCCGGGCGGCGTCGCCAGGGCGCGCGGCACCGCGTCGGAGCCCGCCAGGGTGAAATCGTCCACCACCCGGCCGCGCCCGTCCACATGCACCAGACGCGGGCCATGGCCGCCGCGCACCGCCACCGCCAGACCGTCCTCGCCGACCACGCCCGCCGCCATGGCGGCACCACCGCCGGGGATAGTCCATTCGCTCAGGCTTTTCGGGCCGCCGACGCGTACCCCTTGCGCCGCGACGCCGGTTGCGGCAAGCATCATCACAGCGGTCACGGCCGCAAGTACGCGCATTCCAACCCCCATACATCCGGAAGCCTAGGGTTATGACCGAAGACGTCCTGCAACGCCACAAAGAGAAGATGGCCAAGAAAAAGGCCAGCCGCGACAAGCTGATGTCGAAGAAGGTGGGGGAAAAGGGCCTGCTGCTGGTCCATACCGGGCCGGGCAAGGGCAAGTCCACCGCCGCCTTCGGCATGGCGGTGCGCTGCGTCGGCCACGGCTTCAAGGTCGGCATCGTGCAATTCATCAAGGGCGCCTGGGACACCGCCGAGCGCCGGGTGATGGAAAGCCTGCCGGGCGTGACCTTCAAGGCCATGGGCGAGGGCTTCACCTGGGAAACCCAGGACCGCGAGCGCGACATCCAGGCCGCCGCCCGTGCCTGGGAAGCGGCCAAGGAAATGCTGGCCGATGCCGACACCCGCATGGTCATCCTGGACGAGATCAACGTGGCCCTGCGTTACGATTACCTGTCCTGGGACGAGGTCGCCGCCGCTTTGGCCGAGCGGCCCGAGGGCCAGCACGTGGTGATGACCGGCCGCAACGCCCTGCCCGCGGTGATCGAGGCCGCCGACCTCGTCACCGAGATGACCATGGTGAAGCACCCGTTCCGCGACGGCATCAAGGCCCAGCCGGGCGTGGAGTTCTGACCATGCGCCGCCGCCTGTTCCTGGCCGCCGCGCTGATGGCGCTGACGTCCCCGGCCTTGGCCCAGAACGTGGTCACGGACCAGACCATGATGGTGGGCAAGGCCAAATCCACCGTCGAGCGCCTGCGCAGCGATCCCAACATGGAACACAACATCGCGCCGCTGCTGGGGCGGGCGCGGGCGGTGCTGATCGTGCCCGATCTGGTCAAGGGCGGTTTCCTGCTGGGCGCCGAATACGGCACCGGCGTGCTGCTGACCCGCGATGCCGCCAGCGGGCGGTGGTCGGGACCGGCCTTCTATTCGGTGGCGTCGGGCTCGATCGGCCTGCAAATCGGCCTGCAAGACGCCGAATCGCTGTTCATCATCATGACCGACGGCGGCCTGCGCGCGGTGATGGAAAACCGCTTCAAGGCCGGGGCCGACGCCGGAATCGCCCTGGCCCATCTGGGCGCCGGGGCCGAGGCTTCGACCACCCTGAATGTCGGCGCCGACATCTACGCCTTCTCCAAGGCGGTGGGCGCCTATGGCGGCGCCACCCTGGAGGGCTCGGGCATTTTGCCGCGCCATTCGTGGAACGCCGCCTATTACGGCGGCAATCCCTCGCCCGAGGACATCGTCATCGCCCGCCGCCTGGATGCCCCCCAGGCCGACCGCCTGCGTGATCTCCTTGCCCGCTGAGCGCCGCCCCCGCGCCCTGATGTTCCAGGGCACCGGCTCGGACGTCGGCAAGTCGCTGCTGGTGGCCGGGCTGTGCCGCGCCTATACGCGGCGCGGCCTGATCGTGCGGCCGTTCAAGCCGCAGAACATGTCCAACAACGCCGCCGTCACCGCCGATGGCGGCGAGATCGGCCGCGCCCAGGCGTTGCAGGCCCGCGCCTGCGGCATGGCGCCGCTGGCCGACATGAACCCGGTGCTGCTGAAGCCGCAATCGGATGTGGGCGCCCAGGTGGTGGTGCAGGGCAAGGTGCTGACCAATGCCGGGGCGCGGGATTATTACCGCCTGAAACCCAGCCTGCTGCCCAAGGTGCTGGAAAGCTTCCACCGCTTGGGCCAAGGCGCCGATCTGGTGCTGGTGGAAGGGGCGGGCAGCGCCGCCGAGGTCAATCTGCGGGCCAGCGACATCGCCAACATGGGCTTCGCCGAGGCCGCCGATGTGCCGGTGGTGCTGATCGGCGACATCGACCGGGGCGGCGTGCTGGCCAGCATCGTCGGCACCTGGGCGCTGTTGCCCGAGGCCGAGCGGGCGCGGCTGGCCGGGTATCTGATCAACAAGTTCCGCGGCGACGTGTCGCTGTTCACCCCGGCCATCGATATCATGGCGACCAAGACCGGCGGCCTGCCCTGCCTGGGGGTGGTGCCCTATTTCGCCGAGGCCGCCCGCCTGCCCGCCGAGGACGCGGCCTCGCTGCGCTCGCCCTCGGGCGATGGTGCCGTGCACATCGTGGTGCCGCGCCTGTCGCGCATCGCCAATTTCGATGATTTCGATCCGCTGGCCGCCGAGCCGGACGTGCGGCTGAGTTTCATTCCGCCTGGGCAACCATTGCCCGGCGATGCCGATCTGGTGATCCTGCCGGGGTCCAAGGCCACCATCGCCGATCTGGACTTCCTGCGCCGCCAGGGCTGGGACATCGACATCGCCGCCCATGTGCGGCGCGGCGGCCGGGTGCTGGGCATCTGCGCCGGATACCAGATGCTGGGCAACAGCGTGTCCGACCCGCACGGCGTCGAAGGCCCGGCCGGGGGCGTTGCCGCCGGGCTGGGGCTGTTGGACGTGGATACGGTGATGGCGGGCGACAAGGTGCTGGTCGAGGTCGCCGGGCACGATGTTGCCGGACGCCCGGTGCATGGCTACGAGATGCATATGGGCCGCACCGATGGCGGCGATTGCGCCCGCCCGGTGCTGATGCTGGACGGCCAGCCCGACGGCGCCGCCTCGGCCGACGGCCGGGTGCGCGGCTGCTATCTGCACGGCCTGTTCTCGTCAGACCCGTTCCGCGCCGCGCTGCTGGCGGAATTGCGGCCGGGCCGCGAATCCGGCCTGGATTACGAGGCATTGGTGGACGACGTGCTGGACCGGCTGGCCGACCATCTGGCGGCGGCGGTGGATCTGGACGCCCTGTTGGCGCTCAGTCGGCCAACGGCAGGGTAAAGCAGAAGGCGCTGCCCTGGCCGGGGCTGCTGTCCACCCACAGGCGGCCGCCCTCGGATTCCACGATCTTCTTGCACAGGGCCAGGCCGATGCCGGTGCCCTCGAATTCCTCGCGCCGGTGCAGGCGCTGGAAGATCTTGAAGATACGGTCGTGGTATTGCGGGTCGATGCCGATGCCGTTGTCCTGCACGGTGAAGCGCGCCCAGCCGCCGTCTTCCAGGCGGGCCGACACCGCCACCACCGGCACGCGGTCGGCGGCGCGGTATTTCAGGGCGTTGCCCAGCAAATTCTGGAACAGGCAATGGATCTGCGACGGGATGCCCATCACGGCGGGCAGAGCGCCGATGCGCACCTGGACGTCGCCGGTTATCGCCAGGGAGTCCAGCGCGTCACGGGCCAATGCCAGGGTGTCGCACCGCACCGGCAACAGCCCCGGCCGCCCGATCTGGGCATAGACCAGCACGTCGTTCAACAGGGCCGACATGCGCTTGGCGCCGTCCACCGCGAAGCCGATATAATCGTCGGCATCGGCCCCCAGCCTGCCGCCATAGCGCCGTTGCAGCAATTGCAGGAAGCTGGACACCGAGCGCAGCGGCTCTTGCAGATCATGCGAGGCGATGAAGGTGAACTGCGCCAGTTCGGCGTTCGAGGCGGCCAGATGGGCGGTGCGTTCCTCGACCTGCCGTTCCAGTTCCTGGTGGCTGCGCGCCAGTTCCACCAGCAACTGGCGGCTGGCCTCGGCCCGCCAGTCGTACAAGGTCGCCAGCACCAGCAGCGCCACCAGCATGATGGCGTTGACCAGGCTTTCCTTGATCACCTGCGCCCGCCATTCCTGCAACACCGTGCGCAGGGTGACGCCGATCACCGCCACCAGCGGATAATCGGCGAAGGTGCGATAGGCCACCACCTTGTCGTTGCCGTCGGCGACCCCGGTGAAATGGCCGATGCCGGTGGCCGCCTGCGGGATCAGGTCGCGGAACACCGGGCTGTCGGTCATCACCTTGCCCAGCCATTTCTCGTGGCCGGGCGTGCGCGCCAGAAAAGTGCCGTCGCCCCGGAACAGCGAGGTGCCGCCCGCGTCCTCGACCGCCACCGTCTCCAGCTTGGCCTTCAGGGCGGCGGCGTCCAGCCCCACCACCACCACCCCGGCGAAACGCCCGCTATCATCCACCAGGGCGCGGGCCAGCGGAATGCAGGCATCGCCCGAACCCACCAGCATGGGGGCGCCGATCACCATGCCGGGCGTGTCGGGCGCCGCGCGCAATGTCTGGAAAAAATCCCGCTGCCCGACCGTTTCGCCACCCAGGGTCAGCGGCGGACGGCCATCCGCCTGGATGGGCGGCCCCAGGCGACCGCCATCGGCGCCGAACACCTGCATGGCCCGCACTTCGGGAAAGGCCGACAGCCGGACGTGGAACCATTCCGCCAGGGTCGGCTGCGGCCACAGCGCCGGATCGACGCGGTTGGCCGCCTCGGCCAGCAGGGCGCCGATGGGCCGCAGCGACCCGGCGACCTGATATTCCAGCGACCGGGCCAGCGACCCCACCAGCCGGTCGCCCGCCGCCAGCGCCTGGGTGCGGCGTTCCAGGGTCTGCCAGCCCCACAGCGCGCACAGCACCGCCGCCAGCACCAGGGCGACGATGCGCCCCTTGTACTGCCATGCCCAGCCGTACCCGTGCGGCGCCGCCGCCATATGTCGATCCTCAGGGGTTCATGACTTTGGTATTATTCGGCCGATCATCGGCCGCCGTCAATCACGCCTGCACCCACAACACCAGGATCACCAATCCGGCATTGACCAGACAGGCGGCGGAAAACAGGTGCAGCGCCCGGTCGATATCGGTGAATTCGGCCCGCGCCCGGCCCGATCCGATCCATTTTTCGTCCACCACCAGCCCGGGATATTTGCGCGGCCCGCCCAGCGCCAGCCCCAGGGCGCCGGCCATGGCCGCCTCGGGCCAGCCGGAATTGGGGCTTTTGTGGTTGCGGGCGTCGCGCAGCATGGTGCCGAGGGCACGGATGGGGTTGCCGCGCGCCGCGAACAGCGCCGCCAGGGTGATGATCAGTCCGGCCAGCCGCGCCGGGATCAGGTTCAGCACGTCGTCCAGCCGGGCCGAGGCCCAGCCGAAGGCGCGGTACTTGTCGTTGCGATAGCCGACCATGCTGTCCAGCGTGTTGACCGTCTTGTACAGCAGCAGGCCGGGCAGGCCGCCGATGACGTACCAGAACACCGGCGCCACCACCGCGTCGGAAAAATTCTCGGCCAGGCTTTCGATGGCGGCGCGGCACACGCCGTGGGCGTCCAGGCTTTGCGGATCGCGGCCGACGATGCGCGACACGGCATAACGCCCGGCCTCCAGCCCGTTGTGCTGAAGGGCGCGGGCGACGTCGTCCACATGTTCGAACAGGGCTCGTTGCGCGATCAGAACGGCGGCGGCGAACACCTCGACCGGCCACAGATGCGGCACGGCACGGGCGGCGAAGGCGATGGCGCCGCCGATGCCCAGCGCCAGCGCCGCCATCAGCACCACCAGCACCACGCCGCGCAGGCGACGGTCGGGTTCCGGCAGGCTTGGTTTGTTCAGGCGCTTGTCCAGCGCGGCGATCATCCGCCCCAGCAGCACCACCGGGTGGGGCAGCAGGCGGAACAGGGGGCCCATCTCGCCGAACATCGCGTCCAGGGCCAGGGCCATGAACAGCAGGAACAGGGCGTCGGGAGCGGTGCCGAAATGGGTGCCGAAGGGAAGCATGGGCGGGACTTTAGCCACAGGTGATTTAGGGTGGCAACCCTGGCGCGCTTTACCTATAGTCCGGGCCTGTTCGACCGGCCGGAGGCAAGGACCAGCCGGCACACCCGCACGAAGGCAAGGACCACGCGCATGACCGAGAAGACCGGCGTTATGATTTGCGGCCACGGCAGCCGCGACGTCGAAGCCACCACCGAATTCGCCTCTTTGGCCCGCCACCTGCGCGAACGCCTGCCGCAATACGCGGTGGAAAGCGGCTATCTGGAATTCGCCCGCCCGATCATCCGCGACGGCCTGGAATCCCTGAAGGCCCAGGGCGTGACCCGCGTGCTGGCGGTGCCGGGCATGCTGTTCGCCGCCGGTCACGTCAAGAACGACCTGCCGTGGGAAATCAACACCTTCGCCGCCGAGAATCCCGGCATGTCCATCACCTTCGGCCGCGAGCTGGCGGTGGACCCCAAGCTGCTGGAGGCGTCGCGCGCCCGTATCGAGGAAGCCGAGGCCAAGGGCAAGCCCGGCGTGTCGCGCGCCGAGACCCTGCTGCTGGTGGTCGGACGCGGCACCAACGATTCCGACGCCAATTCCAACGTGTCCAAGGTGGCGCGCATGCTGTGGGAAGGCATGGGCTTCGCCTGGGCCGAAGTGGCCTATTCCGGCGTCGCCTATCCCCTGGTCAACCAGGCGCTGGAGCGCGTGACCAAGCTTGGCTACAAGCGGGTCATCGTCTTCCCGTACTTCCTGTTCACCGGCATCCTGGTCAAGCGCATCTATGCCTGGACCGACGAGGCCGCCGCCGCCAATCCCGGCGTGGAATTCATCAACGCCCCCTATCTCAACGACCACCCGCTGGTGATCGACAGCTTCGTCGAGCGGGTCGAGGAGATCCTGCGCGGCGAAACCCACATGAATTGCACGCTGTGCAAGTACCGCACCCAGATCATCGGCCATGAAAGCGCCGTGGGCGCGGCGCAGGCCGGACATCACCACCATGTGCGCGGCATCGGCACCGACGCCGACCACGATCACGGCCACGACCATCACCACCATGGTCATGACCATGGCCACCACCATCACCACGGCCATCATCATGACCACGGGCATGACCATGATCACGACCATGGTCATGATCACGGCCATGGGCACAAGCACGGCGAGTAAGGCCCCATGCTGGCCGCCGGACCGGTCTTCGACGCCTATGTGATGGTGGATTGGAGCGCGGAAACGTGCCCCAAGACCGGTCCCGACAGCATCTGGTGGACCTGTCTGGAACGCGGGCCGCAGGGTCTGGTGGAACGCGCCACCGCCAACCCCGCCACCCGCGCCGAGGCCGAGGCGCAACTGGCCGATCTGCTGGGCGATCTGGCGGCGCGCGGTCTGACCGTGCTGGCCGGGTTCGACTTCAATTTCGGCTTCCCCCAGGGCTTTGCCGGGCGTATCGGCGCCAGGGACTGGCGCGAGTGCTGGCGCCGTCTCGCCACCGAAATAAAAGACGGCGACGACAATGCCAACAACCGCTTCGCCGTCGCCGCCGATCTGAACCGGCGGATTTCCGGCGGCGCCGCGCCGTTCTGGGGCTGCCCCGCCAGCCAGAGCCGCGATACCCTGACCGCGACCAAGGCCGAGTGTGCCGGTCTGCCGGAAAGGCGGCTGGCGGAAACGCGGGTCGCCAGCGCCAAGCCCGTGTGGCAACTGGCCTATGCCGGGGCGGTGGGCAGCCAGACCCTGACCGGCATTCCGCGCCTGGAACGATTGCGCCGCTATCCCGGACTGGCCGAGGTGACGCGGGTGTGGCCGTTCGAAACCGGGTTGCGGCCGCTGTCCAAATCATCGGACTGGCGCATCGTGCTGGCCGAGATTTATCCCGGCCTGCTGCGGGTATCGCCCGCCCCCGGCGAGATCAAGGATCGCGCCCAGGTGGTGGCGCTGGCCCGTCATTTCGCTGCGCTGGACCATGACGGGCGGCTGGGCGCGCTGTTCGCGGGCGACACGAGACTGAGCGCGGCCGAGCGGGCCGTGGTGGAAACCGAGGAGGGCTGGATTCTGGGCGTCACCGATCCCGATCGCATCGATATCCATGATTGGATCAAGGACCCGGCGGCCATCTATGCCGAATCCTTCGCCACCATCCGGCGCGAGGTGAATCTGGCAGCGGTGCCCGAGGCCATGCGCGACGTCATGGTGCGCATCATCCATGCCTGCGGCATGACCGAGATCGCCGCCGATCTGGCGTGGAGCGACGGCGCCGCCGAGGCGGGCATGCGCGCCCTGGCCCAAGGCGCGCCGATCCTGGTGGACGCGGAAATGGTGGCGCACGGCATCATCCGGCGCAAGCTGCCCAAGGACAACCGGGTGGTCTGCACCCTGAACGATGCCAGCGTGCCGTCGGCGGCCAAGGCCCTGGGCACCACCCGTTCGGCCATGGCGGTGGAATTGTGGCGGCCGCTGCTGGATGGCGCCATCGTCGCCATCGGCAACGCGCCGACCGCGTTGTTCCACCTGCTGGAGCTAATGGAGGAAGGGGCGCCGCGTCCGGCGCTGATCCTGGGCTTCCCGGTGGGCTTCGTCGGCGCCGCCGAAAGCAAGCAGGCGCTGATGCAATCGGGCCTGCCCTATATCGCCTTGGGTGGCCGCCGCGGCGGCTCGGCCATGGCGGCGGCGGCGGTCAACGCTTTGGCCGGGGGATTGGAATGACGGGAGCGAGCGAAGCGAGGGACTGGCCCCCGCCGACTTTGTCGGCATCTGAGGGAGGCGTGCAGTGCACGCTGGGCCCGCGAGCTTATGCGAGCGTGAGCCAAGCGGGCCGGATGGCCCGCGCCCGGCGCCTGAGGGGCCTATCATGACCCCCTGGCTTTCCGTTCTCGGTATGGGTGACGACGGCCTTGATGGCCTGTCGCCCGCCGCCCGTGCCCTACTGGATACTGCCGAGGTGGTGATCGGCGGTGCCCGTCATCTGGCGCTGGTGGACACCAAGGCCGACAAGCGGGAATGGCCCAGCCCGTTTGCCGGGGCGCGCGATCTGCTGGATTCGTTGCGGGGGCGCAATGTAGCCGTGCTGGCCTCGGGCGATCCCATGTGGTTCGGCATCGGCGCCACCCTGACCCGCTGGCTGTCGCCCGGCGAGATGCGGGTGATCCCCCATCCCGGCGCCTTTTCCCTGGCCGCCGCCCGGCTGGGCTGGCCGCTTCAGGATTGCCTGTGCCTGACCGTGCATGGCCGCCCGCTGGAGGCGCTGCATCTGCATCTGGCCCCCGGCCGCCGCCTGCTGGTGCTGGCCGAGGACGGCCAGAGCCCCGCCGCTGTTGCTCGCCTGCTGGAAAAGGCCGGATACGGCCCGTCGCGTCTGGTGGTGCTGGAACATCTGGGCGGCGCCGCCGAGCGTCTGCGCGACAGCGTGGCCGAAGCCTGGGTGGGCGAGGCCGCCGACCTCAATACCATGGCCATCGAATGCCGGGCCGAGCCCAACGCCCGCATATGGTCGGCGGTGCCCGGCCTGCCCGACGAGGCGTTCGACCATGACGGCCAGTTGACCAAGCGCGAAATCCGCGCCGTCACCCTGGCGGCGCTGGCGCCGCTGCCCGGTCAGATGTTGTGGGATGTGGGCGCGGGCTGCGGCTCTGTCGCCATCGAATGGATGCGGGCCGGTGGCCGCGCCGTCGCCATCGAACCGCGCGCCGACCGCGTGGCGCGTATCGCCGCCAACGCCGCCGCCCTGGGCGTGCCGGGGCTGGAGGTGGTCAAGGGCAGCGCCCCCGGCGCCCTGCCTTATTCCGATCCCGATTGCATCTTCGTCGGCGGCGGCGTCTCGGCGGCGGGCGTGCTGGAAGCCTGCTGGTCGGCGCTGCGCCCCGGTGGCCGTCTGGTGGCCAACGCCGTCACCGCCGAGGGCGAGGCGGCGCTGATCGCGCTCCATTCCCGTTTCGGCGGCCAGATGGTACGCCTGTCGGTGTCGCGCCTGGCCCCGGTTGGCGGCTTCCACACCTGGCACCCGGCCATGCCGGTGACGCAATTCATCGGGAGGAAAGGGTGATGGGGCGTTTTGTCGGATGGCATGCATCCAGCCGTAACACGGATGGACGGAAATGGGCACGGATGGGCACGGATAAGGGAATTAGAATTATCCGTGCCCATCCGTGCCTATCCGTGTGCATCCGTGTCACGGCTGGATCTGTCCGTCCGCAGGGAACCCGGTCATGACCGGCACGCTTTACGGCATCGGCGTCGGGCCGGGCGATGCGGAATTGCTGACCCTCAAGGCGGTGCGGCTGATCCAGTCGTGCCCGGTGCTGGCGTGGCCCGCGCCGCTGGAGGGCGAGGGGCTGGCGCGCACCATCGCCGCGCCGCATGTGCCGCCGGGCAAGACCGAGATCGCCATCCGCCTGTCCTTCCGGCCCGAGCGCGACGACACCGACCGCGCCTATGATGCCGCAGCCGAAACGATCGCCTTACATCTGGCGGCGGGCCGCGACGTGGCGGTGCTGTGCGAGGGCGACCCGCTGTTTTTCGGCAGCTTCATCTATGTGTTGACCCGATTGCGCGACCGCTTCCCGGTGGAGGTGGTGCCGGGCATCGCCTCGCCCATGGCCGCCGCGTCGGTGGCGCTGCGGCCGCTGTCGACCCTGGAAGACGCCGTCGCCATCATCCCCGCCACCCGCGCCGAGGCCGAGATCGAACGGCTGTTGGCGGCGGCGGAAAGCGCGGTCATCATGAAGGTCGGCCGCCACCTGCCCAAGGTGCGCCGCGTGCTGGACCGCCTGGGCCGCACCGCCAACGCCCTGGTGGTGGAACGCGCCACCCAGGACCGGCAACGCCTGATCCCCTTGGCCGAATTGGCCGAGGCCCCCTATTTCTCTCTCATCCTGGTGCAGTCATGACCGCCATCCTTGTCGTCACCCCCGCCGCTTTGTCCGTCGCCCGCCGTATCAAGGCGGCGCTGCCGGGCGCCCAATTGCATGGCCTGAGCGGCCGGGTCGAGGATGTGGACACTGTCTTTTCCGACACCAAGGCCCATATCGTCGCCTTGTTCCAGGCCGGAACCCCGGTGATCGGCGTGTGCGCGGCGGGCATCCTGATCCGCGCCATCGGTCCGGTGCTGGTGGACAAGCAGGCCGAGCCGCCGGTACTGGCCGTCGCCCCCGACGGTTCCAGCGTGGTGCCGCTGCTGGGCGGCCATCACGGCGCCAACCAACTGGCCCGCACCCTGGCCGCCGCCTTGTCCGGTCATGCCGCCATCACCACGGCGGGCGACCTCAAGCTGGGGGTGGCGCTGGACGAACCGCCGCCCGGCTGGCACGTCGCCAATCCCGAAGCCGCCAAGCCGGTGGCCGCCGCCCTGTTGGCGGGCGAGCCGGTGCGGCTGGAGGTCGAGGCGGGCGAGGCCGGATGGCTGAAGCATCTGCCCTTCGCCGAGGAGGCCGAGCCGTCGGTGCGCGTCACCGACCATCAGGTGGTGGCCGACGAATCGGAATTGCTGCTGAACCCGCCGGTGCTGGCGCTGGGCGTCGGTTGTGACCGCGGCTGCCCGCCCGAGGAACTGGCCGCCCTGGTGCGCGACACCCTGGAGGCCGAGGCCCTGGCCCCCGGCGCCATCGCCTGCGTCGCCTCCATCGATCTCAAGATGGACGAACCGGCGGTGCATGCCCTGGCCGCCAGCTTGGGCGTGCCCGCCCGCTTCTTCACCGCCGCCGAACTGAACGAACAGGCGCCGCGCCTGAAAAATCCTTCCGATATCGTATTGAAGGAAGTGGGCTGTCCCGGCGTGTCGGAAGGCGCCGCCCTGGCCGCCGCCGGTCCCGAGGCCGAACTGGTGGTGCCCAAGCTGAAGACCAAGCGCGCCACCGTGGCCATCGCCCGCGCGCCGCGCGGCATCGCGCCGCTGAGCATCGGCCATGGCCGGGGCAAGCTGTTCGTGGTCGGCATCGGCCCCGGCACCGCCGCCATGCGCACGCCCGAGGCCAGCGCCGCCATTGCCGCGTCCAGCGATCTGGTGGGCTACGGCCTGTATCTCGACCTGCTGGGTGCGGCGGCGGCGGGCAAGGCCCGTCACGAAAGCAACCTGGGCGCCGAGGCCGACCGTGCCCGCATGGCGCTGGATCTGGCCGGACAGGGCAAGGTGGTGTCGCTGGTCTGTTCCGGTGATGCCGGTATCTACGCCCTGGCGACCCTGGTGTTCGAGCTGATCGAGCGCGAGGCCAAGGCGGAATGGCTGCGCACCGAGGTGCAGGTGGTGCCCGGCGTCTCGGCCTTGCAGGCCGCCGCCGCCCGCGCCGGTGCCCCGGTCAACCATGATTTCTGCACCATTTCGCTGTCCGACCTGCTGACCCCGTGGGAAACCATCGAAAAACGCCTGAAGGCGGCGGCCGAGGCCGATTTCGTGGTCTGTTTCTACAATCCGGTGTCGCAGCGCCGCCGCGACCAATTGGCCCGCGCCCGCGACATCCTGCTGACCGGCCGCCCGGCCGAGACGCCGGTGATCCTGGCCCGCCAATTGGGACGGCCCGAGGAAAGCGTGCGGGTCGTTTCGCTTGGCGAACTGACCCCGGACCATGCCGACATGCTGACCCTGGTGATGGTCGGCAGTTCGGAAAGCCGCCGCCTGGAACTGGGCGGCGCCACGCGGGTCTATACCCCGCGCGGCTATGCCAAGAAGCTGGTTTGACCCAAGAAAAACACGGAAAACGTCCATGACCGTTCATTTCATCGGCGCCGGTCCCGGCGCCCCCGACCTGATCACCGTGCGCGGCCTGCGGCTGATCCAAAGCTGCCCGGTGTGCCTGTACGCCGGGTCGCTGGTGCCCGAGGAAATCGTCGCCGAGGCGCCCAAGGACGCCCGCGTGCTCGACACCGCGCCCATGCATCTGGACGAGATCATCGCCGAGATCCAGGCCGCCCACGCCGCCGGTCACGACGTCGCCCGCGTCCATTCCGGCGATCCCAGCATCTACGGCGCCACCGCCGAACAGATGCGGCGGCTGGACCAGTTGGGCATTCCCTATGACGTGGTGCCCGGCGTCCCGGCCTTCGCCGCCGCCGCCGCCGCCCTGTCCACCGAACTGACCCTGCCCGACGTCAGCCAGACCATCACCATCACCCGCACCGCCGTGCGGTCCAGCGCCATGCCCGACGGCCAGGATCTGGACACCATCGGCCGCAGCAAGGCGACCCTGGCCATCCATCTGTCGGTCAACAATCTGAAGAAGGTGGTGGACGAACTGACCCCCCATTACGGCGCCGATTGCCCGGTGGTGGTGGCCTATCGCGTGTCGTGGCCCGATCAGGCCTTCGTGCACGGCACCCTGGCCGATATCCGCGACAAGGTGAAGGAAGCGGGCTTCACCCGCACCGCGCTGATCCTGGTCGGCCATGTGCTGGACGGCGCCGATTTCACCGATTCGCGCCTGTACGCCGCCGACCACACCCACGTGTTGCGGCCGGGGAAATAACGACGACGCCCGTATCCTCCTGGGATACGGGCGCAATTTCGCCATAAAGGCCGGGCAGCCTATTCGTTCGCCGCCTTCAGCACGGCGCGGGCCTCGTGCTCGTCGATCTGGTGCAGGTCGTTGAGATGGATTTCCCAATTGTCCACGAATTCCTGGACCGCCAGCGTCAGGCATTCCCCCAGCGGGCGGCCGGTCTCGGCGGCCAGCGCCTCGAGCCGCTGCTTCAGCTCGGCGGACAGGGTGACGGACAGGGTTTCCATGATTGCGACCTCGTGACGTCCCGGAAGCGGGAGGCGCACAGTCTACATCCAATGAACCGCCGTTGCCAGTTCCGACGAACCCCGGCGCCATGCTAGAAACCCCCATGCCCGACCAGAACCCGCCCCGCCGCCGCCCGGCGCTGTCGCTTGAAATCGATCCCTCCGACCGGCTGGTGTCCAGCGCGGGCGCCGAGCCGCCACGCGGCGGGGGCGGCGGGTTCGGCCTGGGCGGCTTGCGCTTCGGCGGTGGCGGCAACGGTGGCGGCGACGAACCGCCGCCGCGCAAGCCGCGCGCCGCCAAGGCGCCGAAACCGCCCAAGCCGCCGCGCCAGAAGAAAGCCGGGGCCAGCGGGCGCAAATGGGGCAAGCGGCTGCTGATCTGGGGGCTGACCCTGGCCATCTGGGTCGGCATCGGCATCGCCGGTCTGGTGGCCTATTACGCCGTCGACCTGCCGGATATCGACAAGATGACCGCCACCACAAGGCGGCCCAGCGTGGTCTTCGTCTCGGCCGAGGGCGAGACTTTCGCGGCCTATGGCGACATCTACGGCCAGCCGCTGGACCTGAAGGACATCGCCCCCGCCATTCCGCAGGCGGTGATGGCCACCGAGGACCGCCGGTTCTATTCCCATTTCGGCGTCGATATCTGGGGCCTGGCCCGCGCCATGATCACCAATCTGCGGGCCGGTCATGTGGTGCAGGGCGGATCGACCATCAGCCAGCAGCTTGCCAAGAACCTGTTCCTGAAGCCCGACCGCACCCTGAAGCGCAAGGTGCAGGAATTGCTGATGGCGCTGTGGCTGGAACGGCGCTTCAGCAAGGACCAGTTGCTGACGCTTTACCTGAACCGGGTTTATCTTGGTTCCGGAACGTTTGGCGTGGACGCGGCGGCCAAGCGCTATTTCGACGTTTCGGCCCGCAATGTCAGTCTGTATCAGGCCGCCGTCATCGCCGGTCTGCTCAAGGCGCCCAGCCGCTATTCGCCGCTGAACGACCCCGAGGCCAGCCACAAGCGCACGGTCGAAGTGCTGCAAAACATGGTCGAGGCCGGATACATCGACCAGGCCACCGCCGATTACGCCGCCCTGACCGGCGCGGCGCAGATGGTGCGCCGTCCGGTGCCCGCCGGGCGCTATTTCGCCGACTGGATCATGTCGCGCATGGACGAGATGGCCGAGGTTCAGGGCAAGGACATCGTGGTCCGCACCACCCTGGACATGGGCCTGCAACGCAAGGCCGAGGCCGAATTGAAGGCGTTGATCGAGCGCGAGGGCGCCAAGTCCAAGGTCAGCCAGGGCGCGGTGGTGGTGCTGAGCCCCGACGGCGCGGTGCGCGCCCTGGTCGGCGGCACCGATTACGACGACAGCCAGTTCAACCGCGCCACCCAGGGCCAGCGCCAGCCCGGTTCGGCGTTCAAGCCCTTCGTCTATCTGGCGGCCATGGAGCGCGGCTTCACCCCCCAGGACGTGTTCGAGGACGCCCCCATCAAGTTGGGCAACTGGTCGCCGGGCAATTACAACGGCAAGTTCGAGGGACCGGTGTCGCTGCACCGCGCCTTCGCCAATTCCACCAACACCATCGCCGTGCGGCTGATCGAACAGGTGGGGCCGTCGCGGGTCATCGCCCAGGCGCACAAGATGGGCATCACCTCGGAATTGCGCAACGACGCCTCGCTGGCGCTGGGCACCTCGGAAACCAATTTGCTGGAACTGACCACCGCCTATGCCCCCTTCGCCAATGGCGGCGAGGGCGTGTCGGCCTATGGCGTCGAATCCGTCACCGATCCCCTGGGCAAGGTGCTGTGGCGCCGCCAGGGCGGCGGCTTCGGCCCGGTCATGTCGGAAACCGCCCTGGCCCATATGCACGAGATGATGCAGGCGGTGCTGACCGAAGGCACCGGCAAGGCCGCCCGCCTGGACCGCCCGGCGGCGGGCAAGTCGGGCACCACCCAGGATTACCGCGACGCGTGGTTCATGGGCTTCACCGCCGATTACGTGACGGGCGTGTGGCTGGGCAATGACGACCAGCGCCACGAGATGAAGAAAGTCACCGGCGGCGGCCTGCCCGCGCAATTGTGGAAGACCATCATGGTGTCGGCCCACCGGGGGCTGCCGCCACGCCGTCTGCCCACCCCCGATCTGGCGCCGCCGCCCAGCCTGTCCACCGACGGGCCGGGGGCGCTGGTGGAAGGCGCGGGCGAGGCGGTGGAAAGCGTCGGCAACGCGCTGGACAGCCTGATCAACTCCATCTTCGGCCGCTGACATGTTGCCGTTCCTGCGCCGATTGACCGGCGACCGCCGCAGCGCCGACGCCAACCGGCTGCTGGGGCTGTCGCTGGCCTTCGTCGCCGGGGCCATGAATGCGGGCGGCTTTTTGGCGGTGGATCAGTACACCTCGCACATGACCGGCATCGTGTCGTCGCTAGCCGATGCGGTGGCGCTGTACGACACCGCCATCGCCCTGACCGCCTTGGGCTCCATCGCCGCCTTCGTGGCCGGGGCGGCCTATTCCGCCATCCTGATCAATTGGGGCCGCCACCACCGCACCCATTCCCGCTATGCCTATCCGCTGCTGTGGGAGGCCGGGCTGTTGCTGGTGTTCGGCCTGATGGGCGGCACGCTGGAGCTGAAAAGCGGCTTCGTGCCCCTGACCGTCATCCTGCTGTGCTTCATCATGGGGTTGCAGAACGCCATCATCACCAAGATTTCCAACGCGGAAATCCGCACCACCCACATGACCGGCATCGTCACCGATATCGGCATCGAACTGGGCAAGATGGTCTATGTGAACTCGCAGGAAGCGTCCGAGCATTACCAGCCGGTGCGCACCAACTGGCGCCGCCTGGGCCTGCTGGTGTCACTGCTGGCGGCGTTCTTCACCGGCGGTGTTGCCGGGGCGCTGGGCTTCAAGCATGTGGGCTATGCCTCGACCCTGCCGCTGGCGGCCTTGCTGGTGGTGCTGGCGGTGGTGCCGCTGATGGACGACGTCCGCACCCGCGCCCGCCTGCTGAAACGCGGGCGGCGGCGGTAATCAGACCTGAAAGCGGTGCAGTCCGGCGCCGTTGACTTTCAGCCAGCGGCGGGCCGGGCGGTGGTCGCCGACCAGTGATTCCACCACCGCCCAGAAGGCGGGGGAATGGTTCATCTGCACCAGATGGGCCACTTCGTGCGCCACCACGTAATCCAATATCTGTTCCGGCGCCAGAACAAGCCGCCAGGAAAAGGCCAGATCGCCCGCGGACGAACAACTTCCCCAGCGCGATCTGGTGTCCTTGACGGTGATGCGTCCTGCCTTGCGCCCCAGCCGCGCCGCCATGTCCTGGGCGCGCGGGGCGATCAGGCGCTTGGCCTCGGATTTCAGGAAATCGGCGGTGCGGCGGCCCACATGCTCGGGCAGGCCGGACACCAGAATCTCGCCGCCCTCGACCCACACCCCCCGGCGGGCGCCGGGAACGTGGCGCACCGGATGCGGCACCCCCAGCAGCGGCACCGAGGCGCCGTCGCCCAAGGCCACCGGGCCGGGCAGGCGGGCCAGACGTTCGGCCAACCACACCCGGTGGGCCAGCAGGAAACGCTCGCCCTCGGCCAGCCGCGCCTTGACCGGCAGCATCAGCACGGCGCCGCGCGCCGGGTCGATGCGCAACGAGATACGCCGCGCCAGGGCGGAGCGTTTGACCGCCACCTGGACGGAGCGGCCGCCAAGGTCGAGATCGACGGTCTCGGTCACGTCATTCCGGCCAGGATACGATGTGGTAATCCAGCGGACCGGCGCGGTTTTCGGCGATGACGCGGCCACGCACCGAGATACCCGCCTCGTGCACCGTGTCGGCGCGGCCCGACACCAGCGGGTGCCACCACGGCAAGTCCTTGCCCTCGGCCAGCAGGCGATAGGCGCAGGTGGACGGCAGCCAGCGCAGGGTGGAAACCGCCGCCGCCGTCAGTTGCACGCAATCGGGCACGAAGGCGCGGCGGTTTCCGTAGTTCTTGCACTGGGCGGTGCCCAGGTTCAGCAGACGGCAGGCGACGTTGGTATAGGCGATCTCGCCGGTATCCTCGTCCTCAAGCTTGTGCAGGCAGCACTTGCCGCAGCCGTCACACAGACTTTCCCACTCCTCCGCGCTCATGGAGCTCATGGGCTTCGTCCGCCAGAACGGTGAGCTTGTCGTGGGTGCGGATGAAGGTTCGGACATGGGGGTAAATTTCCTCGCGCCAGCGGCGGCCGTTGAAAACGCCGTAATGGCCGACCTTGGGCGCCAGGTGGTGCAGCCGCATGCTGTCGGGCAGGCTGGAGCACATCTTGTGCGCGGCCTCGGTCTGGCCGACGCCGGTAATATCATCCTTTTCGCCCTCGATGGTCATCAAAGCGGTGTGACGGATCAGCGAGGGATCGACCTTGCGGCCACGGCTGACCATCTTGCCCTCGGGCAGATGGTGCTCGATGAACACGGTCTTCAGGGTTTGCAGGTAGTAATCGGCGGGCAGATCCATCACCGCCAGATATTCGTCATAGAATTCCCGGTGCTTTTCCGCCGAATCGCCGTCGCCGCGCACCATGTTGTCGAACAGCTTCAGGTGTTCGCCCACATGGCGCTCGGGGTTCAGGCTCATGAAGCCCTGCAATTGCAGGAAGCCGGGATAGACGCGGCGGCCGCGGCCTTCGTGCACGAAGGGCACGGTGTTGATGACGTTGTTCTCGAACCACGACAGCGGCTTTTGCGTCGCCACCTGGTTGACCTTGGTCGGGTTGATGCGGGTGTCCATGGGACCGCCCATCAGGATCATGGAACTGGGCTGGCGCGGGTCCTGGTCGGCGGCCATCAGCGACACCGCCGCCATCACCGGGATGGACGGCTGGCACACCGCCAGGACGTGGGTGTCGGCGCCCAGGAAATGCAGCAATTCGATCACGTAATCGATGTAATCGTCCAACGTGAACGGGCCTTCCGACAGCGGCACGTCGCGGGCGTCGATCCAGTCGGTGATGTAGATGTCGTGGTCCGGCAGCATGGTTTCCACCGTGCCGCGCAGCAGGGTGGCGTAATGGCCGGACATGGGCGCCACCACCAGCACGCGGGGGTCGCGGCGGTCGGTCTGGCGCTGGAAGTGCAGCAGGTCGCAGAACGGCTTCTTGTAGACCACCACCTCGTGCACCGGCACGTCCTGGCCGTCGATCGTGGTGCTGGGCAGGTTGAATTGCGGCTTGGCGTAGCGCCGGGTGGTGCGTTCCAGCAATTCGGCGCTGGCCGCCATGGCGCGGCCGACGGCGGTATAGGAAATGGGCAACCACGGATTGGTGAAGGTGGATTTCACCGCCTCGGCCCACATGCGGGCAGGCCCCAGGACAGCGTGCTGAACTTCATGCAGATGATAGAGCATCGGACCTTGTTCCCCCTTCCCACGGGCACTTTATTGATAGTTTTGTTACTCATTAACCGAAGTCTTGGCAACAAAATTATCATAAGCGGCCACGAGCCCGGCGCTCGCGTCCCCCCAGGACATGAGCATTTCCGCGCCCCACCGCAATATTGCGGCGCGGAAAATTTCACACGCGGTCGATCAGATGCACGAAAGAGGCGAAGACAGAGCCATCCCGCAACCCGGCCTGTCCCAGCGCGCCGTCGGCGGCGTCGCTGAGGGCGAACAGCGGCGCCCCGTCCTCGGCCGTGACCGTGGCATAGTGGAATTCATGCCCCCGGAACAGGCTGCCCGCCGGGCCGAACGGCGTGTCGGCCAGCAGCCGGGCCTGGCGATAACCCAGATGCAGGCGGCGCCGGGCGAAGCTGGTGTCCAGCGGCAACAGCCCGGCCATGGCGTGGCTGACGCCGTCGCCGTCGGTCAGGCTGCGGCCAAGGGTCATGTAGCCGCCGCATTCGCCGAACACCGGCGCGCCCCGGGCGGCCAGGGCGCGCAGACCATCCAGGAAGGTGGCGTTGGCCGCCAGCTTTCCCGCATGCAGTTCGGGATAGCCGCCGGGCAGATAGACGGCGTCGCCATCGGGGCGTTGATCGGCCAGCGGCGAAAAGAAGCTCAACTCGGCCCCGGCGCGGCGCCAGCTTTCCAGCAGCGCCGGATAGGCGAAGGCGAAGGCGGCGTCGCGGGCCACGGCGATGCGCTGGCCCAAGGGCGGCAGGAACAGCGGCGCCGCCCCATCCAGGAGCGTCGGGCGGGCCAATGCCAGCAGGCTTTCCACCGCCACATGTTCGGCCACCGCATCGGCGGCGGCCGAGAAGAAGGCGGGCAGATCGGGGTGTTCACACGCCTGGACCAGCCCGAGATGGCGGCTGGGCACCACCAATTGCTCCAGCCGGGGCAGGAAGCCCAGAACCTCGACCTCGGGGCAGGCACGGGCACAGGCGGCGGCGATGACCCGGCGGTGCTTTTCCCCGCCGACCCGGTTGAAGATGACGCCCGCCACCCGGACGTCGGGGCGGAAGCGGGCGAAGCCCTGCACCACCGCCGCCGCCGATCCGGCCATGCCGCGCGCGTCCACCACCAACACCACCGGCCAGCCGCAGGCCGCCGCCAGATCGGCGGTGGCGCCCCGGCTGTCGCGGTCGGCCACGGCGGCGCCGTCGAACAGGCCCATGACCCCCTCGCACACCACCAGCCCGGCGCTTTCGCCCAGGGCGCGCACCAGCCCGCCCAGGGTGTCGGGACGCATGGCCCAGCCGTCCAGATTGACGCAAGCCCGCCCGGTGACGGCGGCGTGGAAGGCCGGGTCGATATAATCGGGACCGACCTTGGCCGACACCACGTTCACCCCCCGCCGCACCAGCAGGGCCAACAGGCCCAGGGTCAGCAGGGTCTTGCCGCTGCCCGACGAGGGCGCGGCGATCACCAGCCCGGGCGCCGCCATGCTACTTGACGGTCTTGGCCAGGGTCGCCGCCAGATCGGTGGCGGTGGTGCCGTGCGGGAAATGCTGGACGAAGCGGCCGTCCGGCCCCATCAGGTACAGGATCGAGGAATGGTCGACGGTATAGCTGTCGTCGTCATTCTGGCCGTTGGCGGGCTTGGCGCGGGCGGCATAGACCTTGAACGCCTTTTTCGCCGCCTCGACCTGTTCGACGCTGCCGGTCAGGCCGACCATGGCGGGATGGAAGGCGGCCACGTAATCCTTCATCACCGCCGGGGTGTCGCGGGTCGGGTCCACCGAGATCAGGATCGGCCGGATCTTGTCCACCACCGCCGGGTCCAGTTTGTCCAGCGCCCCGGCCACCGCGTTCAGCGAGGTCGGGCAGACGTCGGGACAAAAGGTGTAGCCGAAATAGATCAGCATCCATTTGCCGCGGAAATCCACGTCGGTGACGGTGCGGCCGTCGCCGTCCACCAGGGTGAAGGGGCCGCCGATGCCGCCTTGTTGGCCATGGTCGCCGCCCGACCACACCATCAGGCGCGAGCCGATGGCCAGGACGGCCACCACCAGGACCGCCAGCACGGCGATCAGCGAGGTCCGGTTCTTCTTCACGGGAGCACTCCTCTTCTTTCTGCTCATGCGGCCAGTTGCCAGGCCATGAAGCCCAGCACTCCGGCATTGACCGCCAGCAGCAGCGGCGACCACCGCAGCATGGGAGCGCGCCAGCGGGAAACGGCGAAATGGCCCACCGCCGCCACCGCCACCAGGGACGGCACGGTTCCGGCGGCAAAGGCCAGCATGGCGAAGGCGGCGGCCAGCGGGTCGCCGGTGGCGGCCGCCGCCGCCAGGGCGGCATAGAGCAGGCCACAGGGAATGAAGCCCAGGCACACCCCCAACAGCCAGCCGCGCGCCCCGGTGGGCGTGGCGAACAGCGGACGGGCGAAGGCGCCGACGCTGCGGCTCCACCACGTCTCGCCCGAGCCGCCGCCCAGCAGGGTCTTGAGGCGCGGCACCGCCATGCCCAGCAGGAACAGCGCCGCCAGCGCCAGCAGCCCGGCGGCCAGGAAGCGGAAACCGCCCCACCCGGCCAGTATTCCGGCGGCGGCACCACCCACCGCGCCCAGCACGGCATAGGTGGTGGCGCGACCCAGGTGATAGGGCAGCAGGGTGGCCCCGGCCAGACGGCGCCATTCGGTCATGCGCTCGGCCGGGATGCGTTCCAGCCGCGCCGCCACCTGGCTGAGCGCGAAGGGACCGCACATGCCGGTGCAATGGGTGGCCGAGCCGATCAGGCCGGTGACGAACAGGCTGGACAACAGGCCGCCGTTATCGGTCACGGTGATACGACAAACGGCCAGTCCGGCGGAAAGGGAAGCGATCAGCGAATCCATGATGGCGGCAGCATAATCCCTTTCAGCCCGGGGTCCACCACGACAATTGTTCACGCAGGGCGACCACATCCCCCACCACCAGCATGGCGGGCGGGTCCATGGGGCGGGCGGCCAGATCGGCGACGATGGTCGCCAGGGTGCTTTGCAGAACCATCTGGCGCGGCGTGGCGGCGCGCGAGACGATGGCCACCGGCTCGTCCGGGCGGCGCCCGGCGGCCAGCAGGCGCCCCACCACCACGTCCAACTGGCGCAGCGCCATGTAGAACACCAGCACTCCGGCGCCGCGCGCCAGCCCGTCCCAGTCGAAACCGTCCGGCACCTCGCCATCCTGGCCATGGCCGGTGACGAAGGCGACCGAGGAATTGCAGTCGCGCGCCGTGGCGGGAATACCGGCATAGGCCAGCCCGCCCACCCCGGCGGTGACGCCCGGCACCACGCGGAAGGGAATACCGGCATCGGCCAGGGCCAGGGCTTCCTCGGCGCCGCGCCCGAACACGAACGGGTCGCCGCCCTTCAGCCGCAGCACGCGCTTTCCGGCGCGGGCCAGATCGAGCAGACGGGCGGTGATTTCGGTCTGGCGCGGGCTGGCGGTGCCGCCGCGCTTGCCCATGCTTTCCACCACCGCGCCCGGCGCCGCCAGGGCGACGATGCGCGGATCGACCAGGGCGTCGTACACCACATGGTCGGCCTGTTTCAGCGCATGCAGCGCCAGCAGGGTCAGCAGGCCGGGGTCGCCGGGTCCGGCGCCCACCAGCCACACGGTTCCGGGAAGGAATTGGGGAAGGGTCGTGTCCATGGGCGGCGACTATAGGCCATTCCACCATTCCCGCAAATCAGGACGGGTGCCTAGCCGCCCGCTCCGCCGCTCTTGCCCACCGCCAGCGGCTCCAGATGCGGCTCGACCCCAGCCAGTTTCTGGCTGGCGACCGCCGCCTCGCGCTTGCGGCGGATGGCCTCGGCCTTCTGCGCCTGCATTTGCAGCACATAGGGCTTCATGCGCAGGTCGGACTGGATGATGTGATCCACCAGCCATTCCTTGAGGAAGGCGGTGAGGTCGCGCACCATGCGGTCGCGGGTCGGTCCCTCGGGCGCCTTGGTGTATTCGCCCACGATTTCCGACAGCTTGCGCAGCACGTCGCGGTGCGAGCGGCGGTGGCTTTCGTGATAGGGATAGCGGATGGCGAGCTGAAGCTCCTCCTCCCGCGCGAAATGTTCACCGGTATATTCCACCAAACCCAACAGAACCCGCGCCACTTTCTTGTGGTCGATCTTGCCGACGATGGCGGCTTCGAAGGCGTTGATCAGGTCGATCAGGTGGCGATGGTCGGAATCGACCATTTCATCCCCAACCGCCATCGCCTCGCGCCAAGCTATGGACATCCTGCTTCCCCCAGCGGAAACTGACCATATGGTAGGGACTTTACCCGAGATCGTCTGCAATTACCATATTGCCTTGCGACCAGTTCGCGCGCGAAAAGTGCATCCCTCCTCACGGTTTTCGCAAGGACAGGACAGACGATCATGATGGCCGGTTCGCATATTGTGGTGGGCGCGGCGCTGTGGGCGGTGACGGCCAAGCTGGGCGGCGGCGCCCCGGCCGATCCCCAGGCCCTGGCGGCGGCGGCGCTGGGGGCGCTGTTGCCCGATATCGACCACCCCCAATCCTGGGCCGGCCGCAAGATGCGGGTGGTGTCGGTGCCGCTGTCGCTGCTGGTCGGCCATCGCGGCGTCACCCATTCGGCGCTGGCGGTGGCCGCCTGTCTGGCGGTGCTGGTGGTCATGGGCACCGGCTGGCTGGCGGCGCCGGTGGCGGTGGGCTATCTGTCCCACCTGGCCGCCGACGGACTGACGCCGTCGGGGGTGCCGCTGCTGTGGCCCAGCCGCCGCCGTTTCACCCTGAACCTGTGCCGCACCGGATCGCTGGTCGAAATCGGGCTGGTGGCCGCCATCGCCGCGCTGGGCGGCTGGGCGGCGGGGGTGGACCTGAACCACCTGCCGCGCCCCGGATTGTAGCGGCAACACTGTCCCCGGCCCCATTCTGTCGCTATACTGACGGATATTGTCGCCGGGGTTGTGTTCGCGCCGCCAGTTCAGCGACATCCCGGCGCAGGGGAATCGGGTTGATGACGAGGAGCATGTTTCTGGCCATGGCGCTGGCCGGGCTCGTGGCGGCGGCCGGTGCTCCGGCACGGGCGGCGGACAGCGCGGTGGTCGTGACCTACAACCGCTTCGGCGAAAGCCGCAGCGCCGCCATCAACACCCGTGTCGAGCAGTTCGAGGCCCATCTGGCGGAACTGCGCGACGGCGGCTATGCCGTGTTGCCGCTGCCCCAGGTGGTCGAGGCGCTGCGCGGCGGCAAGCCGCTGCCCGACAAGGCGGTGGCGCTGACCCTGGACGACACCGCGCTGTCGGTGTGGGAGGTGGCATGGCCGCGCCTGCGCGCCGCCCGGCTGCCCTTTACCCTGTTCGTCACCACCGACGAGGTGGACCGCGCGGCGGGCGACCGTCTGGGGTGGGACCAGATCCGCGAGATGGCGGCGTCTGGGCTGGCCACCGTCGCCACCAAGGGCGCCGCCCATCCCCATCTGCCCAGCCTGCCCCTGGCGGCGGTGGGCGAGGATCTGGCCCGCGCCCGCACCCGTTTCGAGGCCGAAATGGGCCGCGCCCCCGACCTGCTGGCCTGGCCCTATGGCGAGATGAGCCGCGACACCGCCCGCGTCGCCCGCGACCTGGGCTTCAAGGCGGCGTTCGGCCAGCATTCCGGCCCGGTGTGGAGCAAGTCCGACCCGTTCTTCCTGCCGCGTTTCCCGCTGAACGAAACCTATGGCGAGATCGAACGCTTCCGGCTGGCGGTGCGGTCGCTGCCGCTGCCCGCCGTGGACATCACCCCCGACGACCCCAAGCTGACCGCCAACCCGCCGGCCTTCGGCTTCACCCTGTCGCCCGAGGCGCCGGGCGACGAATTGCTGGCCTGCTACATCTCGCAGGAAGGCCGCGCCATCATCGAACGGCTGGGGCCGCGCATCGAAATGCGCATGACCAAGCCGCTGCCCCAGGGCCGATCCCGCGTCAACTGTACCGCGCCGACCCTGGAAGGGCGCTGGCGCTGGTTCGGCTGGCAATTCTACGTGGAATGAAAAAGGCCCTCCCCGGTGGGGAGGGCCTTGTCGTTCAGGCGTTGGTGTCGACCTGTTCGCCGGGCGGCACCTTGGGGCCGCCCTTGGACACGCCGACCAGGGCCGGGCGCAGCAGGCGGTCGTGAATCTGATAGCCCTGCTGCATGACCATGACCACGGTGCCTTCCGGCTGGGTGGTGTCCTCCACCTCCATCATGGCCTGGTGCAGATTGGGGTCGAAGCGCACGCCCTGGGCCGGAACCATGCGGATGCCGTAGCGTTCGAAGGTGGCCAGCAACTCGCGTTCGGTCATCTCGACGCCGACGGTCAGGGTGTTGGCCATGTCGTTGCCCTCACGCGCGGCGGGGGGCACCGAATCCAGGGCGCGGCGCAGGTTGTCGGCCACCGACAGCACATCCTTGGCGATGGCCGAGACGGAATACTTGGCGCGGTCCTCGGCCTGCTGCTCCAGGCGGCGGCGGGTGTTCTCGACCTCGGCCTTGGCGTACAGCACGTCGTTCTTCAGCTTGGCGATCTCGGCCTCAAGCTCGGCGATACGGGCGTCGGAGGAGACAACCGCCTCGGCGGTTTCCGGGGCCGGAGTCTCGGGCGTCTGCTCGTTCTGGGGTTCCTGGCTCATGGCTCTCTTTCTTCTGGCTCTAAGGTTAACCGATCAGGCGTCCGACCACCTTTGCGGTGTAGTCGACCATGGGGATGATACGGGCGAAATTCAGCCGTTGCGGGCCGATGACGCCGATGGCGCCGATGATCTGTTCGCGCGAGTCGCGGTAGGGCGCGACGATCATCGAGCAGCCGGTGACGCCGAACAACTCGTTTTCGGCGCCGAT
Source organism: Pseudomonadota bacterium (assembly GCA_023458315.1). GTDB lineage: Bacteria > Pseudomonadota > Alphaproteobacteria > Rhodospirillales > Magnetospirillaceae > Magnetospirillum. The sequence goes on from JAEXAH010000088.1 coordinate 45,020, forward strand.
GAAAATCTGCACGCCCTCGGCGGTGTTGGTCAGTTCCAGCAGGCGCAGGAACTGTTCCGAGGTTTCCAGCGCCTCGAACAGCGTGCGGATGCGTTCCAGGTCCTCGACGGCGGTGACGTCTTCCAGCAGGTGGCTTTGCCCCCGCACGATCAGCGCCGAGCGGTTGGCGTCGCCCGACCAGGTGGCCAGCCCGGCCTCGACCACGCGCTGGGTCAGTTCGGTCAATTGGTGCCGCTGCTGGTCCAGTTCGCCGGTGACGTCCTCGCGCACTTCGTCCAGGGTGCGGCCGGTCAGGCGGTGGTTGAGGAAGTTCGACGCCTCGACCAGCATGCCCGGCTCGACCCCCGGCGGCAGGTCGAGGATGCGGTTCTCGACCATGCCGTCTTCCGTCACCAGCACCACCAGGGCGCGGCCGCGGCCCAGCCAGACGAATTCCACATGCTTCAGGTTGCGCTGCATCCTGGGCGCCATGACCATGCCCGCGCAGCGCGACAGGCCCGACAGGGTGCCGATGGCCTCGGACAGCACCTGTTCCACGCTTTTGCCCGCCGCCCGGCATTGGGCGTCGATGGCCGAGCGTTCGTCCTCGGGCAAGCCGCCCACTTCCAGCAGGCCGTTGACGAACATGCGCATGCCCTGCGGCGTCGGCAGCCGCCCGGCCGAGGTGTGCGGCGCGTACAGCAGCCCCAGATCCTCGAGATCGGCCATGACGTTGCGGATGGTGGCGGGCGACAGATTGACCTGAAGACGGCGCGACAGCGTGCGCGAGCCGATGGGCTCGCCCGTGTGCACGTATTCTTCGACGATATGCCGAAAAATCTCGCGCGAGCGTTCGTTGAGCTCGGTGATCACGGGGCTGCGGCCGCGAAGCATTGCCTTGGTTCCAATCAATCCGCGCGAGGGAATCTAGTGAGCGGGGGCGGGGTCGTCAACTCGGGCTCTGGGGTGGACGCGGACGACGCAAAGGTCTAGGGTCGCCCCCGATTCCCCAGCAGACAGAGATTTTGCCGCCATGAGACCTTCCGGCCGCGCCTTCGACCAGCTTCGCGCCATCTCCCTGGAACCCGGCTTCGCCAAGTACGCCGAGGGCTCGTGCCTGGTGCGCTTCGGCGACACCCACGTCCTGTGCACCGCCTCGGTCGAGGAAAAGGTGCCGTCCTTCCTGCGCAATTCCGGCAAGGGCTGGGTGACGGCGGAATACGGCATGCTGCCGCGCTCGACCCATTCGCGCACCGACCGCGAGGCCGCCAAGGGCAAGCAATCGGGCCGCACCCAGGAAATCCAGCGCCTGATCGGCCGGTCCTTGCGCGCCGTCACCGACCTGACCGCCATGGGCGAGATGCAGGTCAAGGTGGATTGCGACGTGTTGCAGGCCGATGGCGGCACCCGCACCGCCTCGATCACCGGGTCCTACGTGGCGCTGCATCTGGCCTTCCAGAAGCTGGTGGCGGCGGGCAAGCTGAGCGCGGTGCCGCTGATCGACCAACTGGCCGCCGTGTCCTGCGGCATCTATGAGGGCCAGCCGGTGCTGGACCTGGATTACGCCGAGGATTCGTCGGCCCAGGCCGATTCCAACTTCGTGCTGACCGGCACCGGCGGCATCGTCGAGGTGCAGGGCACCGCCGAGGAACGCCCCTTCACCCGCGACCAGTTCCAGACCCTGCTGGCCCTGGCGGAAAAGGGCGTGGCCGAGCTGGTGGCGGCGCAAAAGAAGGTGTTGGGGCTGGAATGAGCCGCAAGTTCAGCGAAGGCAAGCTGGTCATCGCCAGCCACAACGCCGGCAAGGTGCGCGAGATCGGCGAATTGCTGGCGCCGTTCGGCGTCGAGGTGGTGTCGGCCGGAGCCTTGGGCCTGGCCGAGCCGGAAGAAACCGGAACCACCTTCGTCGCCAATGCCGAACTGAAGGCCCACGCCGCCGCCAAGGCCGCCAACCTGCCCGCCCTGGCCGACGATTCCGGTCTGGCGGTGCAGTGCCTGGGCGGCGACCCCGGCATCTATTCCGCCCGCTGGGCGGGACCGGCCAAGGATTTCGCCGCCGCCATGGCCCTGGTCAACGACCGCATGGGCGCCAGCCCGGACCGGCGCGGCCGCTTCGTCTGCGCCCTGGCCCTGGCGTGGCCCGACGGCCAATGCGAGACGTTCGAGGGCGTGGTCGAAGGTGAAATGGTGTGGCCGCCGCGCGGCGAGCACGGCTTCGGCTATGACCCCATGTTCCAGCCGCTGGGCCGCGCCGAAACCTTCGGCGAGATGGACCCCGCCGCCAAGCACGAGATCAGCCACCGCGCGGATGCCTTCCGCAAGCTGGTCGCGGCCTGTTTCGAGTAGGGCCGTGATCGACCCCGGTTTCGGCATCTACATCCACTGGCCGTTCTGCCTGTCGAAATGCCCCTATTGCGACTTCAACAGCCACGCCGCCACCGCCATCGACCAGGGGCGGTGGCGGACGGCGCTGCTGCGGGAACTGGAGCATTTCGCCCGGCGCAAGCCTATGACCCGGGTCACAAGCATCTTCTTTGGCGGCGGCACCCCCAGCCTGATGGACCCGGCCACCGCCGGGGCGCTGATCGACCGGGTGGCGGCGCTGTGGCCCGTTGCCGCCGATCTGGAAGTGACGCTGGAGGCCAACCCGTCCACCGTCGAGGCCGACCGCTTCCGCGACTTCCGTGCCGCCGGGGTGGGGCGGTTGTCGCTGGGCGTGCAGGCGCTGAACGATGGCGACCTGCGTTTCCTGGGCCGCCGCCATGACGCGGCCGAGGCGCTGCGGGCGCTGGAAATCGCCGGTCGCCTGTTCCCGCGTTTTTCCTTCGACCTGATCTATGCCCGGCCCGGTCAGACCCCGGAATCCTGGCGGGCCGAACTGCACCGCGCCCTGTCGCTGGCGGGCGACCATCTGTCCATGTACCAGTTGACCATCGAGGACGGCACCGCCTTTGCCCCCGCTTACGCGCGCGGCGAATTCCAACTGCCGCCCGAGGAAGCCCAGGCCGATATGTTCGAGATCACACGGGAAATGACCGAAGCCGCCGGTCTGCCCGCCTATGAAGTCTCGAACCACGCCCGCCCCGGCGGCGAGTGCCGCCACAACCTGACCTATTGGCTGGGCGGCGATTACGTGGGCATCGGCCCCGGTGCCCATGGCCGCCTGAACAACACCGCCACCCGCCAGCACCGCGCCCCCGACATCTGGCTGAAGCGGGTCGAGGAAAACGGCCACGCCACCCAGGAAAGCACCCCCCTGGACCCCGACACCCGCGCCGAGGAACTGGTGATGATGGGCCTGCGGCTGGTGAACGGCATCAACGCCGACACCTTCGCCACCATCGCTGGACGCCCGCTGTGGGACGTGCTGGACGCCCACGGCATCGACCGCATGGTCGAAGGCGGCTTCCTGGAACGCAATGCCACCGGGATCAAGGCGAGCCCGGTCGGCATGCTGGTGCTGAATGCCCTGACGGCGGAGATTCTGGGATAGGGACACAGGCGGGCTGCCGCCCGCACCCGCTCGGGGTGAACCCCGAACCCCCTTTATTTTTGGTTCATCACGGAATTGCGGGGAGATGCTCGTCATGGCCGGGCTTGACCCGGCCATCCACGTTTGTCCGCGGGCATCTCAGCGGAAAGACGGGAACAGGCGGCGCCGCGTGGATGCCCGGATCAAGTCCGG
>JAEXAH010000089.1 GCA_023458315.1 Pseudomonadota bacterium
CGAGCAGCTCGCCCGCATCGGCGCCGCGCTGGAGATCTCGGAGAAGAAGGCGGAGGAGCAGCAGGTCCAGATCGCCGAACTCGGCTCCCGGCTGAACCAGGCGCTGGCCGCCAAGGTGCAGGACCTCGCCCGCTACCGCTCGGAATTCTTCGGGCGGGTGCGCGAGGCGCTGGGCAACCGGCCCGACGTGCGCATCGTCGGTGACCGTTTCGTCTTCCAGTCGGAGTTGCTGTTCCCCTCCGGCTCGGCGACCCTGGAGGAGGCCGGTAAGCAGCGGCTCGCGGAGTTGGCGCGCACATTGATCGAGATCGGCCGGACGATCCCGCCGGACATCAACTGGGTGCTGCGCGTGGACGGCCACACCGATTCGCGCCCGGTGCGCATCCAGTTCGCCTCGAACTGGGAGCTGTCGGCGGCGCGCGCGATCTCGGTGGTGAAGTATCTGATCGACCAGGGGATTCCGGCGGAGCGTCTGGCCGCCGCCGGTTTCGGCGAATATCAGCCGCTCGACCCCGGCACCAGCGAGGAAGCGCTGGCGCGGAACCGGCGGATCGAGGTGAAGCTGGATCAGCGGTGAGGGGCTTGCCCCCACCCTTCCCATGCTTCGCATGGGCCCCTTCCCTCCCCCGCTTCGCAGGAGAGGGAGTTCATCCCCTCCCCTGCGTCAGCGGGGGAGGGTCAGGGAGGGGGCAACATGCCGCTGCTCCGCAACGCTTCAATGCGCGCCGTGGAAGGTGCGGCTGATGACGTCCATCTGCTGCTCGCGGGTCAGCTTGATGAAGTTCACCGCATAGCCCGACACCCGGATGGTCAGCTGCGGGTACAGCTCCGGATGGTCCATGGCGTGCAGCAGCGTCTCGCGGTCGAAGACGTTCACGTTGATGTGGTGGCCGCCCTGGCCGAAATAGCCGTCCAGCATGCCCACCAGATTGGCCACCCGCTCGCCCTCGGTCGGGCCCAGCGCGCCGGGCACGATCGTGAAGGTGTAGCTGATGCCGTCCTGGGCGTGGGTGTAGGGCAGCTTGGCCACCGACGCCATCGAGGCGATCGCCCCCTTGCGGTCGCGCCCGTGCATCGGGTTGGCTCCCGGCGCGAAGGGCTGACCGGCCTTGCGCCCATCCGGCGTGTTGCCCGTCTTCTTGCCGTAGACCACGTTCGAGGTAATCGTCAGCACCGACTGCGTCGGCACCGCGTCGCGGTACGCCTTCTGCTTGCGCAGCAGACCCATGAAGGTCTCCACCAGCCACACCGCGATGCCGTCGACCCGGTCGTCGTTGTTGCCGAAGGCCGGATAGTCGCCCTCGATGACGAAGTCGGTGGCAAGGCCGCGCTCGTCGCGGACCACCTTGACCGTGGCGTGCCTGATCGCCGACAGGCTGTCCGCGACCACGCTCAGCCCGGCGATGCCGCAGGCCATGGTGCGCAGCACGTCGCGGTCGTGAAGCGCCATCTCCAGCCGCTCGTACATGTACTTGTCGTGCATGAAGTGGATGGCGTTGAGCGTGTTCATGTAAGCGCGGGCCAGCCACTCCATCATCGGCAGCAGGCGGGCGACCACCGTGTCGTGGTCGAGCACGTCGCCGGTGATCGGCGCGAAGGCCGGGCCGACCTGCTCGCCCGACACCTCGTCGCGGCCGCCGTTGATGGCGTAGAGCAGCGTCTTGGCGAGGTTGGCGCGGGCGCCGAAGAACTGCATCTGCTTGCCGATGCGCATGGCCGAGACGCAGCAGGCGATGCCGTAGTCGTCGCCCCAGTAGGGCCGCATCAGGTCGTCGTTCTCGTACTGCACCGAGCAGGTCTTGATGGAAGTCTCGGCGCAGAAGGCCTTGAAGCCCTCCGGCAGGCTCTCCGACCACAGCACCGTCAGGTTCGGCTCCGGCGCCGGTCCGAGGTTGTTCAGGGTCTGGAGCATGCGGAAGCTGTTCTTCGTCACCAGCGTGCGCCCGTCGAGCGCCATGCCGCCGATGCACTCGGTCACCCAGGTCGGGTCGCCCGAGAAGAGCTGGTCGTATTCCGGCGTGCGCAGGAAACGCACCATCCGCAGCTTGATGACGAACTGGTCGATCAGCTCCTGGGCGCCCGCCTCGTCCAGGCGGCCTTCGCGCAGGTCGCGCTCGATGTAGACATCGAGGAAGCTGGAGACGCGGCCGAGCGACATGGCGGCGCCATTGGCCTCCTTCACCGCCGCCAGATAGGCCAGATAGGTCCACTGCACCGCCTCGAAGGCGTTGGTCGCCGGGCGGGTCACGTCGAAGCCGTAGGACTTGGCCATCGTCACGAGATCGCGCAGCGCCCGGATCTGCTCGGTGATCTCCTCGCGCAGGCGCAGCGTGTGCTCGTCGATGCGGTCGACTTCCAGGCTCTTGTACTGGGCCTTCTTGTCCTCGATCAGGAAGGTCGCGCCGTAGAGCGCCAGCCGGCGGTAGTCGCCGATGATGCGCCCGCGGCCGTAGGCGTCCGGCAGGCCGGTGATGACCCCCGACTTGCGGCAGCGCAGCATCTCTTCGGTGTAGACGTCGAAAACGCCGTCGTTGTGCGTCTTGCGCAGCGCCGGGAACACGTCGTCCAGCTTGGGCGAGGGCTTGAAGCCGTAGGCCTCCAGGCC
>JAEXAH010000090.1 GCA_023458315.1 Pseudomonadota bacterium
GTTCGGCACCATCACCGTGGAGCGTGCATGATGGATATGCTGCAGCAATTCATTCAGGGCGTTTTCGGCCCTGCCTGGCCGGTGGTCTGGAACCTGCTCAAGATCGTCGCCGTGGTTGCCCCCCTGCTGCTGGGTGTGGCCTACCTGACCTACTTCGAGCGCAAGGTCATTGCCTACATGCACGTGCGGATCGGTCCCAACCGGGTCGGTCCCTTGGGCCTGATCCAGCCGATCGCCGACGGCCTCAAGCTGTTGCTGAAAGAAATCATCGTTCCGTCCGGTGCCGACAAGTGGGTCTATCTGATTGCTCCCGGCCTGGCCATCGCTCCGGCGCTGGCAGCCTGGGCGGTGGTGCCCTTTGCCGACGGCCTGGGTGTGGCCAATATCGATGCCAGCCTGCTCTACATCATGGCCATCGCCTCCATGGGCGTGTACGGCATCATCCTGGCCGGGTGGGCTTCCAACTCCAAGTACGCCTTCCTCGGCGCCATGCGTTCCGCGGCCCAGATGGTGTCCTACGAAATCTCCATGGGCTTTGCCCTGGTGACCGTGTTGATGGTGTCCAACAGCCTGAACCTCACCGAAATCGTGCGGGCCCAGGATCACGGCATCTTCGCCGGCATGGGCCTGACCTTCCTTTCCTGGAACTGGCTGCCCCTACTGCCCATGTTCATTGTCTACCTGGTCTCCGGTGTGGCTGAAACCAACCGGGCCCCGTTCGACGTGGTGGAAGGTGAATCCGAAATCGTGGCCGGCCACATGGTGGAATACTCCGGCATGGCGTTCGCCCTGTTCTTCCTGGCCGAATACGCCAACATGATCCTGATTGCAGCCCTGACCTCCCTTTTGTTCCTGGGCGGCTGGCTGTCTCCGGTGGGATTCCTGCCCGACGGCTTCTTCTGGCTGGCCGCGAAGATGTCCTTCGTGCTGTTCCTGTTCCTCTGGTTCCGTGCCACCTTCCCGCGCTACCGTTTCGACCAGATCATGCGTCTGGGCTGGAAGGTGTTCATTCCGGTTAGCCTGGTGTGGTTCACCGTGGTCGGCGTCTGGATGATGTCGCCGCTGAACATCTGGAAGTGAGGATTACACCATGGGTGCCATGAAAGATATTGTTAAGAGCCTGTTCCTCAAGGAACTGTTCCAGGGTATGAGCGTTACCGGGCGCTATTTCTTCGCCCGCAAGATCACCGTTCAGTATCCGGAAGAAAAAACTCCGCAAAGTGCGCGCTTCCGTGGCCTGCATGCCCTGCGTCGCTACCCCAACGGGGAAGAGCGCTGCATCGCCTGCAAGCTGTGTGAAGCGGTCTGTCCGGCGATGGCCATCACCATTGAAGCGGCCCAGCGGGATGACGGTTCCCGTCGCACCACGCGCTACGACATCGACCTGACCAAGTGCATCTTCTGCGGTTTCTGCGAAGAAGCCTGCCCGGTCGATGCCATCGTCGAAACCCGCATTTTCGAGTATCACGGCGAAAAGCGCGGCGATCTCTACTACACCAAGCAGATGCTCCTGGCCAACGGCGACCGCTACGAAGCGCAGATCGCCGCTGACCGTGAAGCCGATGCCAAATTCCGCTGACGGGACCTGAAATGGAATTCAAGACTGTCGTTTTCTACTTCCTGTCGGCGATTCTGGTTTACGCCGCCCTGCGGGTGATCACTGCCCGTAACCCGGTCCATGCCGCCCTGCATCTGGTGCTGTCCTTCTTCAGCGCCGGTGGCGTATGGGCGCTGCTGCAGGCCGAGTTCCTCGCCATCTCCATCGTTCTGGTTTATGTCGGCGCGGTGATGGTGCTGTTCCTCTTCGTCGTCATGATGCTGGACATCAACATTGACCGCATTCGCGAGGGCTTCTGGAACTACCTGCCCCTGGGGGCCATGGTCGGCCTGCTGATGGTCCTGGAAATGGGCGCCATCCTGGGTAGCCAGTACTTCGGCGCTGCCGAAGCCCAGGTGCCCCAGACTGCCGCCGGTGTCTCCAACGTCAAGGAACTGGGGCGTCTGCTCTTCACCGAGTACGTCTATCCCTTCGAACTGGCGTCGGTGATTCTGCTGGTGGCCCTGATCGCCGCCATCGTCCTGACCCATCGGGGCGCCAAGAAGACCAAGTACACCGATCCTGCCAAGCAGGTGTTCGTGAAGGCAGCCGACCGCATCCGCGTTTTGCAGATGCCGGCCGAAAAACAGGACTAAACAACGTGGCTGCGGCCTGGCCGCAGTCTGCTGAAGAAGGATAAGGGAGGTCCCTTGCTTACTCTGTCGCATTTCCTCGTGCTTGGCGCGATTCTCTTCGCCATCAGCGTGCTCGGTATCTTCCTTAACCGGAAGAACCTGATCGTGCTGCTCATGGCGATCGAACTGATGCTGCTGGCGGTGAACATGAATTTCATCGCGTTCTCCCATTACATGCAGGATCTGGCCGGGCAACTCGCCGTTTTCTTCATCCTCGTCGTCGCCGCGGCCGAATCTGCAATCGGCCTCGCCATCCTGGTGGTGCTGTTCCGCAATCTGCGCACCATCCATGTGGATGATCTGGACAGCCTGAAGGGTTAAGCATCTATGGATATGAAGAGCCTCTATCTGCTGGTTCCCCTGGCCCCCCTGGCGGGTGCCATCGTCGCCGGCCTGTTCTGCCGCGTCATTCCCCGCTGGCTGGCCCACACGGCCACCATCCTGGGGGTGGCCGTGGCGTTCATCACCTCCATCGTCATCTTCCAGGACGTGCTGGCGGGTAACAGTTTCAACGGCACCGTCTATCAGTGGCTGGCCAGCGGCGAATACAAGTTCGAAGTGGGTTTCCTGATCGACAAGCTGACGGTGACCATGATGCTGGTGGTGACCTCCGTCTCCCTGATGGTGCACCTCTACACCATCGGCTACATGCAGGAAGACCCCGGCTACAACCGCTTCTTCAGCTACATCTCGTTGTTCACCTTCTCCATGCTGATGCTGGTGATGAGCAACAACTTCATGCAGCTCTTCTTCGGCTGGGAAGCCGTGGGCCTGGTTTCCTACCTGCTGATCGGCTTCTGGTACACCCGTCCCACCGCCATCTTCGCCAACATGAAGGCCTTCCTGGTGAACCGGGTCGGTGACTTCGGCTTCATCCTCGGCATCGGCCTGGTGCTGGCCCATTTCGGCAGCCTGGACTACGCCACCGTGTTCGCCAAGGCGCCTGAACTGGCTAACAAGACCATCAACATCTGGGGTTCCGCCGACTGGTCCCTCATGACCGTTGCCTGCATCTGCCTGTTCATCGGCGCCATGGGCAAATCCGCCCAGGTGCCGCTGCACGTGTGGCTGCCCGATTCCATGGAAGGCCCGACCCCCATCTCCGCCCTGATCCACGCGGCGACCATGGTGACTGCCGGCATCTTCATGGTGGCCCGCATGTCCCCGCTGTTTGAGCTGTCCGACACGGCCCTGTCCTTCGTCCTGGTGATCGGTGCCACCACCGCCCTGTTCATGGGCTTCCTCGGCATCATCCAGAACGACATCAAGCGCGTGGTGGCCTATTCCACCCTGTCCCAGCTGGGTTACATGACCGTGGCCCTGGGCGCTTCCGCCTATTCCGTGGCCATCTTCCACCTGATGACCCACGCCTTCTTCAAGGCCCTGCTGTTCCTCGGTGCCGGTTCCGTCATCATCGGCATGCACCACGATCAGGACATGCGCAACATGGGCGGCCTGCGCAAGTACATGCCCATCACCTGGATCACGTCCCTGATCGGTTCCCTGGCCCTGATCGGCACGCCGTTCTTCGCCGGTTTCTACTCCAAGGACTCCATCATCGAAGCGGTGGCCCTGTCCAACATCGCTGGCGCCAAGTATGCCTACTTTGCGGTCATGGCCGGTGTCTTCATCACCGCCTTCTATTCCTTCCGCATGTATTTCCTGGTCTTCCACGGCGAGGAACGCTTCGGCAAGGCTCACCACGATCATCATGGCGACCATGAGGACGAAGAACCGGCCGACGACCACCACCACGGCCTGGCTCCCGGCCAGAAGCCCCACGAGTCCCCCTGGGTGGTGACCGTGCCCCTGATCGCTCTGGCCATTCCGTCCGTGATCATCGGTTACATCGCCATCGAGCCCATGCTCTTCGGCGACTACTTCAAGGGCGTCATCCACGTCAATGAAGAGGCCCACCCGGTGATGGAAGCCCTGCACCACCACTTCCATGGTGCCGTCGCCATGGCGCTGCACGCCGTGACCACCCCGGTGTTCTGGCTGGCCTTCTCTGGCGTTGCCCTGTCCTGGTTCTTCTACATGAAGCGCCCCGACATCCCGGCTGCCATCAAGGCCCGTTTCTCCGGTATCTACACCCTGCTGGACAACAAGTACTACTTCGACAAGTTCAACGAAGTGGTCTTTGCCGGCGGTGCCCGCCTCCTGGGCCGCGGCCTGTGGAAGGGCGGTGACGTGGCGCTGATCGACGGTCTGCTGGTGAATGGTTCCGCCCGTCTGGTGGGAGCGATCGCTTCCGTGGTCCGCTTCTTCCAGTCCGGCTACATCTACCACTATGCCTTCACCATGATCATCGGCGTGTTCGTGCTGCTGACCCTCTGGTTTAACCGCGCCTAAGCTAGAAGACTGGGATCAATATGTCTGGTTACTTGCTCTCTCTCGCCATCTGGACCCCGATTGTGGCCGGTCTGGTGGTGTTGTTCACCGGCTCCGACCGCAACGCGCCCCTGGCCCGCGGCCTGGCCCTGCTCGGAGCCGTCCTGGGTCTGCTGGTGACCCTGCCGCTCTATACCGGTTTCGACAAGGCCACCAGTGCCATGCAGTTCGTCGAACAGGCCTCCTGGATCGCCCCCTTCAACATCAACTACCACCTGGGGGTGGACGGCATTTCCATGCCCTTCGTCATCCTCAACGCCTTCATCACCATTCTGGTGGTGCTGGCCGGCTGGAAGGTGATCGAGCAGCGGGTGGCCCAGTACAACGCCGCGTTCCTGATCATGTCCGGTCTGCTCAACGGCATCTTCTGTGCCCTGGACGGCGTGCTGTTCTACGTCTTCTTCGAAGCCAGCCTGATTCCCCTGTACCTGATCATCGGCATGTGGGGCGGCCCCAACCGGGTTTACGCCGCCATCAAGTTCTTCCTCTACACCCTGATGGGCTCCCTGCTGTTCCTGATCGCCCTGATCTATCTCTTCTTCCAGTCCGGCGGTTCCTTCTCCATCCAGGACTGGCATCAGCTGCCCCTGGATCTGACCACCCAGATCTGGCTGTTCCTGGCTTTCCTGGTGGCCTTCGCCGTCAAAGTGCCGATGTGGCCGGTGCACACCTGGCTGCCCGATGCCCACGTGGAAGCGCCCACCGGCGGTTCCGTGGTGCTGGCCGCCATCGCCCTGAAGCTCGGTGCCTACGGTTTCCTGCGCTTTTCCCTGCCCATCGCTCCCGATGCATCCCATGAGCTGTCCGGCCTGATGATCGGCCTGTCCCTCATTGCCGTCATCTACATCGGTTTCGTTGCCCTGGTGCAGGCCGACATGAAGAAGCTGGTGGCCTACTCCTCTATCGCCCACATGGGCTTCGTCACCCTGGGCTTCTTCATGCTCAACCCCCTGGGCGTCGAGGGTGCGCTGGTGCAGATGATTTCCCACGGCTTCGTTTCCGGCGCCATGTTCCTTTGCATCGGCGTGCTGTATGACCGCATGCACAGCCGCCAGATTGCCGATTACGGCGGCGTGGTGAATACCATGCCCAAGTTTGCCGCCTTCTTCATGCTCTTCTCCATGGCCAACGCCGGCCTGCCTGCCACTTCCGGCTTCGTCGGCGAGTTCATGGTGATCCTGGGGGCCGTCGAGTACAACTTCTGGGTTGCTTTCGCTGCCGCCACCACCATGATCGTTGGCGCTGCCTACACCCTCTGGATGTACAAGCGGGTGGTTTTCGGAGCCGTCGCCAACAGCCACGTCGCCGAACTGGAAGACATCAATGCACGGGAATTCTTCTTCCTCGCCATCCTGGCCCTGTGCGTCCTGGGCATGGGCCTGTATCCCCTGCCTTTCACCGAAGTGATGCATGCGTCGGTCAATGACCTGCTGCAGCACGTGGCCCAGAGCAAACTCCAATAATGGAAGCCGCCATGCTGACGAATTTCGTTATTCCCGACCTGCTGCCGGCAGCGCCGGAACTCTTCATCCTGGCCATGGCCTGCGTGATCCTCATTGTGGACCTGTTCGTCAAGAGCAAGGCCCGCACCTTGACCTTCGCGCTGACCCAGCTGACCCTGGTCGGTTGCGCCGCCATCACCTACATGACCAGCACGGGGGAGATCACCTATACCTTCTCCAACATGTTCGTCGATGACCTGATGGCGGACCTGTTGAAGCTGTTCCTTGATCTCACGGTCATCGTGGTGCTCTTCTATGCCCGCGGCTACATCGCCGAGCGGGTCTCCATGGCCAAGGGCGAGTTCTACGTCCTGGTGCTGCTGGCGACTCTGGGCATGATGGTGATGATTTCCGCCAACCATCTGCTGACCCTGTACCTGGGCCTGGAAATGATGTCCCTGTCGGTCTACGCCATGGTCGCCCTGAACCGGGATTCGACCCAGGCCACCGAAGCCGCCATGAAGTACTTCGTGCTCGGCGCCCTGGCCTCCGGCCTGCTGCTGTACGGCATTTCCATGGTCTACGGTGCCACCGGCACCCTGGAAATCACCCAGGTGGCCCAGGCCCTGGCCCAGGGCGCGGTCAATAAGACCATCCTGGTCTTCGGCCTGGTGTTCCTGGTGGCCGGCATCGCCTTCAAGCTGGGCGTGGTTCCCTTCCACATGTGGATTCCGGACGTCTATCACGGCGCTCCCACCCCGGTGACCCTGTTCATTGCCTCCGCTCCCAAGCTGGCCGCCTTCGCCATGGTCATCCGCCTGCTGGTCAACGGCCTGTTCTTCCTGGCGCCCGACTGGCAGCAGATGCTGATGATCCTGGCCGTGCTGTCCATGGCCATCGGTAACCTGGCTGCCATCGCCCAGACCAACATCAAGCGCATGCTGGCCTATTCCGCCATCTCCCACATGGGCTTCATGCTGCTCGGCATGGTTTCCGGTGTGGTCGGCGGCGATGCCCGTTTCGCCCTGAATGCCTACAGCTCCTCCATGTTCTACATGGTGGCCTACGTCATCACCAGCGTGGCCGGCTTCGGCATGATCCTGCTGCTGGCCCGGGCTGGTTTCGAGGCCGACTCCCTGGACGATTTCAAGGGCCTGAACAAGCGCAGCCCCTGGTTCGCCAGCATGATGATGGTGGTGATGCTGTCCATGGCCGGCATCCCGTTCTTCGTCGGCTTCTTCGCCAAGTTCGCCGTGCTGCAGGCGGTCGTCGCTGCCGGCTACATGTGGCTGGCCATCGCCGCCGTGCTGTTCTCC
>JAEXAH010000091.1 GCA_023458315.1 Pseudomonadota bacterium
ACAGAGACACAGAGGCACAGAGAGATTGGAGCCGTGGTGAACGAATTACCTCAATTCTGGCGGGTATCTCTGTGCCTCTGTGTCTCTGTGGTGAATTCATTGTTCATCACGCGCTGCTAAGTTAGCGCATATGAGGCTGCGCCTCCGGGCGGGTTTGGGCTGCGGCCCAACCGCGAAGCGGAGTTTTGCCGCAGTCTGTCAGAACCGCCCCAACAGGGCATTGATGGTCAACCGGACCGGCATGGGGTGTGGTCGCAGATGGGCGGCGTCGAACAGGTCCCAGCCTGAACGTTCCAGCCGCCTGAGATGGGCCGAGGCCAAACTGGCGCCCAGCAAGGCGGGAACCGCCCGACGCACCGGGCGAAGCTGGCGGGCGCGGGTCAGCGTCAACCGCGATTGACAGGCCAGCGCCGCCGCCACGCGGGCCAGGATATCCTTGGATGTCCGCCCGGCCGCCGCCTCGTCCACGGACGATCCTTCCTGTCGCAGCAGATCGCCCGGCAGGGTCAGCCAGCCCTGACCCAGATGCACCGGCACCGCACGCAGCAATCCGGCCAGGGCGCTGCCCTCGCCCGCCAGCCGCGCCGCCTGACGGCTGGCCTCGTCATCGGCACCCAGGGACAACGCCGCCAGTTCGCACAGGGCGCCCGCCGTCTGCGCGGCGTATTGCACCAGGTCGGCGGTGGTGGCGAAGGGCGCCGCCAACAAATCCTTTTCCCGCGCGGTCAACATCAGATCGAACAGCGCCACCGGCAACGCACGCTCGCGCGCCAGGACCAGCAACGGCCCGGCCACCGGATGGCGGGCCGCTTCCTCGTCGCGCTCGCCCGCCAGCACGTCGCGCCACCATTGCAGGCGGATCATGCCCGCCATGGCCTCGTGCACGTTCTCGCGCACACGGGCGGTTTCCAGGTTGAAGGCGTACAGCGTCAACAGCGCCTCGCGCGCGGCGGCGGGGGCGAACAGGGCGGTGACGAAACGCTCGCGGTCGTGGCGGTGGACCAGTTGCGCGGCGGCGGACAAGGAATGTTCAGAAGGCATATTTCGGCGAATCCCCTATGCCGACGCGGCGTCGGCATGGCATATATAGAGGCTTTCCAGCGCCGCACCAATGGGAGGTCCCCTTGCCCCGGGCCGCCGTTGTCGCCATGCCAGCAAAACCGTCGAAAACCGCCACGCAGGAGAACTTTCCCGTGGCGTCGCTGTTGCTGTCCGCCGCGACGCGGGAACAGGTGATGGCGTTCTATCATTTCGCCCGCACCGCCGACGACATCGCCGACAATCCCGACCTGACCGCCGACAGCAAGATCCTGCGGCTGGAGGCGCTGGAGGACACCCTGGAGGGGCGGCATGAAACCACCTCGTTCACCGAATCCGCCGCCGACCTGCGCGCCGCGGTGAACGGCGATCCGCTGCTGCTGGGTCATGCCGCGCAATTGTTGCAGGCGTTCCGCCGCGATGCGGTGGTCGATCATTGCCGCGACTGGGGCGACCTGATGCTGTATTGCCGCTTTTCGGCGGCGCCGGTCGGGCGTTTCCTGCTGGCCTTGCACGGCGAGGACGCATCCGCCGTCCCGGCCAGCAATTCCCTGTGCACGGCCTTGCAGGTGCTGAACCACCTTCAGGATTGCGGCGAGGATTTCCGCGCCCTGGGCCGCGTCTATCTGCCGCGCGACTGGCTGCGCGGCCACGGCCTGACCCCCGACGTTCTGGCCGAGGATGCGGCGCCGCCCGCCTTGCGCCAGGTGTTCGACCTGGCGCTGGACCATGTGGACGCCCTGCTGGATCTGGCGCGGCCGCTGCCGCGCACCCTGCGCGACCGCCGTCTGGCGCTGGAAGCCTCGGTGATCCTGACGGTGGCGGAACGGTTGTCGGCGCTGCTGCGCCGCCGCGATCCGCTGGCCCGCGCGGTCCGGCTGTCGCCGTTGGGCTATGCCTCGGCGGTGCTGTGCGGTCTGTGGCGCGGGGTGCGCCGGTGAGCGGCGGCTCCTCGTCCTTCTATTGGGCCATGCGCGTGCTGCCGCGCCATCGCCGCGACGCCATGTTCGCCCTGTACGATTACTGCCGCGTGCTTGACGACATCGCCGACGGCGACGGGCCGCTGGACACCCGCCGCGCCCGGCTGGCGGTGATGCGCGGCGCGGTGGCGGCGTTCTATGAAACCGGCGTCGCCCTCGACCCCACCCTGGCGGCGCTGGCCCCGGCCATCCGCCGTTTCGACCTGCCGCGCGCCGAATTGGAAGCCCTGATCGACGGCATGGACAGCGATGTCAACGGGCCGTTGACAGCGCCGAGCATGGCCGAGTTGCGGCTGTATTGCCGCCGGGTCGCCGGGTCGGTGGGATTGCTGGCGGTCCGCATCTTCGAGCGGCCCGAGGCCGAGGATTTCGCCATCCTGCTGGGCGAGGCGCTGCAACTGACCAACATCCTGCGCGACGTGGCCGAGGATGCCCGGCTGGGCCGCCTGTATCTGCCGGTCGAGGCGCTGCGCGATGTGGGCATGGTGGTGCATTCGCCGCGCGCCGTGCTGACCCACCCCGCCCTGCCCCGCGCCTGCGCCGTGGTGGCGCGCTGGGCCGAGGAGGATTTCCGGCAGGCCGAGGCCGAGTTGAAGCGGTTGGGCCGCGCCCGCCTGCTGCCCGCCATGATGATGATGGCCACCTATCGCCGCCAATTGGCGCGGCTGGTGGCGCGCGGCTGGCGCGACCCCGAACGGCCGCCGCGCCTGTCGCGGCTGACGCGGCTGTGGATCGCCCTGCGGGTGGCGGCGGTGGGCGGCTGATGCCGGACCGCCCCGCCCTGCATGTCATCGGCGCCGGGCTGGCCGGACTGGCGGCGGCCGTGGCGGCGGCGCGGGCCGGATGGCGCGTCACCGTGCACGAGGCGGCCCCCCAGGCGGGCGGCCGCTGCCGCTCGTTCCATTGTCAACTTATTGGTCGGATGATTGACAATGGCAGCCATCTGCTGCTGGGCGCCAACCGCCACGCCCTGGCTTTCGCCGCCGCCATCGGCGGCGCCGAGACGCTGGAAACCCTGGACGCGGCTTTTCCCTTCGCCGATCTGCGCGACGGCGGCCATTGGGTGGTGCGGCCGGGCCAGCCGCCCGCCGGACTGGGGGAAACCCTGCGCGCCCTGGGCCTGCCATGGCTGGGCGACGGCGCCACGGTGGCCGGGCGCCTGGGCCGCGCCCCGTCCTTCGAGCGGCTGTGGCGCCCCCTGTGCGAAGCCATCCTCAACACCGCGCCGGAACGGGCCTCGGCGCGTCTGCTGGCTGCGGTGCTGCGGGCGGTGTTCCTGGGCGGCCGCGCCGCCATGCGCCCCCATCTGGCGGCGGGCGGCCTGTCGGCGCTGTTCGCCGCCCCGGCCGAGGCCACCCTGGCCGCCCACGGCACCCGGCTGCGCTATGGCCATCGCCTGACTGCCATCACGCCGCGCGCCCTGGAATTCGACGACGGCCCCCTGCCCATGCGCGATGGCGACCGCGCCGTCCTGGCGGTGCCGTCCTGGGCGGCGGCGGAACTGGTGCCGGGCCTGCCCGCCCTGCCCTGTTCGGCCATCGTCAACGCCCATTACCGGTTGGACCACGCCGTCGTCCTGCCCGGCGGCCAGCCCTTCCTGGGGCTGGTGGGCGGCACCGCGCAATGGCTGTTCGCCCGTGACGACGTGGTTTCCGTCACCGTCTCGGCCGCCGACGCCCTGCTCGACATCCGGGCCGAGGATCTGGGGCGGCAATTATGGGCCGAGATCGCCCCGCTGGTCGGCGGCGTCCCCACCCGCGTGCCGCCCGTTCGGGTGATCAAGGAACGCCGCGCCACCCTGGCCCACACCCCGGCCGCCCTGCGCCGCCGCCCCGGCCCGCGCACACCGTGGCCGTGGCTGTGGCTGGCCGGGGACTGGCTGGCCTCGCCCTGGCCGTGCACCATGGAAGCGGCGGTCGCCTCGGGACTGCATGCCGCCCGGCTGGCGACAGGACGCGACGGACTGACCTTCGCGTGATATTGTTTTAGCCACTTCACAACTGCCCGTCGGCTCCCTATGTTGTGCGGCAGGTTTAGACCTTTTCCAAACTATCCCATTGAGCAAAGAGGCACCCCATGGCTTTCGAGCTTCCCGCCCTTCCCTATGACAAGTCTGCCCTGGCCCCCCACATCTCGGCCCAGACCCTGGAATTCCACCACGGCAAGCACCACAACGCCTATGTGGTCAACCTCAACAATCTGACCAAGGACACCGATCTGGCGTCCAAGTCGCTGGAAGAGGTCATCGCCGTCGCCGCCAAGGATCTGCCGGCCAAGCAGGGCATCTTCAACAACGCCGCCCAGGTGTGGAACCACACCTTCTTCTGGAACTGCATGAAGCAGGGCGGCGGCGGCAAGCCGTCGGGCAAGGTTCTGGCCGCCATCGAGGCCGCCTTCGGGTCCTACGAAAAGTTCGCCGAGGAATTCAAGAACGCCGCCGTCACCCAGTTCGGTTCCGGCTGGGCCTGGCTGGTGCTGGACAACGGCGCGCTGAAGATCGTCAAGACCGGCAATGCTGACCTGCCCATGGCGCATGGTCAGAAGGCGCTGCTGACCGTGGACGTCTGGGAACACGCCTATTACCTGGACTACCAGAACCGCCGCCCCGACTTCGTCCAGGCGTTCCTGGACCATCTGGTCAACTGGGACTTCGTCGAGAAGAACCTGGGCTAAATCGGAAATTCGTGGTAAAGCAACGGCCTCTCCTTTCCATGGGAGAGGCCGTTTCCACATTTCCGCCACCATCGTCGGCCATCGTGCCGATGCCGGTCTATGCGACCGGGCGATTAACACCACCAGGGAACACACAACCATGCGTCGCATCGTCGTTTCGTTCACCGCCCTGACCGCCCTTCTGGCTGTCGCGGCCTGCTCGGACAACCCCCAGCAGACCGGCGCCGTGACCGGTTCCGGTTCCGCCGTCGGCGCGCAGCCGAGCCGTGGCCCCGTCGGCCAGGGCGCCCTGACCGAGGCCGAGCGTCTGGCCCAGTTGCAGCGTGAATTCCAGACCAGCGTCGGCGACCGCGTCTATTACGGCACCGACAGCGTTTCGCTGAGCGGCGAATCCAAGGCCACCCTGGACCGCCAGGCCGCCTTCCTGCGCCGTTACCCGACCATCACCCTGCGCATCGAAGGCCACGCCGACGAACGCGGCACCCGCGAATACAACCTGGCGCTGGGCGACCGCCGCGCCCAGTCGGCCCGCGAATACCTGCTGGCCCAGGGCCTCTCGTCCAACCGCCTGAGCACCACCACCTACGGCAAGGAGCGCCCCGAGGCCATCGGCTCGAACGAAGCCGCCTGGTCCAAGAACCGCCGCGCCGTCAGCGTCATCGCCCAGTAATTCCGGGGCGAAACGCGGAAACGAAGAAGGGCCTCCAGTGGAGGCCCTTTTTTGTTGTCCGAAAACCCGGGAAGATCACACCGCGATCAGGGCCGCCGCCACGTCGCGGCCTTCGGTCAGCAGCACGTTGTAGGTACGGCAGGCGGCGCCGGTGTCCATGGGCTCGACCACGATGCCCTGGGCGCGCAACGCCGCCTTGATGTCGCGCGGCACCACGCTCATGCCCTTGCCGCACCCCAACAGCAGCACCGCCGGGCGCGGTTCGGCCGCCAGGATGGGGGCCAGGGCATCCAGGGTCAGTTCGGCCACCGCCGCCACCGGCCACGCCAGGGTGCGGTCGGGAAACACCAGAACCGACCCTTCATGGCGCAGCCCGGTGATGGTGAAACCCAGATCGCCATAGCCATGGATCAACTGGCGGTCGGCGGAAACGACGGGGGTGATGTCCATGGCGCCTGCCCCTGTGCGGGATTACGGCGACGCCGGTTCGGCGTCGCCTTCCTCGTCCTTGCCGGACCGCAGATTGAAGTACAGCAGGATCGGCATGCCCACATAGATGGACGAGAACGTGCCGACCACCAATCCCCACAGCATGGCGATGGAGAAAGTGCGCAGCACATCGCCCCCCACAAGCAACAGCGACATGACGGTGATGAACACCGTCGCCACCGTCAGGATGGTGCGGGCCAGGGTCTGGTTGCACGACAGGTTCAGGATGTCGTACAGCGACATGGCCTTGTACTTGCGCAAGTTCTCGCGCACGCGGTCGTACATGACCACGGTGTCGTTGATGGAATAACCGGCGATGGTCAGGATGGCGGCCACGGCGGTCAGGTTGAATTCCATGCCGGTCAGCGAGAACAGGCCGAAGGTGGCGATGACGTCGTGGAAGATGGCGACCAGCGCGCCGACACCGAACTGCCATTCGAAGCGGAACCACACATAGGCGGCGATGGCCAGCACGGCCAGGGCGACGGCCAGGGCGCCGTCCACCTTCAGTTCGTCGCCGACCTTGGGGCCGACGATCTCGACGCGGCGGTATTCATAGCCCTGCCCCAGCGCCGCCTTGACCTTGCCCAAGGCATCCATCTGCGCCTTTTCGTCGCCTTCCTGGCGCTGGACGCGGATCATCACGTCCTGGCCGGTGGTGCCGAATTCCTGCAACGACACTTCGCCCAGGTTCAGGCCCTCGACGATCGAGCGCATGGTGTGCAGGTCGGCCTTGGGCTCCACATGCACTTCCACCAGGATGCCGCCGGCAAAGTCGATGCCGTAATTGAAGCCCTTGAACACGATCGAGCCGATCGAGCCCAGTACCAGCACGGCGGTGATCGCAAAAGCGATATAGCGCAGGCGGATGAAATCGAAATTGGGGGTCCGCTTGTTGACCCAGCGGGAATAGAAGTTCATCGCTTTGTCCTTACAGCGGCAGCGCCTTGGGGCGGCGGACGGCGATCCACAGATGCAGCATCATGCGGGTGACTGTGGTCGCGGTGAACAGCGAGGTGGCGATGCCGATGCCCAGCGTCACCGCGAAGCCCTTGATCGGGCCGGTGCCGAAGGAATACAGCAGCGCGGCGGCGATCAGGTGGGTCAGGTTGGCGTCCAGGATGGTGGCGAAGGCGCGGTCGAAACCGGCACGCACCGCCGACATCAGCGGCCGTCCGGAATGGAATTCCTCGCGCATGCGCTCGTAGATCAGCACGTTGGCGTCCACCGCCATGCCCATGGTCAGCACCACGCCCGCGATACCGGGCAGGGTCAGGGTGGCCCCCAGGGCGGCCATCAGCGCGGTCAGCAGCACCAGGTTCAGCACCAGGGCCACGTTGGCCAGCCAGCCCAGCGTGCCGTAGATCACCACCATGAACAGCACCACCAGGATCAGGCCCAGGGCGCTGGCGATGGAACCGGCCTTGATGGAATCGGCGCCCAGATCGGGACCGACGGTACGTTCCTCCATCACCTTCAGCGGCGCCGGAAGCGCACCGGCGCGCAGCAGCAACGACAGATCCTTGGCCTGCTGCACGGTGAAACCGCCGGAAATGATGCCGGACCCGCCCAGGATGGGCTCGTTCACGCGCGGGGCGGAAATGACCTTGTCGTCCAGCACGATGGCCAGCGAGCGGCCGACATTTTCCTTGGTCGCCTCGCCGAAACGCTTGCCGCCCGCACTGGTGAAGCGGAACGACACCACCGGGCGGCCGTCCTGGAAGGTGGCCTGGGAATCGGCCAGCATGTCGCCGCCCACTTCCACCTTCTTCTTGACCACATAGGCGGTGGGCAGGCCGCGCTCGGTTTCGCTGTCGGCGGCGGGCAGCAGCATGGAGCCCGGCGGCAGGCGGCCGGAACGGGCCTCTTCCGGGCTGGTGCTGTCGTCCACCATGTGGAAGGTCAGCTTGGCGGTCTTGCCCAGCAGCGACTTGATGTGGTCGGGGTCCTTGACGCCCGGCAACTGCACCACGATGCGGTCGATGCCCTGGCGCTGGATGGACGGCTCGCGCGTGCCCATCTCGTCGATGCGGCGGCGCACGATCTCCAGCGACTGTTCGACCGCCTGGTTGATGCGGCCGCGCAACGCCTGTTCGTCGTAGCGCCAGGTGACGGTGCCGTCGTCGGCCATGTCGAAGGCGGCCGAGGCGTCCAGCTTGCGCAGTTCGGGGCGGATACGGTCGCGGTCGGCGGCGTCGAGCAGCCGGACCTTGACGCCGTCACGCCCCAGGGTGCCCAAATCGGCGTACTTGACTTTTTCCTTGCGCAGCGTGCCGCGCACGCTTTCGACCAGGGAATTCAGATGTTCCTTGACGACGTAGGACGTGTCCACTTCCAGCAGCAGATAGGAACCACCCTGAAGGTCGAGGCCCAGGCTGACCGGCTGCAACCAGGACGGAAGGCGGTCAGTGATCTCGCGCGGCATCAGGCTGGGTGCCGACCAGATGATGCCAGCCAGCGTCACCAGCAGCACCACGATGATCTTCCATTTGGGGAATTGGGCCATGTCCGTCCCGTCGTGAAGGAAAAAACTGTGCGGGCCGTCGGTCGGCCCCCGTGCGGCACGGGGGCCGGAAACGGCTTACTTGTCGGCCGGGGTCTCGGCCTCGGCGGCCACCGGCTCGCTCTTCGAGACGATGTCCTGGATGGTGGCGCGCAGCACGCGGACGCGCACGCCCTCGGCGATCTCGACCACAACTTCCTTGTCGTCGACCACCTTGTTGACGGTGCCCAGGATGCCGCCCGAAGTGACCACGCGGTCGCCGCGACGCAACTGGCTCAGCAATTCCTTGTGGGCCTTCATGCGCTTCTGCTGCGGGCGGATCATCAGGAAATAGAACACCACGAAGATCAGGATGAGCGGCAGGAAAGCCTCGATCCCCCCGGCGATGCCGCCGGGCTGACCAGCGGCCTGAGCGAAGGCGGGTGACACGAACATGGAGGTCTCCTTGGCAGGGATAGATCGGAAAGTCTGCGGAATATAGCGGCGTTGCCGGGGGATGCAAACCTTAACTCCCTATAAATTCTCCAGCAGCAGCCCCCTTGCGCGGTGCGGAAGGCGCACTTAACCTCGGCCTTCCCGCCCCTTTTCCCGCCACAGGACCATCATGACGCCCGACACCATCGCCCTGTTGTCCCGCATCGCCGACGCGCTGGACCGGCTGGCGCCACCGCCGCCGCCCGCCCCCGACCTGGACGCGGCCGACGCCTTCGTCTGGCACGCCGACCCCGACCATCTGGAGCCGGTGGCCCACGTCAACCGCGTCGATCTGGACCTGCTGAAAGGCGTCGAGCGCCAGCGCGCCGCCCTGCTGGACAACACCCGCCGTTTCGCCGACGGCCTGCCCGCCAACAATGCGCTGTTGTGGGGGGCGCGCGGCACCGGCAAAAGCTCGCTGGTCAAGGCGGTGCACGCGGTGCTGAACGCGGAAAAGCCGGGCAGCGTGGTGCTGGTGGAAATCCACCGCGAGGACATTCCCAGCCTGCCCCGCCTGCTGCGCATCCTGAAAGCCTCGGGCCGCCGCTGCCTGCTGTTCTGCGACGACCTGTCGTTCGAAGGCACCGACGAAGCCTATAAGTCGTTGAAGGCGGTGCTGGAAGGCGGCATCGAGGGCCGTCCGGCCAACGTGGTGTTCTACGCCACCTCGAACCGCCGTCACCTGCTGTCGCGCGACATGATCGAGAACGAACGCTCGACCGCCATCAACCCGCACGAGGCGGTGGAGGAAAAAGTCTCGCTGTCCGACCGCTTCGGCCTGTGGCTGGGGTTCCACCATGTGGCCCAGGACACCTATTTCGACATCGTCGAAGGCTATGCCGAACGCTATGGCCTGCCCATCGCCACCGGGGCGTTGCATGCCGAAGCCAACGAATGGGCGATGACGCGCGGCTCGCGCTCGGGCCGCGTGGCATGGCAGTTCATCCAGGATCTGGCCGGACGCCTGGGCAAGCCGCTGTCGTGACAAGGCCGTCCGGCTCAGCGCCGAGCCAGCCAGCGCGTCACCCACAGCGTCAGCGCGAACAGGGCGATGCCGCCAAGGATCACGCCACCGCCGGTCAGCAGGGCCTCGAAGGGGGTCATGGTGGGGGCTGTCTCGAACATGGCGCCAGGATCGCCCGCGCGGCGCGGGCGATCCTTGCTTTTGGTCAAGCGTCGTCTTCGGCACCCGGGCCGAACAGCAGCAGCGCCAGATCGCCCTTGATGTAGTCGAAGGGATTGACCGCCTCGGTGCCGCGCCGCAATTCGAAATGCAATTGCGGCTGGGTGACGTTGCCCGAGGAACCGACGGTGGCGATCTGCTGGCCGCGCCGCACCTGTTCGCCCTTGTGCACCAGAAGCTGGTCGTTGTGGGCATAGGCGGTCATCCAGCCGTCGGCGTGCTTGATCAACAGCAGGTTGCCGAAGCCTTTCAACTCATTGCCCACATAGGCAACGACACCGTTCTCGGCCGCCTTGACCGGCGTGCCGCGGGGGGCGGCGATGTTGATTCCGTCGCTGTGCTGGCCCTTGGCCATGGGGCCGAATTCGTTCAGCACCTCGCCCCGCAACGGCCAGATGAAGCCCTTTCCCGCCATGGGCGGCGGCGGCGGCGGCGGCAGTCCGGCCTGTTGCTGGGCTGTGGGTTGTTGCGCCGGAGCGGAAGGCGGCCGCGCCTCGGGCACGGTCGGACTGGTTTGCGGCGGTTCCGGCTCGGGCAGGCGGCTCATGGTGGTGGTCGGCGCCTTGGACGGCGCCCGCGCCCCACCCGGGGCGTTGGGCGAGGCGATGACCAGCGTGCCGCCGTTGGTGTTGGCCTGGGCGGTGCGGCCGGGGGCGCTGTAGGCGCCGGGAACACGCAGCCTTTCACCCACATAGATGGTATAGGGCGCGGTCTTGCCATTGGTGCGGGCCAGGGTCTGGAAGTCCACCCCCAGTTTGCGCGCCACCAGCAACAGGGCGTCGCCCTTCTGCACCACGTATTCGCCGCTGCCGCCGGGCACCCGCAGCACCATGCCGGGATAGATCTGATAGGGCGCTTGCAGGCGGTTGGCCTCGATCAGTTCACGCACCGAGACATTGCAGCGCCGGGCGATGGAATAGACCGTGTCGCCACCATAGATGGTGACGGTGCCGCCGCAGCCGGACGCGGCAGGCCCGCGCGTCACCGGGGCGCCGCCGCCCATCATATTGGGGTCGCAGGCGGCCAGGACAAGCGGCGCCAGGGCCGCCAGCGCCAGACGTCGCACAACATGGGGTAGGAACGCGCTCATGCGCCGCACTATAAGGCGCAGCCCGGCCAGCGGCAAGGATCAGTCCTCTTCCACCCCTTCCAGCAGGGGCACGAAACGCACAGGGCCGAGATTGTCGATGTGCAGGTCGCCGTCGGCCAGCTTGGTGATCTTCAGCAGATCCTGGTCCTGGCCGTGGGAATCGCCCAGCGGCAACACCATGATGCCGCCGACCGCCAACTGGCTGACCAGCACCGGCGGGATGTCGTGGGCGGCGGCCGTCACCATGATGCGCTCGAACGGCGCCTGTTCCGGCCACCCGCGCGAGCCGTCGCCGAACCGGCTGGTGATGTTGTGGATGCGCAATTGCTTGAAGCGTTCCTCGGCCTGCTTCAACAACGGCTTGTGCCGCTCGATGGTATAAAGGCGGCGGCACAATTGCGACAGCACGGCGGCCTGATAGCCCGAACCGGTGCCGATCTCCAGCACCTTCATGCGGTCGCCCACCTGCAACGCCTGGGTCATCAGCCCGACCACCAGCGGTTGGCTGACGGTCTGGCCGCGTCCGATGGGCAGCGCCCGGTTCTCGTAAGCCTGATCCTGGAACGGCGCCACCACGAACAGGTCGCGCGGCACCCGTTCGATGGCCGCCAGGGTCGGCGTATCGGTGACGCCCAGGCGGCGCAGCTCCATCAGCAGCCGGAGAATGCGGGCCTCGGACGTCATGGCGCCCCCTAGCCCGTGGCGAAAACGCCGGACAGCGCCGCCATGGTGTCGCGGTCGGTCAGATCGACCCGCAACGGCGTCACCGACACCGCGCCGCGCACCACCGCCTCGATGTCGGTGCCCTTGGTGGAACGGTCCTCGGCACGCTGGGCGCCGATCCAGATATAGGGCTCGCCGCGCGGGTCCAGCCGCTCGGCCAGGTCGTCGCCGATCTTGCGCTTGCCCTGGCGCACCACCTCGATCCCCGTCACCTTGTCGGCGGCAACGTCGGGGAAATTGACGTTCATCAGCACGTCACGGCCCCAGCCGACACTGGTCAGGCGGCGGATGATCGCGGGCGCCCAATGCTCGGCGGTGGACCAGCGCACCGGATGGTCGGGGCCGTAATATTGGGAAAAGGCGATGGCCGGGACACCCAGGATGGTGGCCTCCATGGCCGCCGCCACCGTGCCGGAATAGGTCACGTCCTCGCCCAGATTGCCGCCACGGTTGACACCGGACAGCACCAGGGTCGGCCGTTTGTCCTTCAGCACATGGTTGATGCCCAGCAGCACCGCATCGGTGGGGGTGCCGTCCACGGCGAAGCGCCGCCGCGACAACCGCCGCACCCGCAACGGGCGGCGGATGGTCAGCGAGTGACCGGCGGCCGATTGCTCGGATTCCGGCGCCACCACCCACACATCCTTGCTGAGACTGCGCGCCACCTTTTCCAGCAGCTTGATGCCGGGCGCGTGGATGCCGTCGTCGTTGGAAACGAGGATGCGGGCTTCGGACAGGTCGGCGATGGGGGCGAACATCAGCGGATGACGTCCACGCCGCCCATGTACTTGCGCAGCACCTCGGGCACCACGATGGAGCCGTCGGCCTGCTGGTAATTCTCCAGCACCGCCACCAGGGTGCGGCCGACCGCCAGACCGGAACCGTTCAGGGTGTGCACCAGACGGTTGCCCTTGTCCGACTTGAAGCGGGCCTTCATGCGCCGCGCCTGGAAGTCGCCGCAATTGGAGCAGGACGAAATCTCGCGGTAGCGCTTCTGCCCCGGCAGCCACACTTCGATGTCATAGGTCTTCTGCGAGGAAAAGCCCATGTCGCCGGTGCACAGCACGATGACGCGGTACGGCAGGCCCAGGCGTTGCAGGATGGTTTCGGCGCATCGGGTCATGCGCTCGTGTTCCTCGCCCGACTGATCGGGATGGGCGATGGAGACCATCTCGACCTTCCAGAACTGGTGCTGGCGGATCATGCCGCGCGTATCCTTGCCCGCCGCCCCGGCCTCGGAACGGTAGCAGGGCGTCAGCGCCGTCATGCGGATGGGCAGCGCCGATTCCTCGACGATGGTGTCGCCGTACAGATTGGTCAGCGGCACCTCGGCGGTGGGGATCAGCCAATGGCCGGTGTTGGTCTTGAACAGATCCTCGCCGAACTTGGGCAACTGGCCGGTGCCGAACAGCGCGTTGTCGCGCACCATGGTCGGCGGATTGACCTCGGTATAGCCGTGTTCCTCGGTCTGGGTGTCCAGCATGAACTGCGCCAGGGCGCGTTCCAGCCGCGCCAGCTTGCCCTTCAGCACCACGAAGCGGGCGCCCGACAGCTTGGCGGCGCCGTCGAAATCCATCAGGCCCAGGGCGGTGCCCAGCGCGTCGTGTTCCTTGGGCTCGAAATCGAACTGGCCGGGGGTGCCCCACTTGCGCAGTTCCACGTTGTGATCCTCGTCCGGACCATCGGGAACGTCGGCGGCGGGAATGTTGGGCAGCGCGGCCAGGATGGCATCCAACTGCTCGCCCAACTCGCGGTCGCGGGTTTCCAGCGCCGGAACCTCGTCCTTGAGCTTGGCCACCTCCTCCATCACCGCCGAGGCATCCTGCCCCTGCTTCTTGAGGATGCCGATCTGCTTGGACGCCTCGTTGCGGCGGGCCTGCTTTTCCTGAAGCTGGGTCTGCACCGAGCGGCGTTCCGCGTCCAGCGCCAGGATGTCGGACGAGCAGGCGTCAAGACCCTTGCGGGCCAGACCGGCGTCGAACGCGGCGGGGTTTTCGCGAATCCACTTGAGATCGTGCATGACGGGCCTTCTGGGGCAGGAAATGAAAAGGCTTATAAGCCGTGGGGATTACGAATTGAAGTCGGTTTCGTCGGCGGACGGTTCGTCATTTTCTTCCTCGTCCTCGGTTTCGGCGCGCTTTTTCTCGACAAACCGAGCGGAAAAAATAGACAACTCGTACAGCAGCACCATGGGCACCGCCAGGGCGCACTGACTGATCACGTCGGGGGGCGTGACAATGGCGGCGAAAATGAACACGCCGACGATGGCATAGCGGCGCTTTTCCGCCAATCCCTTGGCAGTGACGAGGCCGACACGGGCCAGCAGGGTCAGCACCACCGGCAACTGGAAGGCCAGACCGAAGGCGAACACCAGGGTCATGATCAGCGACAGCGATTCGCTGACCTTCGCTTCAAGCTGGATGGGCAATTCGTCGGCGCCGGGCAGCAGCCGCTCGAAGCCCAGCAGATAGGTGTACACCATGGGCAACACCAGGAAGTACACCAGCGCCGCACCCATGGTGAACAACACTGGCGTCGCCAGCAGGAAGGGAGCGAACGCCTTTTTTTCGTGCTTGTAGAGGCCGGGGGCGACGAAGGCCCACAACTGGCCCGCCCACACCGGGAAGCACACCACCGCCGCCGCGAAGGCCGAAACCTTGACGTAGGTGAAGAACGCCTCGGTCGGCGCGGTGTAGATCAGACGGCGCATGCCGCCCTTGGCCAGCGCGACCTTGGCATAGGGGTCCAGCAGGAAGGTGTAGATGTCGCCGGCGAAATAGAAACACGCCGCGAAAGCGACGATAAAGGCCAGCAACGACCACAGCAGGCGCGACCGCAACTCGATCAGATGTTCGAGCAACGGCATGGTCTTGTCATGGGAAGACGCGTTCACCATCGATCCTTATGGTTCCGGCGGCTTGCGCGGCGCCTCGAACGGCGCGGTGGCGGGCAGTTCGGGCGGCGGTTCGGCGGCTTCCACGGGGGCCGGAGCGGCGGGCTTGGCCGCCTCGTCCAGCGGCGGCAGCACCGGCGGTTCCAGGCTGCGGGCGATGTCGCCGGTGGGGTCCACCGTCTTTTCGATCTCGCGCCGCAACTGGTTGGGATCGGTCGCCTTTTCCACCTGGGTCTTCAGGTCGGCCAGTTCGCTTTCGCGCACCATGTCGTCGACGCCGCGCTGGAACTCGCCCGCCAGTTCGCGGGCCTTGCGGGTCCAGCGGCCGACCTGGCGCAGCACGTTGGGCAGGTCCTTGGGGCCGATGACGAGCAACGCCACCACGGCCACCAAAGCCATTTCATCCCAGCCGATATCGAACATATGCCCAGAAACTCCCCGGCCGCCCTAAAACGTCAATGCTTGACGTTATCCTTCTCCGCCGTCTTGGCGGCGGCCTGACCGTCGATCTGCTGCTGCGACTTGGCAGCGGCGTCGCCGCCGTCTTCCTCGTCGGCGAGGCCCTTCTTGAAGGCCTTCACGCCCTTGGCCATGTCGCCCATCAGCTTGGGGATCTTGCCGGCGCCGAACAGCAACAGCACGATGACCAGAACGATCAGCCAGTGCCAAATGCTGAAACTACCCATCGAGCGTCACTCCTGCCCTAGCGTTACATGAATATCGGGTCGGGCGCGGATCATCGCAGAAGAGCGTCATGGCCGCAACCGCCCTGGTAAGACAATTCCCTACTCGGACAGGCCCAGCAGTTCCTCGTCGTCCAGCGGTTCGATCTCGGGTTCCGCATCATCTTCCAACGTGTCCACCGGCGCATCGCCCTCGACCGCGCGGTTGCCGTAGGCGTCGGCGGCCGGACGGGTATCCAACAGCCCGGCGGCCTTCAGCTCCTTGAGGTTGGGCAAGTCCTCCAGGCTTTCCAGGCCGAAATGGTCCAGGAAGGCGTCGGACGTCGCCCATTGCAGCGGCCGCCCCGGCGTGCGGCGCCGCCCCTTGGGCCGGATCCACCCCGCCTCGAACAGCAGGTCCAGCGTGCCCTTGCTGAGCGCCACGCCGCGCACTTCCTCGATCTCGGCGCGGGTGATGGGCTGGTTGTAGGCGATGATGGCCAGAACCTCGATGGCGGCGCGCGACAGGCGGCGGGTCAGGGTCTGTTCGATCATCAATTGCCCGGCCAGATCGGTGGCGGTGCGGAACGCCCATTTGCCCTCGCGCCGCATCAGATTGACGCCGCGCGGCGCGTATTGCGCCTGCAATTCCGCCAGCACCGCGGCCACCTCCACACCCTGGGGCAGACGTTCGCCCAAGGTGCGTTCGTCCAGCGGCTCGGCCGAGGCGAACAGGATGGCCTCGATCAGGCGCAAATGTTCCATCTCGACGCTCACTGTTCCCCGCCTCCCAGCGACTTGACGTAAATGGGGCTATAGGCGCCGCCGTCCTGGCGCAGTTGCAGGCGGCCCTGCTTGGCCAGTTCCAGCGCGGCGATGAAGGTCGAGGCCACCGCCGATTTCATCTTCAGCGGGTCGCCCGCGATCTGCGGCAGATAGGACGACAGTACCGACCAGTCGGGCATGCGGCCCAGCAAATTCTCCAGCCGCCGCAGCGCATCCTCGACCGAATAAAGGTCGGGCGCCTCGATGGTCAGGGTGCGGACCGAGGTGCGGACGATGTGGTCGGCATAAGCCTTGAGCAGATCGAACAATTGCACGTCGAAAATGGAATGCGTCACCACCGGCACGTCGTCGGGGGCGCCACGGCCAAAGAAATCGCGGCCCAGATGCGGACGGGTCATCAGGACGGTGCCCGATTTCTGCATGGCCTCCAGGCGGCGCAGGCGAAAGGCCAGCACCTCGGCCATCTCGGCGGCGCTGGGCATGCCCTCTTCCACCGGTTCCGGCTCGGGCAGCAGCAGGCGGGACTTGAGATAGGCCAGCCACGCCGCCATCACCAGATATTCGGCGGCCAGATCCAGATGCTTCTGCCGCACCCGCTGCACGAAGCCCAGATACTGGTCGGCCAGACGCAGGATGGAAATCTTGGCCAAATCCACCTTCTGCTCGCGCGCCAGACTCAGCAGCACGTCCAGCGGTCCCTCGAATCCGTCCAGGTCGAGCAACAGCCGCTCGCCCTCGCCCCGGCCCTCGCCCTCCTCGTCCTCGTGGAACATCAGAAATCCCCGAAGGCCGTGATCAGAACTTCCAGCAGGGCATTGACGGCGGGCTGGATCACCCATTCGAACGGGTCCAGCGGCAGGCCGAAATCCCGCGACAGCATGGGCAGCAGCACCAGCGCCAGCAACAGGATCACCATGCCCGCGCCTTCCAGCCGGGCCAGCGGCGCCGCCAGCGAACGCGGCAGGATGCCGACCAGCACGCGGCCGCCGTCCAGCGGCGGGATCGGCAGCATGTTGAACACCGCCAGCAACAGGTTGATGTTGATGGCGTAAACCAGATTGAGCCGCGCCCAGTCCACCGCCGCCTGGGGCAGCACCCCCACATAGCGCATCAGCAGGATGGCCAGGGTCGCCATCAGGATGTTGGCCAGCGGCCCGGCGGCGGCCACCGCCACCATGCCCCAGCGCGGCGAACGCAGGCGGCTGAAATTGACCGGCACCGGCTTGGCCCAGCCGAACAGGAAGCCGCCCATCACCATCAGCATGGCGGGCAGGATCACCGTGCCGAACGGATCGATGTGGCGCAGCGGATTGAGCGACACCCGCCCCAGACGGCGGGCGGTATCGTCGCCCAGCGCCCAGGCGGCGAAACCGTGCGCGGCTTCGTGCAGGGTGATGGCGAACAGCACCGGCAGCGCCATCACCGAGATTTTTTGCACGATGCCGATCAGGTCGATCATGCCAGCAATCCGTCAACCGTATTGACGGCGGCGGCCACGTCGAAGGGCTGCGGCACCCGCTTTTGCCGCGCCGCCACCGCCAGACGTTCCTGGGCGATGCCGGTCAGCGGCCGCAGGGCAGCGGCCACCGCCTGCATCTCGGCCATGTCGCCGTTGCAGTGCAGGACCAGATCGCACCCGGCATCCAGCGCGGCGCGCGTGCGGTCCTCGAACCGGCCGCCCAACGCCTTCATGGACAGGTCATCCGAGACAAGAACCCCCCGGAAGCCGATGAGTCCACGGATGATTTCGTCGATCACCCGGGCCGAGGTGGTGGCCGGGGCGCGATCGTCGATGGCCTTGTAGACCACATGGGCGGTCATGGCCCACGGCGCGTCGGCCAGGGCGCGGAACGGCGGAAAATCCTGGGCCTCCAACTCGGCGCGGCTGGCCTCGACCACCGGCAGATCCAGGTGGGAATCCACCATGGAGCGGCCATGGCCGGGGATGTGCTTGACCACCGGCAGCACGCCCTCGTCCAGCAGGCCGTCGCACACGGCGCGGCCCAGCGCCGCCACCATGTCCGGATTATGGCCGAAGGCGCGGTCGCCGATCACGTCGTGGGCGCCGGGAACCGGCACGTCCAGCACCGGGGCGCAATCCACGTCGATGCCCAGATCGGCCAATTCGCGGCCGATCAGCCGGTAATTGAGGCGCAGGGCGGTTCGCGCGGCGTCCAGGTCGCGGGCGGCCAGTTGGGCGAAGGGCTCGCCCGCGGGCGCTTTCCGCCAATGGGGCGGCCGCAGGCGCTGCACCCGGCCGCCTTCCTGGTCGATCAGCACCGGCGCGTCGGCACGGCCCACGCACTCGCGCAAGGACCGCGCCAAAGCCCGTACCTGATCGGGATCGGCGACGTTGCGGGCGAACAGGATGAAGCCGAGCGGGTTCACCGCCTGGAAGAAGCGGCGCTCGTCATCGCCGAGAATCAGCCCGGCACAGCCCAGGATGGCGGCGGCGGGCGGCTGGTTATTTGCGGGCAACGATGCATCCCTGGTTGCGGGTTTTCAGTTCAGCGCACAAATGCCGCGCCGCCTGTTCCGACAGCGGACCGGCGCGCAGACGCCAGAAGGTGCCTTTTTCGCCCAGTTCCACCCGAACCACGTCGGATTTCAGGCTGCCCAGCAGATCGTTATTGGTGCGCTGGATGCGTCCCCATTCCTTTTCGGCGTCGGGAGCGGTGCGCAAGGCACCCAACTGGATCAGGTAATCGCCACCGGCCGGGGTCTTGGGCAC
>JAEXAH010000092.1 GCA_023458315.1 Pseudomonadota bacterium
CATCATAATCAAGGCGAAGGGGGATCGGTGCGGCCACTGCAAACCTCCGGCTGTTTGCCAGAGTGACTCACATTTGGCCGCTCATGGGAATCCCCGCCGTGAGTCGCCGTCAGCGCAGGCTGGTATAAATGGTTGGGTAGCAACCTTCCCCGCCAATCCGCGAAGAACCTTTTTGTTGACCGCCCTACGCCTGCGATGCGGCCTTGAGGCCGACGACGCCGACCACGATCACCGCCATGAAGAACAGGCGTGTCCAGCCCAGCGGCTCGCCCAGGGCGATGATGCCGATGGCGGCGACGCCGACGGCGCCCAGGCCGGTCCAGACCGCATAGGCGGTGCCCGCCGGGATGCCGCGCATGGCGAACGACAGCATGGTCATGTTCAGCGCCGTCAGGCCGATGGCCACCGGCCATGCCACCAGCGGGCGCACGGTGGTGAACTTGATGGACACCGCCCAGGCGATTTCCACCACGCAGGACAGCAACAGGATGATCCAATAGGGGGAAAGCGACACGTTGGTCCTCCGCCGTTTCCAAGGAAAAGGCGGGCTCGGTCGATCAGGCCCCCGCCGGAAACCCGCGAAGAAGCGAGGGGCGGCCTCTCTTAACGCCCCCGGGCCGGAAACTCAACCCTTCAACACCTCGGCCAAGGCGCGGAAATCCGCCTTGCGCGGCGAGCTGGGGCGCCAAGCCAGACCGATGCCGCGCACGCCCGCATCGGCGATGGGCCGCGTCACCAGATTGGTTCCGGCCAGCACGCCGCATTCCACCGCCATCCGCGGCAGCAGGGTGACGCCCAGGCCGTTGGCTACCATCTGCACCAGGGTCGGCAGGCTGGTGCCCAGCACGCCCTCGCCGCGCGCCGGACCGGGCAGGTGGCAGGCGGCCAAAGCGTGGTCGCGCAGGCAATGGCCTTCTTCCAGCAGCAGCAATTCCGCCCCCACCAGATCGGCCGAGCGCAGATTCTGCTTGGCCGCCAGCGGATGGTCGGGCGGGCAGGCCAGCACGAACGGGTCTTCCGACACTTCCAGCGTCTCGATGTCGGGGGCGTGATAGGGCAGGGCGATCAGCACCACGTCCAAATCGCCGCTGCCCAGGCGTTCCAGCAGCCGCGCCGTCAGATCCTCGCGCAGATACAGCCGCAGGCCGGGATGGGTGGCGCGCAGGCGCGGCAGCACGCGCGGCAGCAGGAACGGGCCGATGGTCGGAATGACGCCGAGCCGCAACGGTCCCGACAGCGGTTCGGCGGCGGCGGCGGCCAGATCGGCGATTTCCTCGGCGCCGCGCAGCACCTGATGGGCGCGGGCCACCACTTCCTCGCCCAACGGCGTCAGCATGACCTTGCGCTTGGTGCGCTCCACCAGCACCACCCCCAGCAGGTTCTCCAGTTCCTGCAACCCGGCCGACAGGGTGGATTGGGTGGCCAGACATGCCTCGGCGGCACGGCCGAAATGCCGGTGCTCGGCCAGGGCCACCAGATAGCGCAACTGGCGCAGGGTGGGCAGGATCTTCATCTGATCGCCTCCGTCGATTTCTAAAAATCAAACAATAAATTGGATCAATCAGTCAAGCCCCGCTATGGTTCTTGCATCGCATCCCCCTTCCCCCCGAACCCCAACGGGGATGCGACAGCGGGCCTCCCCCTTCCCTCCCCTCCCCCCGTATGGGGATCGGGGAGGCCCCCATACCTCTTCATGCCGCTCTCCCTGAACGAAAAAAGCGGCGGAGCCCACCGGGCTCCGCCGCCTTTCGTCGTCGTGACGGCGATTACTTCTTCAGGTAGTCGCGGATCAGCACCTCGGCGATCTGCACGGCGTTCAGGGCCGCGCCCTTGCGCAGATTGTCCGACACGCACCAGAACGACAGGCCGTTGTCGATGGTCGGGTCCTGGCGGATGCGGCTGACGAAGGTGGCGTCCTCGCCCACGCATTCGATGGGGGTGATGTAGCCGCCGGGCTCGTGGCGATCCAGCACGATGATGCCGGGGGCGGCCTCCAGGGCGGCGCGGGCTTCTTCCACCGACACCGACTTCTCGAACTCGACGTTGATGGATTCCGAATGGCCGACGAACACCGGCACGCGCACGCAGGTGGCGTTCACCTTGATCTTGGGGTCCAGGATCTTCTTGGTTTCGACCACCATCTTCCATTCTTCCTTGGTCGAGCCGTCATCCATGAAGACGTCGATCTGCGGAATCAGGTTGAAGGCGATGGGCTTGGCGAACTTCTGCGGCTCGCGGGCGTCGTTGACATAGACGCCGCGGGTCTGCTCGAACAATTCGTCCATGCCTTCCTTGCCGGCGCCGGACACCGACTGATAGGTCGAAACGACCACGCGCTTGATGATGCCAAGCTGATGCAGCGGCTTCAGCGCCACCACCATCTGGATGGTCGAGCAATTGGGGTTGGCGATGATGCCCTTGGTCTTGTACTGGGCGATCGCCTCGGGGTTCACTTCCGGCACCACCAGCGGAATGTCGGGGTCCATGCGGAAATGCGAGGTGTTGTCCACCACCACGCAGCCGGCAGCGGCGGCGCGCGGCGAGTGGATGGCCGAAACCTTGGCGCCGGGCGACGACAGGGCGATATCGGTGCCGGTGAAGTCGTACTTCTCCAGGTCCTGGACCTTGAGGATCTTGTCGTCGCCGAAAGACACTTCGCGGCCGACCGAACGGGCCGAGGCCAGCGCCACCACCTCGTCGGCGGGGAAATCGCGCTCGGCCAGAATCTTCAGGATTTCACGACCCACGTTGCCGGTGGCGCCGATGACAGCAACCTTGTAACCCATGATCCCTTTTCTCCGTAGTCTGGAGCCCTGGTTTTCGTCCCGAGCGCCTTCCCATTACGCGAAAGCCCGCGGGACTGTCCGCGGGCCTTGATGCAGTCGTGACGAACCGGCCCGCGCTAGTCGGTGATCTTGGTGCCGGTTTTAGTGGTGATAACGATTTCAGAGGTCATAACAGGTGTCGCGCCCTGGGCGGTGCCCAGGTCGGCAATCGCGGCGGCGATGGCGAAGCGACCAGACATGAAAACATGACCTCCGTAGGAGGGTAAGCTTTACCGCAACGCAACGGCCGGACGCAAGGGCTTTGCGCCCCTGAATCCTATTGATTCCGGATGCCCGAGCAGACGCGGCCGACGAAGGCGTCGATGTCGTCGTTCATGCCCACCGTGCGCGACGCCAGATCGCCCGCCGCCACCAGCACCTGATTGGCGGCCTCGGTGGCGGTGCCCGCCACCTCGCTGACTTCGCCGATGGTGTTGGCGACGGTCTGCACGCTGGCCGCCACGTCGCGGATGGACCGGCTGATCTCGGCCACCGCCGCCGATTGCTGTTCGGTGGCGGCGGCGATGCCGGTGGAATTGTCGTTGATGTCGCGGATCATGCCGGCGATGGCGCGCACCGCCTCGACGGCGGCGCCGGTGGCCTCGCGCATGCCCATGATCTGGGCCGAGATGTCGTCGGTGGCGCGGCTGGTCTGGTTGGCCAGATGCTTGACCTCGTTGGCGACCACCGCGAAGCCCTTGCCCGCCTCGCCCGCGCGGGCCGCCTCGATGGTGGCGTTCAGCGCCAGCAGATTGGTCTGGCTGGCGATCTCGGTGATCATGTTGACCACGTCGCCGATCTTCTGCGCCGCTTCCAGCAGGCCGTGGATGGCGGAATCGGTTTCGCCCGCCACCCGCACGGTTTCTTGGGCCATATCGGCCGATTGCTGAATGCGCGACGCCACTTCGCGGATGCCGTTGGCCACCTGTTCGGCGGCGGCGGCCACGCCTTCCACATGGGCCGAGGCATCGCCCGCCGCCTCGGCCACGGTGGCCGAACGCTGGCTGGCATGGCCGGCGATGTCGCTCATCTGCTGGGCGGTGGCTTCCAGTTCGGTGGCGGTGCTGGCCACCGCCTGGCTCATGTGCTTGATGGTGTTGCCGACGCCGGTGGCCTCGGTGACGAATTCCTTGCTCTTGCGCTCCATGCCCGCCAGGGCGCCGTTGATCAGGCGCGCGTGGTCCGAGAACTCGCCGACCAGGCCGTTCAGCAGGATGTGGCGGAAATAGCGGCCCTCGGCGGTCTTCGCCATGGCGGCGTCGGCCTCCTTGGTGAAGGCTTCGGTCAGGTCCAGCAGACGGTTGATGGCGTGCTCGACCTCGCCCAGCACGCCGCCTTCGGTGATGCCGACCACGCGGGCGTCCAGCCGCCCCTGCGCCGCCTGGGTCAGCACGGCATGGCTGCGGTGGGCGCTGGTGCGGGTGCGCACCAGGAAGAACAGCCCGGCGGCGCCGCACAGCAGCACCAGGGCGGCCACCGCCGCCTGGACCATGTCGCCGGACAGCAGTTCCAGCACCAGCAGGACCAGCCCGACCGTCATGGTCGCGGCCGAGGTCCACAGCGCCTTAGAGAGCGAAGACGAATTCATCGTAGGGCACCCCCAGCGCCTGAAGCTTGTCCACAAGGGCCTTGAACCCTGCTTCCATCCCCTGCTTGCGGTCTTGGTGCGCCGCTTCGATGTTCAGCAATTCCGCGTACAGCGCCTCGGCCTTGGCGACCGATTCCGGGCGCGGGCTGCGGCGGTTGGAATGATAGCTGACGATGTTGCCCTGGCCGTCGAAGGTGGGCGTGACGTGGGCCAGCACCCAGTAATGGTCGCCGTTCTTCGAGCGGTTGACCACGTAGGCGAAAATCTCGTTGCCCGACTGCACGGTGTCCCACAGCAGCTTGAACACGCACCGCGGCATGGCCGGGTGGCGGATGATGCTGTGCGGCTGGCCGATGATCTCGCTTTCGGCATAGCCCGCCATGCGCAGGAAGACTTCGTTGGCGTAGATGATGCGGCCCTTGGGATCGGTCTTGCTGACGATGATCTCGTCAACCCCGAAGGTCCGTTCCACACCCGTCAAATTGACGCCCGACCGTGCCATATCCCCCCCGGATTGGCTGAAACCCCAGGCCCCGCGCACCCGTCGCCGGAATGCGCGAGTCCCACATAGAACCTGTACCCCGCTGACACTTAACCGATGCTTAAGGCGGGATCAACATTGTCACCGCCTTTGTGTGCAATATTTCATCTGAACGAAGGCAATAAGACAATGCGTTGATTTCCGGACGATTGTCTTAACCACAAGTATCGGGCCTTCACCGTAGTGCTTCTTGCGTCGCGGCGCGATTTGCCGCACAACCTGGGCCATGAACTACCGCCACGCCTATCACGCCGGCAATTTCGCCGACGTCCAGAAACACGCAATCCTCGCGCTGATCGTCGAGCACCTGAAGCGCAAGGACGCCGCCTTCCGCTATATCGACACCCATGCGGGCATCGGCGCCTACGATCTTGGCTCGGAACAGGCGGAAAAGACCTGGGAATGGCGCGACGGCATCGGCCGCGTGCTGGCCGAGGCATCGCCGCCCGAGGAACTGGCGCCCTATCTGGCGGCGGTCGAGGCGGTCAATCCCGGCGGCGGCGTGCTGCATTATCCCGGTTCCCCGGCGGTGGTGGCGGCGCTGGTGCGGCCCATGGACAGGCTGGCGCTGTGCGAACTGCACCCCGAGGACGCGGAAACCCTGCGCCGCCGCTTCCGCGCCGACGCGCGGGTCGGCGTGCACCACATGGACGGCTATACCGCGCTGAAAGCCATGCTGCCGCCGCCCGAGCGGCGCGGTCTGGTGCTGATCGACCCGCCGTTCGAGCAGCGCGACGAATTCGCCGCCCTGCGCAGGGGGCTGGCCCAGGCGCTGAAGCGGTGGTCCACCGGCCTGTACGCCCTGTGGTACCCCATCAAGGCGCGCGAGCCGGTGGCCCGCTTTCACGCCGACCTGGCCATGCTGGGCCTGCCCAAGACCCTGGTGGCGGAAATCATGGTGAACGGCGACGATGCCCCCGACCGCCTGAACGGCGCCGGGCTGGTGCTGGTCAACCCGCCGTGGAAGCTGGACGAGGCGCTGGGCAACCTGCTGCCGTGGCTGGCCCGCATCCTCTCTCCGGACCAGGGCTTTCACCGTTTGGACTGGCTGGTTCCCGAGACCACATAACCAAGTGTATAGGCGACCTACGCCATTTCCCCATTCAGTTGAATCGAAAAAAACAGGCACACTGGTTCCCAGGTCAAGACCACCGACCGGGGGATCGACCATGCTGGTGCAGTGGCAAAAAGATTTCGAAAGCGGCCACGCCGCCACCGACAGCGAACACCGCGAGGTGGTGGACCTGCTGAACGCGCTGGACGCCGAATTGCGGGCGGGCGCGCCACCCGAAGCCATCGACCGGGCGCTGGACGATCTGGCCCGCGCCCTGGCCGACCATCTGCACGCCGAACATCACGCGGTCGAGCGGGTTCACGCCCTGCGCCGCGCGATCCTGGACGGCGGCCAGCCCGACCACCACGACCTGCGCGCCCTGGCCCATTGGTGGCTGGAGCACCTGTGCGGCCAGGATTGCGCCGAATCAAACGCCCTTTACAACGCCGTGACGTTGACGCAATCCACCCGCCAGCCGTCCTGAGTGCCCTCGATCCGGGTCAGCGACAGCGGCTGGATGGAAAAACGCAGCGCCTGGGCCGGTTCCAGCCCCAAGGCCATGGCCAGCGCCGCGCGGATGGTGCCCGCATGCACCACCGCCACCACGTCGCGGCCGGGATAGTCGTCGGACAGGCGGCACAGGGCGCGCCGCACCCGGGCGCAGACCAGGGCGAAGCTTTCGCCCTCGGGCGGGCAGGTTTCCGCCGGATCCTGCCAAAAGGCGGCCAGATCGGGGTCCTTGGCGGTTTCCAGCTCCAGCCAGCTTTTGCCCTGCCAGCGGCCGAAATCCTGTTCCATCAGATCGGGCTCGATCACCGGCGGCGGCAACAGCAGACCGGCGGCCTCCAGCGCCCCGGCGGTCTGGCGGCAACGCACCAGCCCGCTTTCCACCAGCACCGCATTGGCCGGAATGCGCCGGGCCAGTTGCTGGAAATCCTCGTCGTCCGAAGTGTCGCAGGCCACATCCAACTGGCCGCTGATACGGCCATGCGGACACGGCACCGGGGCGTGGCGCACCAGCCACCAGCGGGTGTCACGCGAAATCCTGCTCATGCCCATGCTCCCGCCGCCGCCAGCAGCACCGCCGCCTCGGCCATCTGTTGAATCGCCCCCAGCACGTCGCCGGTGAAACCGCCCAGCATTCGCCGGGCCAGCACCACCACGCCCCATGCCGCCGCCAGGGCCGCCAGTACCGCCAGCGGCGCCGCCAGTCCCAGACCGGCCAGGGCCAGGGCGATGCCCAGCATGGCGGCGGTGGCGGCGATGGTGGCGTCGGGCTGCCCCGCCCCGGCGCCCAGACCGTCGGCGCGGGCGGGCGGCATGATCTGCATGGATGCCGGGATCAACGCCCGCGACCACGCCGCCGCCGCCACCAGCGCCCCCAGCCCGGCCAGAGCCGACGGCGCCGCCGCCAGGGCGGCGGCGCGCAGGCCGATGCTGAACACCAGCGCCAGCACGCCATAGGCACCGGAACGGGAATCGCGCATCACCTCCAGCCGCTGGTCGCGGCCGCCGCGCGCCCCCATGCCGTCGGCGGTGTCGGCCAAGCCATCCTCGTGCAAGGCCCCGGTCAGCAGCACCCCGGCCAGCACCGCCAGCAGCGCCGCCACCAGCGGCGGCAGCACTGCATGGGCCAGGACGAAGACCAGCCCGGCGCCCAGGCCGATCCCGGCGCCGACCAGCGGAAACAGCCGCATGGAACGGGCCAGGCTGCCCGGCGGCAGCAGCCCGCAATCGGGCAGCGGCACCCGCGTCAGGAACGTGGCGGCCAGATGCAGTTCGGACAGCAATCCGGGCGGCGGCGTCTCGGGGGGGGTGGGGGGCAGGTCTGTCATCGTCGGGGGTGATTTCAGGGTTCGGATGGGTTATAGGACCAATCGCCGCGCCCGCGCAATATATTGGGGAGAGGTCATTTGAATACCTCCATTTCTAGTGTAGCCCACATCCAGGCCATGCTGGCCGCCCTGCCGCCCGAGGATGCCGCCGCCGCCGCCGCCTGGGCGGCGCGCGACCCGCAACTGACCAAGCCGCCGGGGGCGCTGGGCCGTCTGGAAGACATCGCGCGCTGGCTGTCGGCATGGCAGGGGCGCCACCCGCCGCGCCTGGACACCCCGCGCGCCCGCGTCTTCGCCGGCAACCATGGCGTCGCCGCCCTGGGCGTGTCGGCCTTCCCGGCCGAAGTCACCGTGCAGATGGTGGCCAATTTCCAGCATGGCGGAGCCGCCATCAACCAGCTTTGCCGCACCTTCGGCACCGAACTGGCGGTCATCGCCCTGGACCTCGACCGCCCCACCGCCGATTTCACCCAAGGCCCGGCCATGGCCGAGGACGAATTCGTCGCCGCCTTCCGCGCGGGCATGGATTCGCTGCCCGACGACACCGATCTGCTGGTGATTGGCGAGATGGGCATCGGCAACACCACCCCGGCGGCGGCCATCGCCTGCGCGCTGTATGGCGGCGACGCGGCGGGCTGGACCGGCAAGGGTACCGGCGTCGACAGTGCCGGACTGATCCGCAAGACCGAGGTGGTGGCGGCGGGCGTCGCCCGCCACAAGGGCAAGGCGCCGCTGGAAATCCTGCGCGCCCTGGGCGGCCGCGAACTGGCGGCCATGGCGGGCGCCGTGCTGGCGGCACGGCTGAAGCGGGTGCCGGTGCTGCTGGACGGCTATGTCTGCACCGCCGCCGCCGCGCCGCTGGAGGCGGCCTGTCCCGGCGCCCTGGACCATTGCCTGGTCGCCCACGTCTCGGCCGAACCCGGCCATCAGCGCCTGCTGGCGGCCTTGGGCAAGGAACCGCTGCTGTCCCTGGGCATGCGCCTGGGCGAAGCGTCGGGCGCCGCCTTGGCGGTGGGCATCGTCAAGGGCGCCCTGGCCTGCCACACCGGCATGGCGACTTTCGCCG
Source organism: Pseudomonadota bacterium (assembly GCA_023458315.1). GTDB lineage: Bacteria > Pseudomonadota > Alphaproteobacteria > Rhodospirillales > Magnetospirillaceae > Magnetospirillum. The sequence continues at coordinate 8,910 of JAEXAH010000092.1, forward strand.
AAGCGGGCGTCGCGGCGGGGTAAACTTCTGTTCCGTCATGGCCGGGGGGGGGGACGCTCAGCCCCCCTTGGCCGCCGCGACGAAGGCGGTGATCTTGGCCGGGTCCTTGGTGCCGGGGCTGCTTTCCACGCCGGAGGACACGTCCACGGCGCGGGCGCCGGTGGCCTTGATCGCCTCGGCCACGTTGGCGGCGGTCAGGCCGCCCGCCAGCATCCACGGCACCGGGCACTTGAAGCCCTTCAGCACCGACCAGTCGAAGCTGACGGCGTTGCCGCCGGGCAGGTCCGAGCCCTTGGGCGGCTTGGCGTCGAACAGAATCCAGTCCACCACGTCATAGAACGGTTCGGCGGCGGCCAGATCCTCGCGGGTGGCGACCGGGATGACCTTCATCACCTGGACGCCGTATTCGTCGCGCACCTGGGCCAGACGTTCGGGGGTTTCCGCGCCGTGGAACTGCAACAAATCCAGGCGCAGGTGGCTGTTGACCTCGTCCAGCAGGGCATCGTCGGGATCGACGAACAGCCCGACCTTGTGCACGCCCTCGACGAACTGCACCAGTTCGGCGGCCTGTTCGGCCGTCACCGCGCGCGGGCTTTTGGCGAAGAACACGAAGCCGATGAAATCGGCCCCGGCCTCCAGCGCCGCGTCGATGGAATCCTCGTCGTTCAGACCGCAGATCTTGACCTGGACAGCCATCGCACGCTCCTCAGCGCAGTTCCTCGGCGATGCGGCGGGCGGCGTCGGCCGGGCTGACGGCGCCGGTGATGGGGCGGCCGATCACCAGCAGGTCGGCACCGGCGCGCAGCGCCTCCTTGGGGGTCATGACGCGCTTCTGGTCGCCCGCCTCGGCCCAGGCGGGGCGGATGCCCGGCACCACCAGAATCATGTCGGGGCCGACCACGTCGCGCACATGCGCCACCTCGTGCGGCGAGCACACCAGACCGTCGACCCCGGCCTTGCGCGCCAGTTCGGCCAGCCGCTTGACCTGATCCAGCACGGTGCCGCCGAAGCCGATCTCGACCATGGCCTGATGATCCAGCGAGGTCAGCAGGGTGACGGCCAGCACCTTGGTGGCCGGGCGATTGGCCTGGGCCGCGCCCTCGCGCGCCGCCTCGGCCGCCGCCTGCATCATGGCCAACCCGCCCGAGGCATGGATGGTGGTCAGGCGCGGCGCCAGCCTGGCGATGCCGCGCATGGCACCCGCCACGGTGTTGGGGATGTCGTGCAGCTTGAGGTCCAGGAACAGCGGCATGCCCAGATCGGCCACCGCCTCGACCCCGCGCGGGCCGCAACAGGTGAAGAATTCCAGCCCCAGCTTGACCCCCGCCACCTGTCCCTTGACGGCGGCGGCAAGCGAGGCCGCCTGGGCGACGTCGGTGGTGTCGAGGGCGACGTAAACGGGCGTGGTCATGGCGGCTCCTGGCGGTGGCGGCGGGGCGTTGCGAAGAAGGGGCGGAAACCGGGCGCGGGACGCGTCAGCCGGCGTCAGGCCCCGGAAGTTGCGGCGTCGCCGACCCGGCGGCGGCCAGCTGGCGTTCCAGCGATTCGGCGCGGCGGCGGTGGTGGCGGGCGGCGGCGCGGGCGCGATGCCCGGCCAGCCAGACGGCGGCGCCGCCCACCAGCATGCCCAGCACCAGCGGCCCCAGCACCGCCAGATAGACCGGCAGGTCCAGGCTCCACGGCAGCGGCCACAATTGCAGCCGCAGGTCGTGACGGTTGGCGACGGCGAACACCGCCGACAGCAGCGCCACGGGAAGAGCCAGAAGCCAGCCGATCAGACGCATGGTCCGCCTATTCGTTGCCGTCGGTGTTGAGCAGCTCGCGCAATTGCTTGCCGGTCTTGAAGAACGGAATCACCTTGCCCTCGACCGACACCTGCTCGCCGGTGCGGGGGTTGCGGCCCTGGCGGGCGTCGCGCTTCTTGACCGAGAAGGCGCCGAAACCGCGCAGTTCGACCCGGTCGCCCTCGGCCAAGGCCGCGGCGATCTCGTCGAAAATGGTGGTGACGATGCGCTCGACGTCGCGCTGGTAGAGGTGGGGATTGCGCTCGGCCAGGCGGGCAATCAACTCCGACTTGGTCATTCCTGTCTCTGAAACTGTGATGGACCTTAACCGGCGCAGCCTGCCCAAGCGCCGCGCCCGAGTCAAGGCAAGCGGTTGAGAGCGCATGTTTTCCACCTCTGCGCCGCCCGGTGAATTTTTCGTTGCAGCGCCCCGCCCGCGTTGACTCCGCCCCCCCGGACTCCGCCAGAATGCCGCGCCCCGGCCTGCCCGGCGGCGGATGGAGATTCCGACCATGTTCACCTCGGTCCACGCCCATGGCGAGGCCGCCAAGGCGACCCCGCACCCGACCCATGCCGCCAGCCCCTTCGCGGCGTCCCTGCGCCCGTGGGCCGAAATCGCCGCCACCCTGGACGTGGCGTTCCAGCCCATCGTCAACATCCACACCGGCGCCTGCTATGGCTACGAGGCGCTGCTGCGCAACACCGAGGCGGCGGGCTTCGCCTCGATCCAGGACTTCTTCGACGCCTGCCACACCTTCGGCGCCCTGCCCGACATGGAAATGGCCCTGCGCGAGAAGGCGCTGCAAAAGTTCACCCGCCTGGAACATTGGCGGCAGTCCAAGCTGTTCCTGAACCTGGACAACCGCGCCCTGGACGCCAGCGGCACCCTGACCGCCCGCACCCGCGCCCTGGTCGAGCGCGCCGGGCTGGAAGAATGCCAGGTGGTGCTGGAAGTGTCCGAGCGCCACGCCTTCGCCCAGCCCGGCGAGGCGGCGGCCATCCTAGCCCACGACAAGCGCGCGGGCTTCCGGCTGGCCATCGACGATTTCGGCACCGGCTTTTCCGGGCTGCAATTGCTGTATTTCTCGGAACCGGACTTCCTGAAGATCGACCGCTTCTTCGTGTCGGACATCGCCAACGATTCCAAGAAGAAGCTGTTCCTGTCGCAGATCGTCAACATCGCCCACCTGCTGGGCGTGGTGGTGCTGGCCGAGGGCGTCGAGACCGAGCGCGAGTATTTCGTGTGCAAGGACATCGGTTGCGATCTGATCCAGGGCTATCTGGTGCAGAAGCCCACCGTCGACATGGCGGAACTGAAACCGTCCTATCAGACCATCGCCCGGCTGGCGAAAAGCGAGCGCCGCGCCGCCGTCAGCGACCAGAAGCTGATCGCCGACCAGATCGCCTATGTGGACCCCATCGGCCTGGATTGCCGCATGGAGGAAGTGTTCGAACGCTTCCGCGCCGACAAGTCGCTGACCTTCTTTCCGGTGGTGGACGAAGCGGGCGAGCCGGTGGGCATCGTGCGCGAGAAAGAGTTGAAGGATTATACCTATTCGCTGTACGGCAAGGCGCTGATCAGCAACAAGACCATCGGCCGCAAGCTGAAGGATTTCGTCACCCGCTGCCCCATGGCCGACATCAACACCAAGGCCGAGCGCATCCTGCAAGCCTATTCCACGGTGGAGCGGTCCGAAGGCATCATCATCGTCGACAACATGAAATACGTGGGCTTCCTGTCGGCCCATTCGCTGCTGCGCGTCATCAACGAAAAGAATCTGGCCGCCGCCCGCGACCAGAACCCGCTGACCAAACTGCCGGGCAACAACCTGATCCACGAATACGTGTCCGAGGTGCTGGCCGACACCGAGCGCGAGGCGGTGCTGGCCTATTTCGACTTCGACAATTTCAAGCCGTTCAACGACAAATACGGCTTCCGCCTGGGCGACCGCGCCATCCTGCTGTTCGCGGAATTGCTGGCCAAGGCGTTGCCGCGCGACACCTGCTTTCCCGCCCATGTGGGCGGCGACGATTTCTTCGGCGGCTTCCTGGGGCTGGATTACGACGAGGCGCTGCGCGTCACCGCCGGTCTGGTCGCCACCTTCCGCCGCGACGTGGAAAGCTTTTACGATGACGAGACGCGGGCGCGCGGCCACATCGTCGGCCAGGACCGCCAGGGCAACGTGGTGCGCTTTCCGCTGATGTCGGTGTCGGCGGCGGTGGTGCACCTGCCCGCCGGGCGGCCGGTCCACACCGTGGACGAAATCAGCCAGTTAATTGCCGAGTTGAAGAAGGAAGCCAAGAAAAGCCCCGACCGCGTGGCGGCGGGGGCGTTGCTGGGGCGCTGAGACGTATTCACCGCCACACCAACCGGCCAAGGAATAAACCACAGAGACACAGAGGCACAGAGAGACCTGCATTCGAGGAAGCGCACCCGCTTCCCGTTCGGCAAAGCCTCTCTGTGCCTCTGTGTCTCTGTGGTGAAAAACGTTGGTTTTATCGGGGTATTCGTGGCATCCGTGTTGCTCAAAACGGGCAGTCAGCCGCGCCTTACCCCTTCAGCACCACCACCAGTCCCGGCACGTCGTGGCCGCCGTCCTGGCGGGTGACGGCGTCTTCCATCAGCGTGACGGCGAAACCAGAATCCTCCGCAATGCGCCGGACATAATCGGCGGCATGGGCGTAACGCTGCTTGGCGCCCAGCAGATAGCTTTCGGAATCCGCCGTCTTTTCGACGGTGAAGGCGAAGGCGCCGCCGGGGCGCAGGGCGACGCGGGCGGCGGCCATCACCGGTCCCAGATCGCCCAGATAGACCAGCACGTCGGCGGCGACCAACAGATCATAGGCCCCGGCGCGGGCCAGCAGCCCGGCCACCAATTCCCCCACCGCCAATTCGTCGTACAGGCCGCGTTCGCGGGCACGGGCGACCATGGCCGGGGACAGGTCGATGCCGTCCAGGCGGCGGGCATAGGGCTTGAGCACCGGCGCGGCCAGTCCGGTGCCGCATCCGGCGTCCATGATGTCCAGTCCGCCGCGCCGGTCGATGGTGCGGGCCAGGGCGTCGGCCAGGATCTGCGGCGCGCGGTATTCCAGCTTGTCCACCAGGGCGCTGTCGAAGCGGTCGGCGTAATCGTCGAACAATTGCCGCACATAGGCTTCGGGCGCCTTGTCCGGCACCGGGGCGCCGCCGACCAGGGCCAACCCCAGGGCGGCGCCGTGCAAATCGGCGGGGTCCAGGGCCAGCGCCTTGCCATAGGCCCTGGCCGCGCGGTCGTCGCGCCCCTGCATGCGCCGGGCTTCGCCCAGGCAATACCAGGCACGGGCCGATTTGGGCGCGGCGGCGGTGGCGCGTTCGAAGGCGGCGGCGGCGGCCTCGGCATTGCCCAGCGCCTGACGGACCTGCCCCAGTTCCAGCCAGCATTCCAGGCTGCGCGGCGCCGTCTTCACCGCCGCCTCAAGGGTGGCGTGGGCCTTGTCCAGCATGCCCTGAAGACGATAGACCGAGCCCAGATTGGCCCGCGTTCCGGCATGGTCGGGACGCAATTCGGCGGCGCCTTCCAGAATGGTGGCGGCAGCGTCCAGCCGCCCGGCATCGCGCAGCGCCACGCCGAAATTGTTCAGGGCGGCGGGCCAGTCGGGGCGCAATTCCAGCGCCCGGCGCAGGGCGTCGCAGGCTTCCTCGGGGCGGTTGGCTTCGGTCAGCAGGGCGCCCAGGCAGTTCCACGCCTCGGCATGCACCGGGCTGGCGGCAACGGCGGCGCGGCAATGTTCGATGGCGATGTCGCGGCGGCCCTGGCGGCGCAGCAACGCCCCCAGGCGGGCGTGCGCTTCGGCATGATCGGGTTCCAGCCCCAGCACATTGCGGTAATGCAGCGCCGCCTCGGCGGTGTCGCCCGCCATTTCCAGGGCGCGCCCCATGGCCAGATGCAGCACGCCTTGCCCCGGGGTGATGGCGATGGCGCGGGCCAGGCTTTCCACCGCGCGGCGGCCGTGGCCGGAATCCAGCGCCAGCAATCCCGCCAGATAATGGGCGCCGCCGAATTTGGGCGCGGCCTCGGTCAGCCGCTTGGCCAGCCGCTTGGCCTCGGCGCTGCGGCCCTCCTCGTAGGCGGCCATGGCCTCGGCGAAAACTTCGGCGACGGTTTTGGAAGCGTGTGCCTGCATCGTGAAATCCGGGGGAACCAAACCGTCCACACCATAGCCCCCGACGCGAAAAAAGAAAGGCCCCTCCCACGCGGGAGGAGCCTTGCCCTTCAAACGATCGGATGGGGATTGGGATCGTTCATGGCGATGCGGGTGGCGGCGTCGGGCGGGGTCGGCGGCACGGCGCAGGGGGTGTAGTCGTTGGGCACGACCTTGTTCAGCGGCGCCGGGGCCATCTGCGCCGCGCCGATGCGGCGGGCCAGCAAATCGGCGATCAGGCGGCGGTTGCCGGGCTGGTGGTAATAGGCCCAATGCTCGCCACGGCCGTCGCAGGGCTGGCCGGACAGATCGGGATAGCCGTTGGCGGCATACCACGCCGCCACGTCGGCCCGGTTCAACTGCACATCGGTCCAGCCGCCATTGGGCAATCCCTGGCGGCCGATCACCCGCGCCGAGGAATCGCCGTTGGGGCGATAGGGATGGCACATCTGCTCGGCCCCCAGGCTCAGCACCGGGTCGTCGCGGTTGGCGAGGTTGAACACCTCCGGCTGGGCCACGGCCAGAGCGGCCTGGGCGTCGCAGCAATATTCGGCGCCGCCCAGCAGCACGGCGCGGCCGATGGCGTCACCATGCCCGGACTGGCCCAACAGGGTCAGGGCCTGCACCGTGGTGCGGGTGCCCAGGGAATGGGCCAGCAGATCGACCTTGGCCCCGGCCTGGCGCAACGCCACGATGATGGTCGCCAGCGCCCGCGCCGCCAGCGGCGCCAGATCCAGCACCGGGTATTGATAGAAATTGCTCCAGCCCGCGTTGCCCGCCTGCCATTGCGTGCCGATGGAGGTCCAGGCGAAGCCCACGGCGCGGGCGCCGTCGGCGCTGGCGTCGATCAGCGGCAGCCAGCTTTCGCCCGGCTTGGCCGGATTGGGCGGCCCGAACACCAATTGATAGGGATCGTCGTCGGGATTGGTCGCCCCGTCCTCGCGCGGGTCGTAATTCCAGCCATGGACCATCACCACGGCGGTGCGCCCGCCCAGCCCGGCCACCCAATCCGCCGCCGCCTTGGCCAAGGCATCGCCGACCACCGGACCAGTCCATCCGGCGCGGGCAAAGGACTGCACCTGGGGATCGCCGTCCCCGGCGCCCAGATACAGCACGTCCGACGCGGCACGCCAGGACTCGGAATTCGGTGCCCCGGTATGTTGGGCGATCCAGGTGAATTTCAGCATGGCGGTATCCCCTCTCCCATCGAAGGGGCACAGGATACCGCCACCTAAAATTTATTCAAAAGACGTTTTGAACACGTCTTGAGAGTTATACCGCCGTACCGCCCACGGTCAGGCCGTCCATGCGCAGGGTCGGCTGGCCGACGCCCACCGGTACGCCCTGGCCGTCCTTGCCGCAGGTGCCGACACCGGGGTCGATTTCCAGATCGTTGCCGATCATCGAGACGCGGGTCATGGCGTCGGGGCCGTTGCCGATCAGGGTGGCGCCCTTGACCGCCGGGCCGATCTTGCCGTCCTCGATCAGATAGGCCTCGGTGGCGGCGAACACGAACTTGCCCGAGGTGATGTCCACCTGGCCGCCGCCGAAATTGACGGCGTAGATGCCCTTTTTCACCGAGGCGATGATTTCGGCCGGGTCGTGGGCGCCCGCTTCCATGAAGGTGTTGGTCATGCGCGGCAGCGGCGCGTGGGCATAGGATTGGCGGCGGCCGTTGCCGGTGGGCGCGACGCCGGTCAGCCGCGCGTTCAGGCGGTCCTGCATGTAGCCGACCAGGATGCCGTCCTCGATCAGCACGGTGCGCGAGGACGGCGTGCCCTCGTCGTCGATGGTGATGGAACCGCGCCGGTCGGGCAGGGTGCCGTCATCGACCACGGTGACGCCCTTGGCCGCCACGCGCTGGCCGATCATGCCGGAAAAGGCGCTGGTGCCCTTGCGGTTGAAATCGCCTTCCAGGCCGTGGCCCACCGCCTCGTGCAGCATGACGCCGGGCCAGCCCGAGCCCAGCACCACGGTCATTTCCCCCGCCGGAGCGGGAACGGATTCCAGGTTGACCGAGGCCAGACGCAACGCCTCGTCGGCGCAATGGCGCCACTGGTCGGGGGCCATGATGCCGTCATAGGTGAAACGGCCGCCCATGCCATGGCTGCCGCTTTCCATACGGTCGCCCTGGCCCAGCACCACCGACACATTGATGCGCACCAGCGGGCGGATGTCGGCGGCGTGGCTGCCGTCGCCGCGCAGGATGTAGACCGCCTGCCACGAGCCCGACAACGAGGCCGAGACCTGCCGCACCCGGCCGTCGCGGCCACGGGCATAAGCGTCGATCTCCTCCAGCAGCTTGACCTTGGTCTCGAACGGCACCAGGGCCAGCGGGTTGAGATCGGTGTACAGCGTGGTGTTGGTGCGGCCCGGCCCGTCGGCCAGATGGCCGGTACGGCCCGACTTGACCGCCTGCACGGTGGCGGCGGCGCGCTTGATGGCCGCTTCGGTCAGTTCCGAGCCATGGGCATAGCCGTGCGCCTCGCCCGCCACCGAGCGCAGGCCGAAGCCCTGGGCGGTGTCGAAGCTGGCGGATTTGATCTGGCGGTCGTCCAGGACCACGCTTTCCGACTGGCGGTATTCCAGGAACAGCTCGCCGTCATCGGCCCCGGTCAGGCTCTCCGCCACGATCTTGCGAACGTTATCGCGATCCAGACCGGCGCGGACGAAGAACAGCTCGTGGGCGTGGGAATCGTGCGGCAAAAGCGTCTCCTGTCGGAACGGGTAGGGCCAGTCGGGCGGTTGGCAGGCCGCAAGGCCCGGTGTACACCAACCACAGCACATACGCTGCCTGAAGGGAATATAGGCCATGGCCGGAGCGATGCCAGAGCGGAGTTGGATGTTCCGCGAACATGCCAGCCGCCGGACCCTGGCGGGCGAAGTCCATGCCCGCCCCTATGAACAGCTTGCGGCGCCGGTGCGGGCCAGCCACATCGCCATCATGCATGACGGCCTGACCGCCGCCCAGGAACGCGCCTTCCTGACCGAATTGCTGGCGCCGCACGGCGCCGAGCCGCCGGGCGACGGCGCCACCCATCTGTCGCGGGAACTGGGCGGGCTCAAGCTGAAGTGGGAACGGCACTCGGAATTCTCCACCTTCACCTTCCTGCGCTTCGACGCTTTCGACAGCCCGTTCGCCGGATCGGCGCTGGACCTGGTGCCCGCCGACTGGCTGGAGCGCCTGCCCGGGGCATTGATCGCCGCCCTGCATGTGGCGGTGGAGCAGGCCGAACGCGGTCCCGACGAACTGGCGGCGCTGTTCGACGGCAACATGCTGATCGGTTCCAAGGTTCTGGGCGGCGCGGGCGAGGCGTGGACCGATTTCCGCCTGCACGCCGACGGCTTCGGCCGTGCCCTGGTGCTGGATCACGGCCTGTCGCGCGGCCAGATCGGCCGCCTGATCCAGCGGCTGGTCGAGATCGAAACCTATCGCATGATGGCGCTGCTGGCCTTTCCGGTGGCCCGCCACGCCTTTTTCGAGGTCAGCCGCATGGATCGCGGTCTGGCCGACATCGTCACCGAACTGGCCGATCCCGCCGTGGTGCAGAACGACCGCGAGTTGCTGGACCGCCTGACCGGTTTGGCCGCCGAGGCCGAGCGGCTGGACGCCTCGACCTCGTTCCGCCTCAGCGCCGCCAGGGCCTATTACGACATCGTCAACCGCCGCATCGCCGAACTGCGCGAGGACCGCGTCCCCGGCGTGCAGACGGTGGGCGAGTTCATGGACCGCCGACTGGCCCCGGCCATGCGCACCTGCGAAACCGCCGCCGAGCGCCAGCAATTGCTGGCCCGCCGCGCGGCGCGGGCGGGCGATCTGCTGCGCACCCGCGTGGACATCGCGCTTGAGGAAAAAAACCGCGACCTGCTGCGCAGCATGAACCGCCGCGCCCATCTGCAACTGCGTCTTCAGGAAACCGTCGAGGGCCTGTCGGTGGTCGCCATCAGCTATTACCTGCTGGGGCTGGTGCTGTACGGCGCCAAGGGCCTGAAGGGCGCCGGCCTGCATGTGGACCCCGACGTCGCCGCCCTGGTGGCGCTGCCGGTCATCCTGGGCGCCGTCGCCCTGGCCGTCCGCCGCCTGCGCCGCGCGCTGGGCCATGACGGCGACGAGGAATAGCGGGCGTTGGGAATTGGTGCGCTTGTGGCCGGAAGCTGTCGTGGCGGACACATTCAGCGGTAACACGGATGAACTCGAAGGCCGCTACGCGGCTCACGGATGAACACGGATCGTCTGTCTTCGTGTTCACGCGTCACCGGATACGGCGCCAGAAGAGGCACAATCATCCGTGCCCATCCCGCCCATCCGTGTTCATCCGTGTTACCGCTGGACCGTTCCGCCATCGCAGGCTTCCGGCCGAACGCACAGATGCCCTATTTCCAGTCCGGCACGCCATAGCGGTCGAGGATTTCCTTCAGCCGCCCGGACGCCCGCATCTCGGCCAGCCCCTTGTCCAGGATGTCGGCGTATTCCCGCGATTTGGGATTGGCCGGGGAAAAAGCGACATAGGTCAGGCTGGGGTCCACCGAGCCGACGAATTGCATGCGGTCGGTGAAGCCCAATTGCTTCATCTTGTAGGCCAGCACCGGCCCGGCATCGACGGTGGCGGCGACCCGTCCGGCGTTCAGCTTTTTCAGGTTCATGTCCAGCGCGCCCTCGCCGCCCACCATGTCGATACGGCGGGTGTTGCGGCGGTTGGCCTCGACGTAATCGCCGACCTCGCCGTCATAGGAATAGCCGCGGATCACCCCCAGCTTGATGGCTTCCAGCGATTCAGGGCCGTCATAGCGCCACGGGCTGCCCTTTTTCACCACGAAGGAATTGTCGGCCACCGCGATGGTTTCCTCGGGGAAGACGAAGTCGGGGACTTCCTTCTTGGCGGCGCCGATCACCGCCATGACGCTGCCCTTGCGGCATTCTTCCAGCGCGCGGGCCCAGGCCATGTTGCGATATTCCAGGGTGTGCCCGGCCTTGGCAAAGATTTCCCGCGCCACCTCGACCCCATAGCCGGGCATGTCGGAATCCTCGGCGCAATTGTACGGGCACCATTCGTCGGCGCGCAGGGTGATGACATCGGCCCGGGCCGGGGCGGCCAGCAGCAGCGCCAGGGCAAAGCCCGCCAGCATGGTCTTGCCCATGGCGTCAGGCCCGCGCCAGACGGTCGAAGAAACCGTCCACCGCCGCGCGCAATTCGTCGGCCTCGCGCAGCAGGTCGGCGGCGCTGTCGTACAATTGCCCGGCCAGGCTGCCGGTGGCCTGGGCCTCGCCCGCCACCGCCGAGACATGCCCGGCCACCTCGGAATTGCCCAAGGCGGCATGGCGGGCGTTGGCGCTGATGTCGCCGGTGGCGGCGCGCTGTTCGTCGGTGGCGCTCATCACGCCCTGCACGGCGCCGCTGATGCGGTCGATGCAGCCCTTCACCGCCTGGATGGCGGCGATGGCGCTGTCGGTGGTGGCGCGGATGTCCACCACCTGCTGGCTGATTTCCTCGGTGGCCCGCGCCGTCTGGGTGGCCAGGGCCTTGACCTCGTTGGCGACCACGGCAAAGCCCTTGCCGGCCTCTCCGGCCCGCGCCGCCTCGATGGTGGCGTTCAGCGCCAGCAGATTGGTCTGGCTGGCGATGTCGTTGATCAGCCCCACCACCTCGCCGATGCGGGCGGCGGCCTGGGACAGACCGGCGATGGTGGTATCGGCGTTGGCGACCATGGAAACCGCCTCGTCGGTGACGCGGGTGGTGTCGCCCATGCGCGACGAGATGTCGCGCACCGACTGGTCCAACTGCTCGACCGCGCTGGCCACCGCCTGGACGTTGGCCACCGATTCCTCGACCACGGCCGAAACCTGGGTGGTCTTGTTCTCGGTGGATTGGGCGCTGCCGCGCAACTGGTCGGACGTGGCGTGCACCGCGTCCACCGTGCGCGCCACCGTCTGCATCAGACGGCTGACCACCTGATTGAACTCGGCCGTCAGGCGCTCCTGCTCGGCCAGACGGGCGGCATTGGCCGCCTGGGCGCGCTGCTCTTCCTCGGCGTGCTGACGGTTGGCCAGCATGTGGTCGCGGAACACCGTCAGGGCGCGGGCGATGTCGCCGATCTCGTCGTCGCGCCCGGCATCGGCGATGCGGACATCGGTGTCGCCGTCGGCCAGATGGCGGATATCCTGGGTGATGGCGGCCAGCGGCCGCGAGATGCGGCGGAAGGCCAGCATCACCGCCCCCGTCACCGCCGCCAGCAGCAGCACCAGCGACAGCGTGCCCTCGACCAGTTGGGTGCGGATCACCGCGTCCAGCGACCGGCGCGAGAACGTCACCGACAGGGTGCCCACCTCGACCGGAGTGTCGTTGTCCTGATAGATCACCTTGTGGCTGACGGCGATGGGATTGCGTTCGTCGGCCGCGACCTCGCCGACGCTGGCCACCGGCTTGCCGTCGGAATCGGTCACGGTGGCGGCCAGGAAGGATTCGTCGCCGCGAAAGGCGTCGATCACCGCCGCGACCTGGGTGTCGTTGAAATCGTACAGCGGACGGCTGAGGGCCATGCCCTGGATGGCGGCCAGGGTATCCACCCGGCGGATCAGTTCGGCCTCGGCGCGGCCATGCGCCTTCCAGATGCCGATGCCGGTGCCCAGGGTCACGATGGCGGCGATGGTCGCCAGAATGACCGCCAGAACACGCACGGAAAGACTGGTGCGGCGCGCACCCGCAAGCTGACCCATATCCCCATCCCCAAGCAACCCGTTCTCAATCACGAAGAGATAGACGGAATTGTTGCAAGGTCAATCGCCGTAATGTGACAAGGAATATACCATAAGTATTATTCATACAGGCAAATACCGACCCGGCAGGGGTGGACGCGCACCCGGGAAAACGGGTGCGCGCCATGATATTCTTTACCGACGGGGGATCAGCACGGTGTAATCGAAATCCAGCACCACGGCGGATTCGTATTCCTTGCCGTCTTCCTTCTTGAACGGGAAGCCCCAACCGGACAGGTTCTTCAGCGCCACCAGACGCAGGCGCAGGGCGCCGATGTCGCTGCGGCCCGGCAGCTCGATCTTTTCCAGCACTTCCGACCACGCATAGATGGTGTCGCCCGCGAAGGTCGGGTTGACGTGGCGGCCGCCGTTGATGGCCGCCACCTTGAAGGCGTTGCCCAGGCCGTTGAACGACAGGGCGCGGGCCAGGCTGATGATGTGGCCGCCATAGATCAGGCGGCGGCCGAAACGGCCCTGGCCCTCGGTGTGCTGGTTGAAATGCACCTTGGCGGTGTTCTGCCACAGGCGGGTGGCCATCATGTGCTCGGCTTCCTCGATGGTCATGCCGTCCACATGGTCGATCTTCTCGCCGACCGCGTAATCGTCCCACAGGTGGGGCGACCCGGCGAGAACGGTATCGTACTCACCGCGGACCAACCCGGCGGGGATCACCAGATCGGCGGCGGCGACCGACCCGGGCAATTCCGGCACCTTTTCCTCGGCGATGACGGCGTTCTCGTCCCGCTTCTTGACCATCACCCAGCGGATGTAATCCACCACCATCTCGCCGCGCTGGTTGCTGCCCACCGAGCGGACATAGACCACGCCGGTCTTCTTGTTGGAATTTTCCTTGAGGCCGATCACCGTCGAGATTGTGGTGACGGTGTCGCCCGCGTACAGCGGCACGCCGAAGCGGCCGCCGGCATAGCCCAGATTGGCGACGGCGTTCAGCGACACGTCGGGCACGGTCTTGCCGAACACCACGTGAAAGGCGGCCAGATCGTCCAGCGGCGCCTCGGGCAACCCCATGGAGCGGGCGAATTCGGCCGAGGAATTGAAGGCGAAGCGCGAGCCGTACAGCGCGGTGTACAGCGCCACATCGCCCGCCGTCACCGTGCGCGGGGTGGCGTGACGGATTTCCTGGCCCAGGCGGAAATCCTCGAAGAAATTGCCGGAATTGGTCTTGGTCATGACAAGCCCCCTAAGAGAAGGGTTCACCACGGAACTGCGGGAAGCTGATTTCCCCGTCATGGCCGGGCTTGACCCGGCCATCCACGTTTATCCGCCCCTCACTTCGAAAGGGAGTGCCAAGCGGTACCGCGTGGATGCCCGGATCAAGTCCGGGCATGACGGAAATAGTGAGGAACGATCCTCCCTCACGAATCCGTGCTGAACCAAGAAAAGAACCACAGAGGCACAGAGACACAGAGAGGGCATTCAGGTCCCACCGGCACAGCCTCTCTGTGCCTCTGTGTCTCTGTGGTGAGTTTTCCCTTACTTGCCCAGATCGGCCGACAATTCGGCGATCTGGTCGGCCAGACGCACGATGCGCTTGGCGTTCTCGACGTGCAGGTTTTCCACCAGCTTGCCGTCGACCACCACCACGCCCTTGCCCTCGGCGGCGGCCTCGGCATGGGCGGCGATGATCTTCTGCGACCAGGCGATTTCCTTTTCCGACGGCGCGAAGACGCGGTTGGCGGTGTCGATGGTCTTGGGATGGATCAGGGTCTTGCCGTCGAAGCCCAGTTCCAGCCCCTGCACGCACGATGCCTCGAACCCGGCATCGTCGTTCAGGTCCAGATAGACGCCGTCCAGCACCGCCAGGCCATAGGCGCGGGCCGCCAGCAGGCACAGCCCCAGCGAGGTGATCATGGGCAGGCGCAGCGCGGTGTGGGCGCAATGCAGATCCTTGGCCAGATCCGAGGTGCCCATGACGAAGCCGCCCATACGCGGGGTCGAGGCGGCGATCTCTTCCGCCTTGAGGATGCCGCGCGGCGTCTCCATCATGCACCAGATGGCCATGTCGTCCGGCGCCCCGGCGGCGACCATGATGGCCTCGACCTGGCGCACCGCGTCGGCGCTTTCCACCTTGGGAATCAGGATGGCATGCGCCCCCGAGGTGGCGGCGGCGGCCACGTCGGCATGGAACCACGGGGTATTGAGGCCGTTCACGCGCACCAGCAGCTCGCGGCCGCCATAGCCGCCCGCCTTGACCGCGTCCACCACCTGGGCGCGGGCCACGTCCTTGGCATCGGGGGACACGGCATCCTCGAGGTCGAGGATCAGGCCGTCGGCGGCCAGCGTCCGGGCCTTTTCCAGGGCGCGGGCGTTGGAGCCGGGCATGTACAGCACGCTGCGGCGGGGACGGGTGACAGTGGCCATGAGTCGGAACCTCCGATTGGAAATTGACCGGAAGCTAGCAATTTGGGACGCTGGTGGCAAGGTTGCAGCGCAACATTCCTTCGCGGAGCGACCGCAAAAATGAAGATTCTTTCGCTTCAATCGGCCGTCGCCTATGGTCACGTCGGCAATTCCGCCGCCGTCTTTCCCTTGCAGCGCCTGGGATTCGAGGTCTGGCCGGTGGACACCGTGCAGTTTTCCAACAATCCCGGCTATGGCCAATGGGGCGGCGCGGTGATGGACCCCGCCCATGTGCGGGCGGTGGTGGACGGGCTGGCACGGGTGGGCGTGCTGGCGCAATGCGACGCGGTGCTGTCGGGCTATCTGGGCGATGCCGGGGCGGGCGAGGCGGTGCTGGAGGCGGCGCGGCGGGTGCGGCGCCAGAAGCCTGGGGCGCTGGTGCTGTGCGACCCGGTGATGGGCGACGAGGACGGGCTGTACGTGCGCGACGGCATCCCGCAATTCCTGTCCACCCATGCCGTGCCCATGGCCGACGTGGTGACGCCCAACCGCTTCGAGCTGGAATTGCTGAGCGGCCAGCCGGTGGCCAACGTCCCCGACGCGGTGGCCGCCGCCCACCGTCTGCTGGCGCGCGGACCGCGCCTGGTGGTGGCGACCTCGATCCGCGACGGCGCCTCGGTGGTCAGCGTGGCGGTGAACGCCGAGGGCGCCTGGGCGGTGCGCACGCCGTTCCTGAACTTCACCCCGGCCATCAGCGGCACCGGCGACGTGCTGGCGGCGCTGCTGCTGGCCCACCTGCTGCGCGGCGAGGCGGCGCCCGAGGCGCTGTCGCTGGCGGTGTCCAGCCTGTACGGCGTGCTGGAGAAAACCCGCAGCCTGGGACGGCGGGAACTGGCGCTGATCCAGGCCCAGGACGAAATCGCCCTGCCATCGCGCCTGTTCGCGCCGTTGCCGGTGACCTAACCCTTTCCCTTGTTCCCTGGGCGGCTTTCTGCTTTGCTGCCGCCGCGCCAAAACACCAACCAGGGTCGCCCGGGTGGAGATTCCCCTTTTCCTGCGCTGTGTCGGCATCGGCTTCGCCATTGCCGCCCCCATCGGACCGGTGGGGTTGATGTGTATCCGCAAGGCCCTGGCCGACGGCCGCCCCGCCGCCTGGATGGCCGGATTGGGCGCGGCGCTGGCCGACACCGTGTTCGGCGCGGTGGTCGGGCTGAGCCTGGGCGCGGTATCGCATTTCCTGGCCGATTTCGGCACGGTGCTGAAGCTGCTGGGCGGCCTGTTCCTGGTGGGCATCGGCATCCACACCTGGCGACGGGCGGCGGAGGCGCTGGAGCCCGAGGAACACAAGGGGCCGGGCGCGCTGCGCGATTTCCTGTCCACCTTCGCCATCACCATCACCAATCCCGGCACCATGATGGGCGTGGCCGGGGTGTTCGTCGGCCTGGGCGCGGCGGCGCAGCCGGTGGGGCTGGCGCAATCCTGGCAATTGGTGGCCGGGGTGTTCGTCGGCTCGGCGCTGTGGTGGGCGGTGCTGACGGAAATGACCATCCTGGTGCGCGCCCGCTTCACCCCCAAGCGCATGCGCACCTTCAACCACGTCTCGGGCGCCTTTCTGATGCTGCTGGGACTGGGCGCGCTGATCAGCCTGATGTGGGCCTGACCACCCGCCGCAACAGGATTTCGCCCATGCCCTCGGCGACCAGATCGGGCAGCGGCGCCACCTCGGCGAAGCCCTGGCGGGCGTAGAAGGCGCGGGCCGGGGCGTTGAAATCCGAGACGCAGGCCCACAGATTGCCGCCGCCCTGGGCCGCCGCCCACTCCACCAGAATCCGGCCCAGCCCCGTCCCCTGGGCGACGGGCAGCACCGCCAGCAACTCGATATAGGGGCCGCGCAGCCACGGCTTGCGCAACGCCAGCAGCGCCACCGGGGCGCCGTCCCGTTCCGCCACCACCCGAATCAGCGCCCCATCCTCGCGCCCCAGATAGGCGGCCAGACCGTCGGCGGAAAACCCCAGCCGCCGCCACGGGTCCAGACCGGCCAGCGCCAGGGCCAGCGGCGGGATGTCGGCACGGTCCAGCGGCCGGATCATTTCACCACCTCGTCCAGCCGGGCGAAGGCATAGCCGCGCCGCCGCAACTCGCGCACCACCTGGGGCAGCGCCACATGGGTGGCAGGCGCCCGGCCGTTGATGTGAAAGATCAGCACGTCGCCCGGCCGCACCTGCGACAACACCCAATCGCGCAGCCGTTCCGGCGCCAGCCCCTTGGCCGGATCGCCCGACGGCCAGCGCCAATGCACCACGCGGTGGCCGGTGGCCTCGACCGCCGCCAGGGTGGCGGCGTCGTAATTGCCCGCCGGAAAGCGAAAGAACACCGGCTTGCGCCCGGTGGCCGCCTGGATGGCGGAATCGGCGTCATCGATTTCCGCCCGCACCTGTTCCGGCGACAGCCGTTCCATGTGCTGGGGGTGGTCGTGGGAATGGTTCTCCACCTCGACCAGCGGCGATTGCGACAGCCGCGTCAGTTCAGCGGCGTTGCGCCGGGCGAACAGGCCGGTGGCGAAGATGGTGAACGGCAGCTTCTCCGCTTCCAGATAGTCCAACAACGGCTTGTCGAAAAAGGCCGGGGCGTTGCGCGCCTCGCAGGCGTCGAAGGTCAGCGCCACCACCTTGTCTTGGGTGGGAAAGCGCTCGATCACCTGGGCGTGGGCGGGGAGGGCGAACAACAGGGCGGGGAGAAGGCAAGACAGGAGGCGCATCAGCATCTTCCCTGCGTCATGCGCGGGCTTGACCCGCGCATCCACGCCTGTTTGCGGCACCGCATGGATGGCCGGGTCGAGCCCGGCCATGACGACCGATAACAGTGCCTTATCAAAAATCCAGATCGGCGTAATGGCGCGGCGGCGGCAATCCCGGCAGGTGGTCGGCCAGCAGCGGGCGGAAGCTGGGGCGCGACTTGACCCGGGCGTACCAATCCTTGGCCGCCGGGTGGTTTTCCCACGGCACGTCGCCGATGTAATCCAGACAGGAAATCTGCGCGGCGGCGGCGATGTCGGCCATGGAATAATGCGACCCGCCCAGCCAGGTCCGCCGCTCGGTCAGCCAGCCGATATAATCCAGATGCTGGTGCATGGCGGCGAAACCGGCGCGGATCAGCCGCGAATCCGGGGCGGCGTGGGCGTTCATCAGGCGCTTGTGCACCTTTTCGCCCACCAGATTGACGGTGACGTCGCGGTGGAACTTGACGTCGAACCAGCCGACCAGCCGCCGCACCTCGGCCCGGGCGGCGGCCTCGGACGGCAGCAGCGGCGGCTCGCGGTGGATTTCGTCCAGGTATTCGCAGATGGCGGTGGAATCGGCCAGCACGGTGCCGCCCTCTTCGACCAGGACCGGCACTTCCGACGCCGGGTTGAGGACGACGAAATCGTCGCGGCCTTCCCAATAGCGTTCCAGTTGCGGGTCGAATTCCAGCTTCTTTTCGGCCATGACCACGCGCACCTTGCGCGAGAACGGGCACAGCGGATGGTGATAGAGCGTCCTCATGCGCCCCCTTCTAGCTCTTTTCGCACTGCGGGACCAGAGGTATGCACCCGATGGTTCAGGCGGCGCGGCTGGCCGGCGATTCGGTCAGCAGGGCGAACAGGCCGTCGGAATTGTCGGTGCCGCGCAGCTTTTCGCACACGCCCTTGTCGCGCAGCAGGCGCGACACGCGGGCCAGCGCCTTGAGGTGGTCGGCGCCGGCGGTTTCCGGGGCCAGCAGCAGGAAGATCAGATCGACCGGCTGTTCGTCGATGGATTCGAAGTGGATCGGCTTTTCCAGACGGGCGAACACGCCGTACAGACGGCCCAGGCTGGACAGCTTGCCATGCGGAATGGCGATGCCGTTGCCGACACCGGTGGTGCCCAGGCGCTCGCGTTCCAGCAGCACGTCGAACACGGCGCGCTCGTTCTGGCCGGTAAGCTCCGCCGCCTTCTTGGCCAAATCCTGCAACGCCTGCTTCTTCGAGGTGGCGCGCAAATTGGGAATGACGGCGGCCGGAGTGATCAGATCGGCGATGTCCATGAAAACAACCCTCTGTTGGCCAGTGGGAGGCGACCCGACCACGGGCAGCGTCCTTTACATCTCGGCCGCGCAAGGCAAAACTCAAGGCCCGCGATACCGGTCCAAGGGCGGCGGGAACATAGTTCCGCCCCGGAACGAAGTCAAGCTCCGCCCGGTATCCCCGCCTTTTGCTCAGCCCCCCAGCGATTTCTCGCGCCGCCGCTGCACCGACGACGGGATGTTCATGCCCTCACGATACTTTGCCACCGTGCGCCGGGCGATGTCGATGCCTTCGGCCTTCAGGATCTCGACGATACGGTCGTCGGACAGCACCGTCTTGCCCTCGGCATCGATCAGCGCCTTGATGCGGTGGCGCACCGCCTCGGCCGAATGGGCGTCGCCGCCGTCGTTCGAGCCGATGGCCTGGGTGAAGAAATACTTGAGTTCGTAGATGCCGCGCGGCGTGGCGATGTACTTGTTCGAGGTGACGCGACTGACCGTGCTTTCGTGCATGCCGATGGCATTGGCGATGTCGCGCAGCACCAGCGGCCGCAGATGCTGCACGCCGTGGCGGAAGAACGCGTCCTGCTGGCGCACCAGTTCGGTCGCCACCTTCAGGATGGTGGTGGCGCGCTGGTGCAGCGACTTGACCAGCCAGTTGGCCGACTGGAAGCGTTCCGACAGATAGGTCTTGTCGTCCTTGTTGCGCGCCCCCGCCGACACCTTGGCGTAATAGCGGGCGTTGACCAGCACGCGCGGCAGAGTGTCGGAATTCAGTTCCACCAGCCACGATCCGTCCTGGGCGCGGCGCATCAGCACGTCGGGCGTCACCGGCTGGGCCACGGCGGTATCGAAGCGCAAGGCGGGCTTGGGGTCCAGCGCCTTGATCTCGCCGATCATCTCGGCCAGATCCTCGGCATCGACGGCGCACACCTTCATCAATCCGGCCAGGTCGCGGCGGCCCAGCAATTCCAGATTGTCCAGCAGCGCCGCCATGGCCGGGTCCAGGCGGTCGCGTTCCGCCAGTTGCAGCGCCAGGCATTCGCGCAGCGAGCGGGCGAATACGCCCACCGGGTCGAAACGCTGCACCCGCGTCAGCACCGATTCGATCTTGTCCGGGCCACAGCCCAGCCGTTCGGCCAGTTCCGCCAGATCGCCGACCAAATAGCCGCATTCGTCCAGCATCTCGATCAGATGCAGGCCGATCAGCCGGTCGGCGGGGTCCAGGATGTCCATGTTCAACTGCGCCACCAGATGGTCGCGCAGGGTGGTTTCACCCGCCAGGGTCTGTTCCAGGCTGGATTCGCCATCCTCGAAGGCCAGCGAACCGCCGGTGCGGCTCCATTGGCCGAAGGCTTCGCCGTCCAGGCCGTCGGCGGCGCTGTCGTTGTTGAACAGATTGTCGTAATCGACGTCCATGCCGTCGGCGGCGGATGTCTCGGTCATGCCGTCCAGCAGCGGCGCCTCGGCCGGGGGGGCGTCGGGCAGTTCGCGCGGATCGGCATCGCCCGGCGGCGCCTCGGCGCCCGCCGCGTCCTGGGCGCGGTCGCCGTCCTCGCGCTCCAGCAGCGGATTGCGCTCCATCTCCTGATCGATGAACGCGGTCAGCTCCATGTTGGACAATTGCAGCAGCTTGATGGCCTGCTGCAATTGCGGCGTCATCACCAGGGCTTGGGTCTGACGGATGTCCAACCGGGGAGTAAGCGCCATGGTCTAGGCCAACCTTCCGTTCCGGCGCCCGGTCACAGGCTGAAATTCTCGCCCAGATAGACCCGACGCACGCCTTCGTGCGCCACGATCTCCTCGGGCGGCCCCTCCATCAGCACGGTGCCGTCATGCAGGATGTAGGCGCGGTCGATGATGTCCAGGGTTTCACGGACGTTGTGGTCGGTGATCAGCACGCCGATGCCGCGATGCTTGAGATGGGCCACCAGATCGCGGATGTCCGACACGGCGATGGGGTCGATGCCGGCCAGCGGTTCGTCCAGCAGGATGAAATGCGGACGCGAGGCCAGGGCACGGGCGATTTCCACGCGCCGCCGCTCGCCGCCCGACAGGGCCATGGCCGGGGCGCGGCGCAGATGTTCGACACCGAATTCCGCCAGCAATTCGTCCAGCCGCGCCTCGCGCGCGTCGCGGTCGGTTTCCACCACCTCCAGCACCGCCATCAGGTTCTGTTCCACGGTCAGGCCGCGAAAGATCGAGGCTTCCTGGGGCAGATAGCCGATGCCCAGGCGGGCGCGGCGGTACATGGGCAGGCCGGTGATCTCGTGGCCGTCCAGTTCGATGGACCCGGAATCGGGATTGA
Source organism: Pseudomonadota bacterium (assembly GCA_023458315.1). Lineage (GTDB taxonomy): Bacteria > Pseudomonadota > Alphaproteobacteria > Rhodospirillales > Magnetospirillaceae > Magnetospirillum. The sequence continues at coordinate 30,340 of JAEXAH010000092.1, forward strand.
TCAGGCCGGTGATGCAATAGAAACAGGTGGTCTTGCCCGCGCCGTTGGGGCCAAGCAGCCCCACCGCCTCGCCCCGGCTGACCTGGATCGAGACGTCGCGCAGCACGCTGCGGCGCTTGAAATTCTTGCCGATGTTGCGGGCGTGCAGGCCGCCCGGGGCCTGGGCGGGCTTCGGCCCGCCGCCCGTCTGAGAACCGAGCCGGGGCTGGTCGTTTGAACCGAGCCGGGGCTCGCTATTCGAACCGAGCCTCGGCTCGCTGGAATTGATCGCATCCATCCGCATTTCCTTCAGCGCCCTTCCCCGGCGCCGCCCGAATTGGGGGCCTGTCCCTTGAACAGCGGCTTGCGCCGCTCGCTGCCGTCCTGCGGCTTTTCCGGCAGGAAGGTGCCGTGGGCGCGGGTGTCGCCGACCTTCTCGCCGGGGGCGGCGCCGAACAGCTTGCTGATGCCGGTATTGAGGTTGACGTGGGCGTAGCCGCCGTTCAGCTCGTTGCCGTCGCGGACCAGCTTAACCGAACCGCTGACCGTGGCGATACCGGTTTCCAGGTTGTAATCGGCGCGGTCGCCGTTCACCACCTCGCGCGGGGTGGTCAGCACCACATGGCCATAGGCGTCGGCCCGCTGCAATTCCAGGTCGCCGCCGGGGGCGGCGCCCTTGGCCGCCTTGCCCTTGGCCGGGGCGCCGCTCTTGTCCTTGAAATGGGCGGTCAGCACGTCGGACTTGATGCTTTTGCCGGTGGTGGTCGCCACCGCGTCGCCGCGCGCCACCGCCATGCGCTCCTTCTCCCAATATTCCAGGGTGTCCTTGGCGGTGATGGTGTCGGTGGGCGTCACCAGCTTGGGCGGCGCGCCGCGCAGCACGAAGATGGCCTTTTCCAGATCATAGGTGGCCTTGGACCCGGTCGCCGTCTCGGTCGGGGTCTTGATCACCACATTGCCATCGGCGTCGATGCGCCAGATCTCGTTGCCGCCCTGGCCGTCGCGGTAATAGGCGGTCAGGGTGTCGGCGGTGACGGTGGTGGTGCCGCGCACCGCCTTGGCGTTGCCGCGGGCGATGACGCGGGTGGCGTCGGACACCCATTCGATGCCGTCATCGGCATAGACCTGGATCTCGGCATTGTTGTTCTGGCTGAGGTTGAAGCCCTGGGCCGCCGCCGGTCCCGCGACCAGCAGCACGGCCAGGGCCAGCGCCGCGACGTTCCCCCGCATCATTTCGAGCCCGCCCCCTTGAGTTTCAGTTTGGACTGCCCCGTCACCTCGATGCGCGTCCCCTTTTCGCGCATGCGAAAGCCGGTGCCGTCGATCCGGCCCTGCGGCCCGTTGCCGGTGACTGGCACGGTGCCCACCACCTCGGACGTCCGCAGGTCGATGCTGGCCTTTTCGGTGTGCAATTCATAGCCGTCTTCGTGGAACAGCGCGACCTCGCCCTCCAGGTCCAGCAATTGTTCCTTCTGACGGTAGAAACCGCGCCGCGCCTCCACATAGACGCCCTTGCCGCCGGTGGTCAGGAAGTCGCCCTTGGGCGCGTCCAGCACGATCAGCCCGGCGCCGGGGGCGTCCTCGGTGGCGATGTCGGCGGTCAGGGTGAAGGGCTGGTTGCGGCGGTTCAACCCCTGGAAACGGGCGTTGACCATGGACAGGGTCTGGACCGACGACGGCGACAGTTGCGAGAACCCCACCTGGAAGCGGTCGTCGTTGCTGGTCAGCTTGGGCCACGCCACCACCAGCCCCAACAGGATGGCGGCCAAGGCGGGCAGCACCAGCCGCAGGGTGCCGACCATCCGGGTATAGCGGTGATGGCTGCCCGACACCTTGGCCGCCTTGGCGGCACGGCGGCGCGGCAGACGGATCAGGGCACGCCGCGCGGACGGCTGTTGCGGGCGCAGGTCGGAATCGGCATGCAGGGTCATGACCGCGCCCCCCTTCCGCTCAGGCCACGCCAGAGCGCAGCAGGTCGTGGACGTGCAGCACGCCCACCGGGCGCCCGTCCTCGACCACGAACAGGGTGGTGATGGCCTTGGAATTCATGATGCGCAGCGCCTCGGCCGCCAGCATGGTCGGCGGCACCGTCTTGGGGTCGCGGGTCATCACCTCGGCGGCGCGGCGGGTCAGCAGGTCGCCGCTCATGTGGCGGCGCAAATCGCCGTCGGTGACGATGCCGACCAGGCGGCCGCCCTCGACCACTCCGGCGCAGCCCAGGCGCTTTTCCGTCATCACCAGCAGCATGTCGGCCATGGTGGAATCGGGCGCCACCAGCGGCACGCCGTCGCCGCCATGCATCAGGTCGGCGGCTTTCAGCAGGCGCTGGCCCAGCTTGCCGCCGGGATGGAAGACGCGGAAATCGGCGGCGGTGAAGTTCTTGCGTTCCAGCAGCGCCACCGCCAGGGCGTCGCCCAGCGCCAGCATCAGCGTGGTCGAGGTGGTGGGCGCCAGCCCCATGGGACAGGCTTCGGGGGTCTTGGGCAGGATCAGCCCGACATCGGCAGCCTGCGCCAGGGCGCTGCCCGCGCGCGAGGTGATGCCGATCAGCGGAATCTCGAAGCGGCGGGTATAGGCGATGATGTCGCCCAGTTCCGGCGTCTCGCCGGAATTGGACAGCGCCACCACCACGTCGCCGGGCATGATCATGCCCAAATCGCCGTGGCTGGCCTCGCCGGGATGGACGAAAAAGGCCGGGGTGCCGGTGCTGGCCAGGGTTGCGGCGATCTTGCGCGCGATATGGCCCGACTTGCCCATGCCCGACACCACCACGCGGCCGGTGGCGGTGGCCATGGCCTCGACCGCCGCGACGAAGGGACCGTCCAGCGATTGGGCAAGGGCCTCCAGCGCGGCCGCCTCGGCGGCCAGCACGCGGCGGGCGGAAAGAATATCGGCGGAGACGCCTTCCGGGGCGGAGACGTCTTCCTGCGCGGCGATGGTCATGAACGGGTCCCGGTTCAACTTGCAATCCCCGCGCCAGACGGGCGCGGTTCCCCACTATACGAATCGCGCCGCCAAGCGGAAGGCGAAAAGAAGGATGGGGGGCGTTAGTGGCTGAAAATGTCCACGTCGTCCCAATCCAGCAGGTCCAGCTCGGCCCGGGTCGGCAGGAAGCGGAAGCATTCCTCGGCCACCGCGCGGCGATCCTCGCGGTCCAGCAGCACCTCCAGCCGCGCCTTGAGCTGGTGCAGGTACAGAACGTCCGACGCGGCATAGGCCAACTGGTCGGCATTCAGTTCCGGCGCCCCCCAATCCGAGGTCTGCTGCTGCTTGGACAGATCGACGCCGATCAGTTCGCGGCACAGATCCTTGAGCCCGTGGCGGTCGGTGTTGGTGCGGCACAGCTTGGACGCCAGCTTGGTGCACCACACCGGCGCGCAGCGCACGCCCAGATGCTTGTGGATCATCGCCAGGTCGAAGCGGGCGAAATGGAACAGCTTGGTGACGGCCGGATCGGCCAGCAGCCGCCGCAAATTGGGCGCGTCATAGACCGGGCGCGGGAAATGCACCACATGGGCCGTGCCGTCGCCGCCCGAAAGCTGGATCACGCACAGCCGGTCGCGGTGCACCGACAGCCCCATGGTTTCGCTGTCGATGGCGACCACCGGCCCCAGGTCCAGACCCGCGGGCAGATCGCCGATATGATAGGTGATAGACATGCGAACGGCTCCTTCGGGATATCCCCCAAAGGAGCCGTTTGGCATCGCCCCTCTGGGGGGCTTTGGCACCCGGTGTTGGTAGTCACCGAGAATTGGTGCCCAGGAAAGGACTCGAACCTTCACGCCTCGCGGCACACGGACCTGAACCGTGCGCGTCTACCAATTCCGCCACCTGGGCAGTTGGCCGACATTGCTGTCAGTCCCCAGCGTTTCCGCCGGTTTCGTTGGGGTCGCCCCCGCCGAGGCCCAGAGAAATATTCGGATCGCCCCCGTGCGTCAACGGCTTTTTTTCAGCTTTGTGATTTTTTTTGCGTCGATCCTTTGCCAACCCTTGCCGTTGCGTTCGCCGGGCGAAAGGAATAGCCTTTTCCGCCAATGAGATAAGCCAGCCGCGAAGCGGCGGCGCGGGAGATGCGGAGGTCCATATGAGGCGAGTGGTTACGGTGTTCGGCGGCTCGGGGTTCATCGGGCGGCAGGTGGTGCGGCGTCTGGCGGCCCAGGGATGGGTGGTGCGCGCGGCGGTGCGCGATCCGGTGGACGCAGGTTTCCTCAAGCCCATGGGTGAACCGGGGCAGGTCAATCCGGTGGCGGCCGACATCCGCGACCCCGCCTCGGTGCGGGCGGCGGTGGCCGGGGCCGACGCCGTGGTCAATCTGGTCGGCATCCTGTTCGAAAAGGGCAAGACCACCTTCGACGCCGTCCACCGCCAGGGGGCGGCCAACGTCGCCCAGGCGGCGCGCGACGCCGGCGTGGCGCGGCTGGTGCACATGTCGGCCCTGGGCGCCGACAAGAATTCCGATTCGGCCTACGCCCGCAGCAAGGCCCAGGGCGAAGAGGCGGTGCTGGCGGCCTTTCCCGCCGCGACCATCTTCCGGCCGTCGGTGGTGTTCGGCCCCGACGACGATTTCTTCAACCGCTTCGCCGCCCTGGCCCGCATCTCGCCGGTGCTGCCGGTGTTCACCGGCGACGGCTTCAAGCCGGTGCACACCGAGAACGGCTATGACGTGGATTGGTTCGGCTCGGGCGGGCCGACCTTCCAACCGGTCTATGTGGGCGACGTGGCCGAGGCCCTGGTCAGGGGCGTGACCGATCCGCGCACCACCGGCAAGGTGTACGAACTGGGCGGCCCGCGCCGCTATACCCTCAAGGAAGTGATGGAACTGATCCTGCGCGTCACCGGCCGCAGCCCCATGCTGGTGCCGCTGCCGTTCGCGGTGGCGCGGGTGCAGGCGGCGTTCTTCCAGTTCCTGCCCAAGCCGCCGCTGACCCCGGATCAGGTCAAGCTGTTGCAGGTGGACAACGTGGCGCGCGGCGGCAAGCCGGGTCTGGCGGAATTGGGCATTCCCGCCGTGGCCGCCGAGGCGGTGCTGCCCACCTATCTGCACCGCTACGCATCCTAGACCGTGATGCAGAAAATCTGCATCACGTATTGCCCCTCGCCGGGCGCGGGCATCCGCCCGCTTGGCCGCGCCCGCAATGGGCGCAGAAGCAGCGCGCCTCAGATTAAAGGCGCGCTGCTCTAGCCCCGCGCCGGGGCGGGCGCGCGGCGCCGGGAGAGGTCACTCCTCGGCGCCGTGACCCTGGCCATAGGCCACCTGGGTGAAGCATTCCGGGTCGAACAGCATGGATACCGCGACCGTCATGGCGCGGGCGCCCTGGCGTTCGACCATGCGGACATGACGGGGGATGTCGGGATAGTCGAAAACCCGCTCGACCACCCAGTCACCGCCATAGGTGCCGGCCTTGCGGAAGATGTCGCCGGGGGCGACGTCGGAACCCCGGGCGCGGCGGCCGAACAGGCTCATGATCAGTGACCCTTTTTGTCAGAACTCGTTACGATAGCGTTCATACCGCGCCAACGCGACTCTTGTCGAGCCTCCTTCAACCACCGAACAGATCGGGCGGATCGGCCTCGGTCGCCGCGCACAGATCACTGAGCCCGATACCGATCAACCGGAAAGCGCGACCATCCGCTTCGCGCTCCAGTAGTGGCGCCGCCGCCCGCAACATCTGATCGGCACGGGCGGTCGGTGTCGGCAAACGATGGTTGCGGGTCAGCAGTTTAAAGTCGGCGGTCTTCAGCTTCAAGACTACTGTGCGTCCAGCCAGCCCGGCCCGCTCCAGCCGTCCGGCCACCTTGACCGCCAGCGGCTCCAGCGCCGCCAGCAGGCGGGCGGGGTCGCGGATGTCGCGGGCGAAGGTGGTTTCGTTGGACACGCTTTTCGCCGGGCGGTCGGGGGTGACGCGGCGGCCGTCCTCGCCGCGCGCCATCAGGTAAAGGGCGCGCCCGAACTTGCCGAAGCGCGCCACCAGTTCCGCCTCGGCCATGTCCTGCAACTGGCCGATGGTGGCGATGCCCGCCTGCTCCAGCCGCGCCGCCGTCGCCGCCCCCACCCCGAACAGCGCGCCGACCGCCATGGGCGCCAGCAGCGACCGTGCCTCGGCGCGGCCGATCACCGAAAAGCCCCGCGGCTTGTCGCGGTCGCTGGCCATCTTGGCCAGGAACTTGTTGTAGGACAGCCCGGCCGAGACGGTGATGCCCACCAGCCGCTCGATGGCCCGTTGCAGCCGCGCCAGGATCACGGCGGGCGGGCGGTCCACCAGCCGCACGCCGTCGGACAGGTCCAGATAGGCTTCGTCCAGCGACAGCGGCTCGACCATGGGGGTGGCCTTGAGGAACAGGGCGCGGATCTCGGCCGACACCGCCCGGTACTTCGCCATGTCGGGCGGAATGACCACGGCGTGCGGACACAGTTCCAGCGCCTTGAACATGGGCATGGCCGAACGCGGCCCGAATTTGCGCGCCACGTAACAGGCGGTGGTGACGACGCCGCGCCCGCCGGGATGACCGACGATCAGCGGCCGCTCGGCCAGTTCCGGGCGGTCGCGCTTTTCCACCGAAGCGTAAAAGGCATCGCAATCGATATGCGCGATGGAGAGGTCCAGCAATTCGGAATGCTCGACCACCCGCGCCGAACCGCAGCGCGGGCAGTCGTTCCCCGATCGGAAGGGGATGCAGCAATCTCGGCACAGGGCGGGCATGGCCGCGCCAGTCTACCCCCGCCCGGCCGGGGGCGAAACACTCTCAGCGTCGGGCGGCGGCGCGCAGATCGGCCTCGATATCGGCGATACGCTTGGCCAGCGAGGTCTTGACCGCCTCGGCCACCCACGGCTTCAACTGGGCCTGCTGTTCCTTGAGCTGGACCAGCAACCGCTTCTTCTCGTCCAGGCTGCGCTTGATCGGCATGCGGTCGGAATGCTGGCCGTCATGGGTGCGGAAGCCGCTCATCCTTGTCCTCCCTGACAAAGCGGGGTTGATTGGGGCGCGGACCATGACCGAACCGCCCCCGCGAGGCAAGCGACAAAATCACCACACCCCCGCCCCCATCGCGGGATTTGTCCCCGCCCGCCCACAATGCTATAACCCGACCCGTCCGCCCGTCAGACACAGGCGTCCCGGTAGCTCAGCAGGATAGAGCAACGGTTTCCTAAACCGTGGGTCAGGGGTTCGAATCCCTTCCGGGACACCATCTTCACCACACATCGCCAAACAGCCGCCGCGCGTTCCGCTTCAGCGGGTCGGGGCCAGCGCCCGGCTGAGGGCCAGGGCGTCAAGGAAGGCGGCGGTGGTGTCCTGTTGCAGCTTGTCCACCTGAAGCACCAGTTCGATCACCGCCACGGCGGCGAGGCGCAGGTCGCAATCGGCCATGCGGCCGCGCAGATCGTCGATGGACAGGCCCAGGGCGCGGACGCGCCCGTGCAGGGCGTGCAGGCGCGGCATCATCGGATGCAGTTCGGCCGAGACCGAGGCCGCCGCCAACGCCCGGGCGATGCCGCCGCCCAAATCCTCGGCGTCGCGGGCCATGGCCGCGATCACCGCGCGCAGCTTGTCGGCGGACGACGGATCGGCACGATCCCCGGTCGGGGTGGGAAAGCGGCGAGGAAAGGGGATCACACAGCCCATGGAATCATCCTGCACACGACGGTTCCGCCATTATCGGCGGCAACCGCCCGGGCAGGCATCCCCATATGGGGACCCTACAGCGCCACGGCGTTGACCAGCAGGCGGACCAGTTCGGCCTGGCGGTTGGCGCCGGTCTTCTGGAACAGACGTTTCAGATAGGTGCGGGCGGTGCTGAGGGTGACGCCCTGGGCCTCGGCCGCCTCGCGGATGTCCAGGCCCGAGGCCAAGGCGTGGGCCAGCCGCGCCTCGGACGGGTTGAGGCCGAACAGATCCCCCAGCGCCTCGGGCGTCGGCAGGGTGCGGGCGTCGATTTCGCGCACGAACAGCAACGCCGCCGCCCCCACCCCCACCTGCTCCTCCGGCGCCTCGATCAATGCCGAATGGCGGCGGTCGTCGCTGTCGTCCAGCCCCAGGACGCGGCTTTCGCCGTCTTCCATGGTCGCCTGCACCGCCTGATGCAAGGCGGCGGTCGCCGCCGGGGTGGCTGCACGGCAGATGCCGCCGCGATCCTGTCGCAACACCTCGCCCGCCGCCAGCAGACGGGCGCCCTCGCGGTTGCTGAACAGCGGACGGAAGCCGCGATCCAGCGCCAGGGCGGCAAACGGCAGGCGGTCCAGCGCCGCCAGCGCCAGTTCCGGCCCGCTGCGCGCCGCCACCTGGGCCAAGGCGTCGATCACGCCCTGGCGCACCACCTCGGCGGCGCAGGGCTTGGTGAAAAAACGGAAGACGCCGCCACGGTTGATGGCATCCATCGCCGCCGCCATGTCGCCGGTGCCGGTCAGCACCATGCACACCACCGGACAGCCCGCCTGCTTCAACTGGGCGACCAGTTCCAGCCCGTCCAGGCCCGGCATGCGCAAATCCGTGACCATGACCTGAAACCCGCCGTCCAGCGCCATGGACCGCGCCCGCAGCGGGTCGGTCTCGAAACTCATGTCCCAGTCGCGGACCTGGGCGGCCAGGGCGCGGCGCAGCCCGTCCAGCACGGCGGGCTCGTCATCGACGAACAGGATCTTCGGACGCGGCAGAGCTTCGGCCATTGCCATTCCACCCCAGACGGAAGTTATAATAAGCCTTAACCGATCCCATCACGGCGGGACAAGCCCTCCTCCCCATCTGGGGATAGCCCGGCAACCGCCGCGTTCTTTAGGATGGGGGAAAAGCGAGCCCGACGCCATGGCCCTGAATCCCACGCGACCATCGTCCATGCTGCCCCCCCTGGCGGGGGTGGGATTGTTCCTGTCGCTGGTGTGGGGCGGCCTGCTCGCCTTTGTCCAGCACGACCGCGCGCTGGTCGAGGAAGCGGCCTACCGCGAGGCGGAAAACTATTCCATCGCCTTCGAGGAATACACCCACAACATCATCACCACCGTGGACAACAGCCTGCGCTACCTGTCGCAGCTTTACGTGCAGTCGCGGCTGCGCGGCCAGCCCATGGATCAGGTGCTGCTGGAGGGGTACGCCCCCATCAAGACCTTCCAGTTCGCCATCATCGGTCCCGACGGCATCATGACCTACAGCAACCTGGCCCCGGCCAGGAACCGGGTGGACCTGAGCGACCGCGAGCATTTCCGCGTCCACCTGGACCCCGGCCAGGACCGGCTGTTCATCAGTCGGCCGGTGCTGGGGCGGGTGTCGGGCAAGTGGTCGATCCAGTTCACCCGCAAGGTGGTGATGCCCGACGGCAGTTTCGGCGGCGTGCTGGTGCTGTCGGTGGAAAAGACCGAATTCGAGCGCTTCTTCCACCGTCTGGACCTGGGCCAGCGTGGCCTGATCGCCCTGTTCGGCACGGATGGCTGGATGCGGGCGCGGGGCTCGCAGGTCGAGGAAACCGTCCACGACAGCATGAAGGAACCGTTGCCGCCCGAACGTCCCTATTTCCGCCCGGGCGGGCCGGAACGCAGCCGCATCCGCCTGATCGGCTATTTCGACGGCGTCGACCGCATCGGCGCCTATCGCCGGGTGCGCGACGTGCCGTTGCTGGTGTCCGCCCAACTGGCGGTGGACGAGGTTTTCGCCAACCACGCCGACCGCGCCCGGCGGGCCATGGTGGCCGGGCTGATCCTGACGGTGGCGACCCTGGCGGGGCTGGCGATCCTGGCGGTGCTGCGCCGCCAGCGCGACGCGGCGCTGCGCGAGGCCGCCGCCAGCGAGGAACGCTGGCATCTGGCGGTGGACGCGGTGGGTGACGGCGTGTGGGACTGGAACCCACTGACCAAGGACGCGTTCTTTTCGCACCGCATGGCCGAGATCGTCGGCCGCACCCCGGAATCCCTGCCGCGCACCGTGCCCGAATGGATGGAGATCATTCATCCCGACGACCGCGACGGCGTCGCCGCCGCCTTCGACGCCTTCATGCGGGGCGAACCCCGCTTCAGTTACGAATACCGCTCGCTGCATGGCGACGGCGGGTATGTCTGGGTGCTGGACCGCGCCGTCGCCGCCGAGCGCGACGAGCAAGGCCGACCGCTGCGGGTCATCGGCCTGCGCGCCGACGTGTCCGACCGGCGGCGGCTTCAGGACGAACTGGCCCGCCAGGCGGTGGACCTGGAGCACGCCCGGCTGCGCGAACGCATGGAAGAGGCCAACCGCCTGGAATCCCTGGGCACCCTGGCGGGCGGCATCGCGCACGAGATCAACACCCCGGCCCAATACGTGGGCGACAACCTGACCTTCCTGGAAAGCTGCGTCCCCGACCTGCTGAAAGTGGCGGACGCCGCCGAACGCCATTGCCCGCCCGAATGCTGTCCCGAATTGACCACGGCGCTGGCGGCGGCCAACCTGGACTTCCTGCGCCAGGAAGTGCCCGACGCCATCGCCCAGGGGCTGGAAGGCGTGCGCCGCATCGCCAAGATCGTGCAGGCGGTCAAGGAATTCTGCTATCCCAGTTCGCGCGAGCCGCAGCCCTGCGACCTGGGGCACCTGATCGAATCGGCGGCGACGGTGACGCGCAACGCCTGGAAATACTGTTCCGAGCTGACCCTGGACCTGGAACCCGACCTGCCGCCGGTGCTGGCCATCGAGGGCGAGATCAACCAGATGCTGGTCAACCTGATCGTCAACGCCGCCCAGGCCATCGCCGAGAAGAAGGCCCCGACCCCCGGCACCATCACCATCCGCACCCGGCGGGTCGGCGACGCCGTCAGCTTCGCGGTGGCCGACGACGGGATCGGCATTCCCGCCGACCGCCACAAGCGTATCTTCGAGCTGTTCTACACCACCAAGCCGCCGGGCCAGGGCACCGGCCAGGGACTGGCCATCACCGCCGCCATCGTGCGGCGCCACGGCGGCGGCATCACCGTCGATTCCGAACCCGGACAGGGCGCCTGCTTCACCGTCACCCTGCCGGTGAACGGCCCCATCGGCGAAGCGCGCGGCCCGGCGGTGGCGCAATAGACCAATTCCGTTCAAGTCCTGTTCACGCTGCGCCGCAACTTCGTTCACGGCCACAACGTATAACTTTGGTTGCACCCCCGAGCCCGGCCCGACCGTTCGACGGAGAATCCCTGGATGTCCCGCCTTTCCCCTCGCCCGCTATCGGCCGTCCTGGCCCTGTTGGCCCTGATCGGGCTATGGCACCCCGCCGCCGCCGAGACGCGAACCTACAATTTCTCGCCGGTGAACCAGTTCGGGGTGCAGTTGACCGCGTCGTACTGGAACCCGATCATCGACTACGTTTCCAGCAAGAGCGGGGTCAAGCTGGTGCTGAAGGTCGGGCGGACCTCGGCCGACACCACCAGCTTCGTGCTGGCGCAAGAGGTGGACTTCGCCTTCACCAACCACCTGTTCAGCGACGAACGGCGCAAGATGGGCTGGAAGGTGTTCGGGCGGCGCGACTATCCGCCGGTGCGCGGCGAACTGGTGGTGCTGGCCGATTCGCCCATCACCGACGTCAGGCAATTGCACGAACAGGACGTGGGCTTCGCCGGACCCGAGGCGTTCGTCATCTACAAGGTGCCCTATGCCTATCTGATCAATCGCGGCGTGCTGCCGCGCGTGGTGTTCGCGGGCAACCAGGACGGCGCCGTCGCCCAATTGCGCAGCGGCAAGGTCAAGGCCATCGGCGCCAATTCGCAACTGATCGACGGCTACGTGAAGCGCGAGGGCATCGCCATCCGCAAGCTGTGGAGTTCCGAGCCGTACAACGATCTGGCGCTGATGGCCTCGCCGCGCGTCCCGTCCGAGGATCTGGCGGCGGTGCGCAAGGCGTTCCTGGCCATGGGCGACGACCCCGAGGGCGCCGCCATCCTGAAGCGGGTGTCCGATCTGGTGCAGTTCCCGCCCTTCGCCCGCTTCCTGGCGGCCGGGGACGACGATTATTCCGCCTATTACACCTTCTACAAGACCTCGACCGCCATTCTGCACTAGGTCCGCGTCATGCCGTCCTCTCGTCCCCTGCCGCTGATCGCGCGACTGGCGCCCCGGTCGCTGGCCGCCCGCGTCTTCGCCTTGTACGCGGTGGCGCTCAGCCTGTTCCTCGGCCTGGGCATGGGGCTGTTCTACAGCTACCAGTTCAACCGGCAACTCGAGGACGTGCAGGATTCCGCGGTGGTGATCGCCGAGATCACCGCCCAGGCCATCCAGGAAAGCGTGGTGATCGGCGATTACGACGCGGTGCGCCAGACCCTGGGCCGGGCGCTGCAAGGCACCGCCTTTCGCCGCGCCGCCTTCATCGACATGCAGGGCGCGCGGCTGGTGCGCGACGCCGCCGCCGCCGAACGGCTGGCCCCCGACTGGCTGATGGCCCAGGTCAGCACCCGGCTGATGGACGTCAACCGCAACATCAGCGTCGGCGGCCGCGATTACGGCGTGCTGCGGCTGTATTTCGAACCGGCCCGCGTCGCCGCCGATCTGTGGACGCTGACCAAGGCGGCGCTGGGACTGGCGGCCATCAGCCTGTGCGGCGGATTGCTGGTGCTGCGCCTGCTGCTGGCGCGCTGGCTGACCAATCTGGACCAGTTGAAGGCGCTGGAGGAACAGATCCTGGCCGGGCAGACCGAAACCCGGGTCGAACTGGCCGCCGACGCCCCCACCGAAATCCGCCAGACCTTCGAGGTGTTCAACCGCACCGCCGAATCCCTGCGCGCCCAGTACGGCCAGCGCATCGACGCATTGATGCACGCCCTGGTGCAGCAAAAGAACGCCCTGGACCTGACCGCCATCGTCGCCGAGGTGGACGCGCGCGGCCGCATCCTGGCGGTCAACGACCTGTTCTGCGCCACCTTGGGCCAACAGCGCGAGGCGGTGCTGGGCACGCCGCTGGCGGGCGAGTTGCCGCCCCTGGGCATCGACGTCTGGCGCGGCACGGTGCGCGCCCGCGACCGTCACGGCGCCGAATTGTGGCTGAACCGCACGGTGGTGCCGGTGTCGGACGATAGCGGCGCCAAGTGGATCTGCATCGACCTGGACGTCACCGCCCAGCGCATCGCCGAGGAAGAAGCCCGCCGCGCCGAGGCGCGGTCCAAGGAACTGGCCGAGCAGCGTCTGCGCGCCCTGCTGGACAATGTGGGCGAAGGATTCGTGCTGCTGGACGGCCAGGGCGCGGTGGTGATCTGCAACGAACGCTTCCGCCAGTTCCACCCCGAGGGCCGCGTCCCCACCCCCCGCCCCGACGGCCAGCCGCGGGTGGTCGAGATGAGCGGCGATTGCTGGATGCGGGCGGTGGAATACCCGGCCCGGGACGGCGGCATCATCGGCCTGTATTCCGACATCACCGCCCAAGTCCGGCTGGAACGCGACCTGCGCCAGGCCAAGGAGCAGGCCGAGGCGGGCAGCCGGTCGAAATCGGAATTCCTGGCGACCATGAGCCACGAAATCCGCACCCCCATGAACGGCATCATCGGCATGACCAGCCTGTTGCTGGACACATCGCTGGACGGCGAGCAACGCCGCTTCGCCGACACCATCCGCAATTCGGCGGAATCGCTGTTGAACATCATCAACGACATCCTGGACTTCTCGAAGATCGAGGCCGGACGGCTGGAATTCGAGGAAGCGCCCTTCGATCTGTCGTCGCTGGTCGAGGGCGTGGTCGACATCCTGGCGCCCAAGGTGCGCGGCAGCGCGGTCGAGATGAACTGCCTGGTCCCCGCCGCGGTGGGCGCCGCCTATGTGGGCGATGGCGGGCGGCTGCGTCAGGTGCTGCTGAATCTGGTGGGCAACGCCGTCAAGTTCACCCCGGCGGGCAGCATCACCGTCAGCGTGCAGCGCCTGCCCGACGACGGCGCGGCGCACGTGCTGCGCTTCGCCGTCGCCGACACCGGCATCGGCATTTCCACGTCCGCCCTGCCCCGCCTGTTCGGCATGTTCAGCCAGGCCGACGCCTCGACCTCGCGCCGCTTCGGCGGCACCGGCCTGGGGCTGGTGATCTGCAAGCGCATCGTCGAGATGATGGGCGGCACCATCGGCGTGGACAGCGTCGAGGGCCGGGGCTCGACCTTCTGGTTCCAGGTGCCGCTGCGCCCCTGCCCCGAAGGTGCCCTGCCGCGCCAATCGCCGCCGCTCGGCCAGTGCCGCCTGCTGATCGTCGACGATCTGGCGGTCAACCGCGAAATCCTGACCCGGCAGGTGGAAGCCTGGGGCGCCGAGCCGCAGGCCGCCGACAGCGCCCCGCAGGCGCTGGCCCTGCTGCGCGCCGCCGCCCGCGACGGCAAGCCGTTCCACCTGGTGCTGCTGGACCATCACATGCCGGACATGAGCGGCCTGGATCTGGCGTTGCTGGTGCGCGGCGACCCGGTGTTGGCCCATACCCCCATGATCCTGCTGTCGTCGGGCCTGCCGGGCCAGAGCGTCCGCGAAATCGACGCCCTGGGCTTCGCCGCCACCCTGACCAAGCCGGTGCTGCCGCGACCGCTGCTCGAGGCGCTGACCGCCAGCCTGGGCCGCGACCCCGCCCAGACCCCGGCCGCCATGGCCGCCGCCAACGCCGCCGACAGCGCCATCGCCGCCACCCGGGGCCGCGCCCTCAAGGTGCTGGTGGCCGAGGACAACCACATCAACCAGCAGGTGGCGGTGGGATTGCTGGCCAAGCTGGGCCACCGCGCCGACGTCGCCGACCATGGCGGCGAGGCGGTGGCGCGGCTGGAAAAGGGCAATTACGATCTGGTGCTGATGGACATGCAGATGCCGGTGGTGGACGGCATCGCCGCCACCCGGCTGATCCGCGCCCTGCCGGGCGCCAAGGCCCGCACCCCCATCGTCGCCGTGACCGCCAACGCCCTGAACGGCGACCGCGAACGCTGCCTGGACGCGGGCATGGACGATTACATCTCGAAGCCCATCGACCGCCGCAAGCTGGCGGCGCTGATGGAGAAATGGCAGGGCATCATCGACACCGCGCCGCCGGTCCAGTCCCTGCCCGCCGCGCCCGAAGCCCCGGACGATCCGCTGGTGGATGCCGCCACCCACGAGGATCTGGCCGACGCCCTGGGCGAAGAGGAATTCCACGGCCTGCTGCGCCGCCTGCTGGCCAGCATGGACGGCTATGCCGCCGCCCTGGACGCCGCCATCGCCGACCCCGCCGCCACCGCCCAGACCGCCCACGCGGTCAAGGGCGCGGCGCTGAACCTGGGCCTGACCGCCCTGGGCAACGCCGCCAAGGCGCTGGAAATGGCGGGCAAGGCGGGCAAGGCCGAGGAACTGGCGGCACTGTTGGCGGCGCTGCACGACGCCCGCGCCCGCACCGAGGCCCATCTGCGCCCGATCATCGGCGACGGCGACGGCCCGGCCGAGGAAGAATAACTCCTCCCCTCGCCGAAGGTGGGGGGAGGTCGGGAGGGGGGCTGCTTTCGTCCAGACGGAAACAGCCAAGCCCCCACCCCGGCCCTCCCCCGGCAAGCCGGGGGAGGGAGATATCACCCGCCGATCACCGCTTCTCGATCACCGTGATCACACCGGCCGAGCAATCGGCCTCGCAGATGTCGGGACGGTCCAGGAAGACCTTGTCCCAGGGGAAGCCCTGGCCGCCGGTGGCGCGCCGCAGCTTTTCCGCCCGCCTGCGCGCCAGATCGTGACCGCCGTCATCCAGGCGGGCGCGCACCCACAGCATCTTGACCTTGGGATCGAAGCGCCAGTCGCGGGTCAACCGCCACAGGGCGCGCATCTGGCGATCGTCCAGATCGGCCGAACCGGCGGCAAACGTCACCACCACGACGGTGGTCGCCACCCCGGCCACGTCGTTGTGGGACGCACGGCGGCCGTGCACCGCCACGGCGGGGGCGCGTTCCACCGGCGGCGGGCGGTGGACGACGATGGTGTCGGCGGCGGCCTCGACCTCGGGGGCCTCGGCCCGGGCGGCGAGGGGCGACAGCAGGACCAGCAGCGCGGCGGCCGCCCGCCTCATGACACCGCCAGCCGCAGGCGGTCCAGGCAGGCGTCGCGGTCGGGCCGGTAATCCTGGTCCTCCCACCATTGCTCGATACGGGCCAGCACGTCGCCCACCTGGGGGCCGGGCGGCACGCCCAGGGCCAGCACGTCGGCGCCGCGCACCGGCAACGCCACCGGCTGCCAGGAATCGGCCAGATCCAGCAAATCGGTCCATTGTCTGGTGGCGTCGGGGCAGACCCGCCCCTCGCGCGATCGTTCCGTCGCCCAGCGGGTCAGCACCAGATCGCGGAAGGTGTCGGCACCGACCCGGCGCAAGGCGCGCCGCGCCGCCGCCATGTCCATGCCGCGCGCCACCAGCACCTTGGGCGTGGCGATGGAAGCCAGCCGCGCCGTCTGCGCCCCGGACAGTTTCAGCCGTTCGCCCAACGCCGCCACCCCGGCGGCATCGGTGTCCAGCAGGATGCCCAGGCGGCGGATGGCATCGGGCGCCACATGCGGCCGCACCATGGCCCGGCTTTCCAGCCAGCTCAGCACCTTGAGCGGCCCGAAATCATGGGCCTCGGGCAGAATGTGGTCCAGAACGCCGTGGCTGTGCATGACGATCAGCACCCCCGCCGGGTCGGGGGCCTGCAACAGCCGGATCAGTTCGCCCGCCACCCGCTCGCCCGACAATTCCACCAGACGCGGCGCCATGCGGCGGCAGGCGGCCAGGGCCGACGGGTCCATGGGCGGGCGGCCGTAATGGGCGAAGAAACGGAAAAAGCGCAGCAGACGCAGCACGTCCTCGTCCAGCCGCTTCATGGGGTCGCCGACGAACCGCACCTGCCCGGCGCCCAGATCGGCCAGACCGTTGAACGGGTCGTAGATGCGGCCCTGGGAATCGGCGCACATGGCATTCATGGTGAAGTCGCGCCGCGCCGCGTCGGCGGTCCAGTCGTCGGTGAACGCCACCTTGGCGTGACGGCCGAAGGTTTCCACGTCCTCGCGCAGCGTGGTGATCTCGAAATGCGCCTTGCCGATGACGGCGGTGACGGTGCCGTGGGCGATGCCGGTGGGGATGACGTGGATGCCCGCCTTGTGCAACAGCGCCATCACCTGTTCCGGCGCGTCGTGGGTGGCGATGTCGATGTCCTTGATGGGACGGTGCAGCACGGAATCGCGCACGCAGCCGCCGACGAAACGCACCTCGGCGCCCTCGGCCATCAGGGCGGCGACCACGGCGCGGGTTTCCGGCGCCTCCATCCACGGCTGCGGCGACAACTGGCCCAGCGGTTCGCTGCTTCCGGAAACCATGCGCATCAGCGGGGGACCAGCACTTCGGACAGGTTGACCAGGATGCCCGCGGTGGCGCCCCAGATCACCCGCTGTTCCCAGGTCATGGACCAGAACGGGCGGTGGCGGCCCTCGACCACCACGCGGTGCAGCTTGTGGTTCTCGGGGTCCAGCAGGAAATCCAGCGGCACCTCGAACGCCTCGGCCACCTCGAACGGATCGGGGCTCAGCTCGAAGGGCGGCGTCACCACCCCGACCAGCGGCGTGATGGCGAAGCCGGTGCCGGTCAGATAGGGGTCCAGCCGCCCGACCAGGGTGACGCGGTCGCGCGGCAGGCCGATTTCCTCTTCGGTTTCGCGCAGGGCGGCCATTGCGGGGTCGTTATTGTCGGCATCCTCCAGCCTGCCGCCGGGAAAGCTGATCTGTCCGGGATGGTGGGCCAGATGGTCGGTGCGCTGGGTCAGCAGCACGGTCAAGCCCTCGGGCCGTTCCACCAGCGGCACCAGCACGGCGGCGGGTGTGGGCGGACGGTCAAGGGCGATGCGGCCGGGCCGCGCCTCTGACGGTGCGCCGTCCACACGGGCTTCCAGCATGGCGTCGCCGCGCCCGGCCGGATCGTATCCGGCGGCCAGCAATTGGGCGATGCGGTCGCGGCTCAGGCGTCCTCGTCCAGCCGCCCCAGGGGAAAGAAGGTTCCGCTGCTCCATAATCCGTACAGTTCTTCTCCGTCCACCTGTTCCGTGAAGCCTTGGGCCACCAGTTCATAGTACACGGATCGGGTCAGCCGCGCCTCCAATCCGTCGCGGACCAGGACATAGGGGACGGGTTCGCCGCTTTCGCCGCAGGTGGCGACGCGCAGGGGGTGGTCGGCATCCACCGTCACCAATTCGTCCATGTTGGTGCGAAAGCTGATCTTCTTGTCGCGGCCGCAATCGCACATGAACATCTCGACCGCCACGAAGGGCACGTCGTCCACCTGGATGGTGCCCATCTCGTCCGGCGTCACCAGCCAGTACGACCCGTCGGCGCGCCGTTCCAGCACCGAGGCGAACAGGCAGACCATCTCTTTGCGGTCGATCGGCGAGCCGTGGTAAAACCAACGCCCGTTCCGGTCGATCCTGATCCCCAGGTCGCCGCAATCGGTCGGCGCCCGGCAACGTCCCTGGGGAAGATCGGTACGGGATTCAGGCTGGTTCGCCAAGTCGGTGGCCTCCAAGTCGCGGCAACGTGGTTTCATACGTTTGTACTTTGCGCCGAATTTCAACCGGCAGCCCGGAGCACGGTCCGTGAATTCCCAGAATGCGTTCCCTTCCGCCCCCACCGCCCCCCAGGCCGACGACCTGCTGCACGCGGCGGAAAGCCTGAGCCTGCGCGTCAACGCCGCGCGCGACGCCGTCGGCCAGGTGATCTTCGGCCAGGAAAGGGTGATCGACGAAACTCTTATCACGCTGCTGGCGGGGGGTCACGCCCTGTTGATCGGCGTGCCCGGCCTGGCCAAGACCCGTCTGGTGCAGACGTTGGGGGTGGTGCTGGGGCTGGACGACCGCCGGGTGCAGTTCACCCCGGACCTGATGCCCGCCGACATCCTGGGCTCGGAAGTGCTGGAGGAGGCGCCGTCCGGCGCCCGCTCGTTCCGCTTCCTGCAAGGCCCGGTCTTCGCCCAGTTGCTGATGGCGGACGAGATCAACCGCGCCAGCCCGCGCACCCAATCGGCGCTGTTGCAGGCCATGCAGGAGCACAAGGTGTCCATCGCCGGCGCCTATCACGATCTGCCGCGCCCGTTCCACGTGCTGGCCACCCAGAACCCGCTGGAGCAGGAGGGCACCTATCCGCTGCCCGAGGCGCAATTGGACCGCTTCCTGATGCAGATCGACGTGGGCTATCCCGATCTGGCGGCCGAGCGGCGCATGCTGATCGCCACCACCGGCGCCGAGCAGCCCGCCCCGGCCCGCGTCATGAGCGCCGAGGATCTGCTGGCGGCGCAGACCGTGGTCCGCCGCCTGCCGGTGGGCGAAAGCGTGGTCGAGGCCATCCTGGCCCTGGTGCGCGCCGGGCGGCCGGAAAGCTCGGACCTGGACATGGTGCGCGACGCGGTGGCCTGGGGCCCCGGCCCGCGCGCCGCCCAGGCGCTGATGCTGGCCGCCCGCGCCCGCGCGCTGGTGCAGGGACGGCTGTCGCCGTCGCTGGACGACGTGCTGGCCCTGGCCGCCCCCATCCTGCGCCACCGCATGGCCCTGAATTTCGCCGCCCGCGCCGACGGCATCACCGTGGACAACGTCATCGCCAAGCTGTTGGAGGTGGTGGCGTGATACCCCCAGCGGGTGCTGCGCAAAGCCTGGCGTCCCGCATTCCTGCTTTGCTGTTGGCCGCCGAGCGGGTGGCCGCCACCGTGGCCGGGGGCAGCCATGGCCGCCGCCGCGCCGGGGCGGGCGAGACCTTCTGGCAATTCCGACCGGCCGGGCCGGGCGACGCCGCCGCCGCCATCGACTGGCGGCAATCGGCGCGGTCCTGCGGCCTGTTCGTGCGGGAAACCGAATGGGCGGCGGCCCAGGTGGTGGGGCTGTGGAGCGACGGCTCGGCCTCCATGTCCTGGCGCTCGGCGCCATCGTTGCCGGAAAAGCGCGAGCGGGCGGAATTGCTGGTGCTGGCCCTGGCGGCGCTGCTGCTGAAGGGCGGGGAAAAGGTGGCGCTGCTGTCCGGGGCGCTGCCGCCGACCACCGGCGGCGCGGCGCTGACCCGTCTGGCGCTGGCGCTGGACCAGGACATGCCCGACCTGCCGCCCGCCGGGCGGCTGCCGCGCCATGCCGAACGGGTGCTGGTGTCCGATTTCCTGATGCCGCTGCCGGATCTGGCCGCCCGTCTGCGCCGTCTGGCGGCCGAGGGCGGCGGCGGCCATCTGGTGCAGGTGCTGGACCCGGCCGAGGAAAGCCTGCCCTATGACGGCCGCGTGCGCTTCGCCGGGCTGGAGGGCGAGGGTGAAACCGAATTGCGCCGGGTCGAGGATGTCCGCGCCGCCTATCGCCACGCCCTGGCCGCCCACCGCGACGGGCTGGCGGCACTGGCCCGCGCCCTGGGCTGGAGCTTCACCCTGCACCACACCGACCAGCCGCCGCAAG
Organism: Pseudomonadota bacterium; assembly: GCA_023458315.1. Classification (GTDB taxonomy): domain Bacteria; phylum Pseudomonadota; class Alphaproteobacteria; order Rhodospirillales; family Magnetospirillaceae; genus Magnetospirillum. The sequence goes on from JAEXAH010000092.1 coordinate 50,655, forward strand.
CGGCGCTGCTGGCGCTGCACGCCCGGCTGTCCACGCCCCGCCGTGCCGGGGGGCGCCCATGATCGTGCTTGGCCCGCTGGCCCTGGCGGCGCCTTGGGCGCTGTCCGCCCTGGTGGCGCTGCCCGCGCTGTGGTGGCTGTTGCGGGTGGTGCCGCCGCCGCCGCGCCGCGTGCGTTTTCCCGCCATCCGCCTGCTGTTCGGCCTGGACGGCGCCGAGGAAAGCGCCGCCCGCACCCCGTGGTGGGTGCTGGCGCTGCGCCTGCTGCTGGCGGCACTGGTGATCCTGGCCGCCGCCGGGCCGGTATGGCAGCCGGTTGCCATGCCGGGCGGCGGCAATCCGCTGTTGCTGGTGGTGGACGATTCCTGGGCGGCGGCACGGGATTGGGCGGCGCGACGCGACTTTCTGGACACGGCGCTGGCGCGGGCCGAACGGGACGGCCGCCCGGTGATGCTGCTGCCCACCGCCCCACCGGCCGAGGGCGGGCCGGTCCGCGCCTCGGACATGCTGAGCGCCGCCCAGGCGCGGCCGCTGGTGGCCGCCCTGACGCCCAAGCCGTGGCCCGCCGACCGGGCGGCCGCCCTGGCGG
>JAEXAH010000093.1 GCA_023458315.1 Pseudomonadota bacterium
TCATGCTGTCTGTGCTCGCCCTGCCCGCGCTGAACCGCACTCGCATCATGCAGCGCCTGGATGACGCTCCCCGAAGGCGAAAGCGTCAATGCCGGTCCCTATATTAGCGCCTATGAGGCGCACCCTCCCGATTGGGGGTCGGGGGCAAAAGCCCCCGAAGATCGGCCAAAGCCGGGTTTTTCCGCCGCCAGTCAGAAGCTGATCAGCGCCCGCAACACCAAGGTGCGGCCCGGGGCGTTGGGCATCACTCCGGTCGAGGTGTGCGGGGTGGCCTTCAGGTGCTCGCGGTACAGTTTGTCGAACACGTTGTCCACGCCCAGCGTCAGCGCCGCATGGGTTCCCAGATTCAGTCCGGCGTGAAGGTCCAGGGTGGCGAAGCCGCCCGCCGGTCCGGCGGTGTCCATGCCCGCCCCCGAAGCGGCATCGGCGTCCACCGCCCGCTTGGCCGCCACCGCCCGCAGGCGGCCGCCCAGGGTCCAGCCGAAATCGTCGTCGCCGCCGTAATAATCGGCGAACAGCAACGCCTCGAGCGGCGGCATCTGGTAAAGCGGACGGCCGTCGGTCAGGTTACGGCCGCGCTGGCCGGTCAGGTTCAGACGCAGGGCGAAATTATCGGTCAGGTGATATTGGGCGTCGGCAGACAACCCGGCCATGGTGGCGTCCACGTTGCGATAGACCTGGCCGCCGCCGGTGGCCACCACGTCCCGCTGTCCGCGCGCCATGTCGATGGTGACGAAATCGTCGATGCGGTCGAACCAGCCCGCGCCTTCCAGCCGCCACGCCCCGGCCGGGGAAAGACGGCCATAGCCGCGATGGCCGCCGCCGGTGACGGCCGAGCCCAGTTGCGCCTTGTAATGCACCTCGGGCCGCAGGCTGGGATTGCCGATTTCGACCATGGCCGCCGGGCCGCCATTGCCGCTGTAGCGTTCGGCGTGGTCGGGGCTGCGCACCATGCGCGACAGGTCGGCGAAGCCCAGGGCGTCGCCGCCCAGCTTTTGCTCGGCGCGCAGGCGGCCGCTGACATTGTGGTCCAGACTGTCGTTGTCGGTGCCCGCGCCGTAATAGCGGTCGTACAATTCCTGGGCGGAATTGTTGAACAGCGCCACCGGCGAGGTGCCGCGCTTGTGCAGGTCGGCGGCGCTCATGGCCACCGCGTCATAGCGCAGCCCGGCCTGAAGGGTGGTGTCGGCGTCGCGCCAGGTCTGTTCCGCCCAGGCGCTGGCCCGCGTCAGCTCGACCCCCGGCACCCAATAGCCGGTGATCGCGCCGGGACCATAATTGTGGCCGTAGCGGGTGGCGGTATGGGTCTGGCGCGCCATCTCGACCCCGAACAGGGTGCGGCTGGCGCCGACATCATGGGCGGCCCAGCCGTTGACCCGCCCGCCCTGGTGCTGGCCGTCGGCATAGATGCGGGTGGCGCCGGGGGCGCGCAGGGTATAATTGTCGGCGTCCACATGGGCGTAAAAGAACGCCGCCATGCCGCCCATCTGGTTGAACCAGCCGGGCAGGCGCCGGGTTTCCACCGTGGCGCGGCCGCCGCCCTGGTCCATGTAATCCAGGTCCAGGCCGTAATTCAGCAGCTTGGCGCCTTCCAGCACGTCGCGGCTGAAGCCGACGCTGAATTGCGTGTCCTCGGGCTTGCCGACCTTGGCGCCCATCCATTGCGTATTGCGCTGATAGCCGAAATTCAGCTTGGTGCCCGCGCCGTCACGATAGGCATGGCCCTGTTCGCCGCGTTCGGCCGCCGCCGCCATCCAGCCATCCCCGGCGCCGCGCAGGCGCAGGGCCTGGATCACCGTGCTGCCTTCGGACACACCGGCCATGGCATGCACCGGCTGGGCGGCACCGGCCACCCGGTCGCCGCCGAAATCGGATGGCGACAGGGTTTCGCGCCGGTACAGGAAGGTGGTCTTGCCCGACAGCACGTTGTCATAGGGCAGCAGGTCTGGCAGGGTCTGGCCGGCATGGCGGGCCATGATCCGGGTATCGACGAACGGGTCGTCCGCCGCCGCCACGCCCGGTGCCGCCACGGCAGCCAGAATCAGGGCCGCCGTCCCCCCGCGAAATGTCCACGCCCCCATCCGTTCCGCCCCCGTTCATTTTGCTTTTGTCCTATGTGACAGAGGCACCGGGGCGGGATCAAGAATGAAACCGCCTATTCTTACGATAATTCCAAAGTATTCTTTGCCGAGATACACTTCATCACCGCAACGCACATCAACCTTTGATATACGCACGCGGATTAATGCTCGCGTTACTATAGGAGAAGATCGACGCGCGGCAGCGCCTGGGAATCCGCATCGACGCGCGGGCGGCAGGTGAACAGGCGCCCGGCATCGACGCCGCCCTGTTCCACCAGGAATGCCTTGGCCGCCTGGGCGCGGGCCTCGGCCAGCCGCACCAGCCGGTCGCGGTCGCGCTGCTGCGGCTCGGCCGGGGCGCTGCCCACCAGTTTCTGCAACTTGGCGAACAGGCCCAGTTCCTCTTGTCGGCGGCGCTCGGCCAGGGCCACCGCGTCGGTGGCCTCGACGGCGACGCCGCACAGGGTCAGGCGCAGCGACGGCTTGCCCGCCATCAGTTCGGCCACCACCTTCAGCCGTTGCCGCTCCACGTCGCCCAGGGTGTCGCCGCCGGGGGCAAAGGCCAGCGGGTCCAGGGCCAGACGCTGGCTTTCGGCATCGTCGATCACCAGGCTGATCAGCCCGGCCAGCGGGAACGCCACCTTCAGCGTGGTGAACATGGTGGTTTTCAGGGCGCCGCCCACCGCCTGGCCGACCGCGTCGCTGATGTCGAAATCGGGATTGGCCAGATCGCCGCGCACCGGGATGGACAGGCGGATGCGGTTCTCGGAATCGCGCAGCAGGTCCAGCACCGTCTCGATGGGCAGGTCGGCGGCCTTGGCCAGCGGCGCGTCGGGGTCGGGCTGGGCCACGAACAGTTCCGACAGGGTCAGTTGCATGCCGCCATCCAGCTTGCCCTGGTTGACCGCCAGGGTGATCTCGGCGTCCAACTGGCCGGTTTGCAGGTGAACGCCCAGGGCATCGGCGGCATAGGGCGACAACGGCGGCAGATCGAGGGCACGCACGCTGGCCTTGACCGTGGCGCCGGGCGTGGCGGCGAAGGGCCGCGCGCTGCCCTCGGCGGCAAGCTGGGCGACGCCGATGCGGGCCTTGGCGGCAAAGGGCGAATCGCGGTCGGGATGGGCGCTGTCCAGGTCCGAGACGGTCAGGTCCAGTCCCTCGACCTTCATCCGCACCCGCTCGCCCAGGGTGCGGTCGTCGAAATTGACGCGGCCGTCATTGACCGCCAGCCGTCCCAGCGCCAGCCGTGGCGCGGCACCGCCATCGCCCTGGCCCTGATCCTCGGGCAGTCCCAGCAGGATGCCGCTTTTGTCGCGGGTGACGCGGACCAGCGCCCCCGACAGCGACAACGAGGCGGCGGAAACCGCGCCGTCGGCGGCCAGAGCCGCCCGTTCCAGCACCAGGGCGCGGCTTTCCAGGCGCGGCGACAGCGGGGCCTTGCCGGTTCGCGCCAGCACCGCCACCCCGCGCCCGTCCAGCCGCGCCAGCGTGGCGGCGGCGGTGGTCAGGCGCACGTCGCGGGCGTCCAGACGCTCGGCGCGCAGCCAGTCCTGGGGGCCGTCATGCAGCCGCACCTGTTCGGCGCTGGCGGTCAGGCGGCCGACCAGCGGCGGCAGCATGCCATCGGGCCGCGCATGCTCGAACACCCCTTCGGCACTCAGTTTCCCGGCCTCGACCGTCAGCGCGCCGAAGGACGACACCACATCGGCCAGATCGACCTTGCCCTCGGCATGGACGAACGAGGCCGCCTTGGGCGAGAAATCCAGCCGGGTGGTGCCGGTCCAGGCCAGGGCGCCGTGTTCCAGCCGGGCGTCGCCCGCCACGATCATGTGATGATCGGCATGCAGGGTGCCGCGCCATTGCAGCAGACGACCGTCCCACCCGGCCTCCTCGGCCACCAGTTTGATCGCCCCGGCGGTTTCCTCCAGGCCGTGGTCCTCGACCCGCAGGGCGGCGCCCTCGGCGCTGCCGGACAGGGCCAGACGGCCGTTTTCCCAACGCAGCCGCGACAAGGTCAGCGACAGGCGTTCCGCCGCCACCTTGGTGCTGTCCAGCCCCCAGGCGGCCGCAGCCAGCGTCACCGATCCCTCGGCGGTCAACGGCGCGGCCATGCCGCCCGACAGGGTCAGGTCGGCGCCCAGCCGTCCCGACAGGTCGCCGCCGCCCGTCGCCCGCACCAGCGGCGCCACCGCCGCCAGATCGAACCCGTCCAGCCGCAGCCGCGCCCGCAGGTCGGGGCTGGTGGCGAAGGGGGTGGCGGTGCCGTCGATCTCGACCGGCGCGCCGTTGACGCGGCCGCGCAGGCTGAAGCGGGTGGGCTGGTCCGGCTGCCAACTGCGCAGATCGGCGATTTCCAGCCGCTCGACCTCGATCTCGGCCTTCAGGGTGCCGTCGTCCAGATGGATGCGGCTGCCGTTCAGGGTCAGCGAGGTGACGTCGTAACTCCAGTCGCCGCCCGCGCCGTCACCGCCGCCGCCCACCGCCAGCGGCAGGCCGTTGATCACCACTTCGTCGCCCTGGCGGCGGATGTCGATGTCCACCCCGGACAGGTCCAGATGCTCGACCGACACCCGGCGCGAGAACAGCGGCTTCCAGCGGAACCGCAGGTCCAGGCCGTCGATGCCCAGCATGCGGCCCAGTTCCTCGCCCGCCCGCACCTGGCGAACGACGATGCTGCCCTTGAACAGCGACAGGTCGGCGGCCGAGACGCTGACGCGCGGCCAGCCCAGATCGCGCAGCGACCGCACCAGACCATAGCGCAATCCCCAATCGGGCAACCACAGTGCGGCGGCGGCCAGGGCGGCCACCACAAGGGCCAGCACCGACGCCCACACCCGGCGGCGACGGGTCCAAAAGGGTTTGCGGCTGACGGGCTGCTGATCCATGGGCGCCCCCGGCACACGCCGCGTCAGGGCGACGCGGCGGCCTCCAGCATCACCTCGACGCCCTGGGACGACGGCACCAGCGTCACCCGCGCCCGCACCGCCACCGTGCCGCCCGACAGCGGCCGCAGCACCAGGGCGGTCGGCTCGGCGGATTCGGCCATGACGCGCAGGGCATCGCCGTCCAGGGCACGGCCATCGGCATGGGTGGCCAGATCGGCGAAGGCGCGGCCGTTCACCGCCTCGGGACCGGCGGCGTCCAGCAGGGCGATGCCCGCGCGGTTGACATAGCGCACCACGCCGTCATGGATCAGACAGGCCATGTTGAAGGCGTTTTCCACCAGCAGGCGGAAACACATGTCGGTTTCCTGAAGGGCGGCGGCGGCCTCGGCCGTCAGTTCGCGGCACACCACCACGGTGGCGTCGGGCGCGATTTCGCGGGCGCGGAAGGTCTGCATCTCGACCGCCTTCAGGCTTTTGTCCAAGCCCTTGATGCGGGTCGGGATGGCCTTGTCCTCGCTGGCCATGCCCGCCAGGAAAAGCTGCAACATGCTGCCGTATTCCGGCACCAGGAATTCATCCATGCGCCGCCCCACCAGTTCCTCGGTGGTGGCGGCGCCCAGCATGCGCGCCCCGGCGCCGTTGATGGCGGTGATCGCCCCCTGACGGCACAGGCAGACGAGGTCGCGGCTGACCTCGAGAATGTCCATGAGCCCGCCGTTGAAGCGCGGCCCGCGGCGGCGGCGCTCTCTGGCGAGATCAATGACGTTGTCGCCCGGCTCCAAAGCAATCCCCCCGAAAAAAATCCTCACCCTGGTGAGGTAAACCTTTCCGGCGTCGGCATCAACCCCGCGATGAGGCAAGCTCGACCCGATCGCGTCCGCCTTGCTTGGCGCGATACAGCGCCTGGTCGGCGCGGCCCATGACGTGTTCGAAGGCGGCGTCGACGGTGTCGCGTTCGGCCACGCCGACGCTGACGGTGACGCGGATGTCGCCCCCGGCCAGCGGCACCACGGTTTCCGCCACCGCGCGGCGCAGCCGTTCACCCAATCCCCGCGCCCCCGTCAGCGCGGTTTCCGGCAGCAGGGCGACGAATTCCTCGCCGCCCAGGCGGGCGAACACGTCCACCTCGCGCAGATTGGCGCGGCAGACCTCGACCACCTTGCGCAGCACGTCGTCGCCCAAGGCATGGCCGTACTGGTCGTTGACCCGCTTGAAATGGTCGATGTCGATCATCAGCACCGACAGGGCGCCGCCATAGCGCACGGCGCGTTCCATTTCCTGGGCGGCGGCCGACAGGAAATAGCGGCGGTTGAAGGCGCCGGTCAGCGGGTCGGTGATGGCCAGCCGCCGCAATTCCCGTTCCAGGCTTTTGCGTTCGGTGATGTCGGTGGCCACCGCGACAACGCCGCGCGGACGGCCGTCGCCCAGACGCAGCAGCGATTTCGACACCATCAGGGCGCGCGGCATGCCGGTGACGTCGGCCAGCGAGGTTTCGTAGTTCAGCCGCTCGCCCCGCCCTTGCAGCAGCACGGCATCGGTGTCGGTTTCCTCGGGCGGCAGGCGGTCGCCCAGCGCCTCGACGCCGGTGCAGCCCTGCCAGCAGGTGGGGCCGATGGCGAAGAAATCGCGGAAGGCGCGGTTGTACAGCCGATAGCGGCCCTGGTCGTCCTTGTACCACACCGGACTGGGCAGCATCTCGACCAGGCTTTCGGCGAAGGCGCGGGCTTCCTCCAGTTCGGCGGTGCGTTCGGCGACCCGGGCCTCCAGCGTGGCGTTCAGCCGCTCGATGGTGGTGATGTGGGTCCACGACCGCAGTGCCGCCACCACGGCGGTGAACAGCTTCTGCGCCGTCAGCTCGGTCTTGGACCGGTAATCGTTGATGTCGTAATCCAGCATCACCCGCCGTTCCGGCGCCTCGCCCGGCTGGCCGGTGCGCAGGATGATGCGCAGGGAATGGTTGCCCAGATCCTCGCGGATGTGCCGCGCCAGTTCCAGCCCGGCATCGTCGCTTTCCATCACCACGTCCAGCAGCATCACCGGCACGTCGGGATGGCGGGCCAGCATGGCGCGGGCCTCGGCCGCCGAATGGGCGCCCAGCACCTGGAAGCCGCGCCCCTGGAAATCGAAATCGCGCAACAGCACCCGCGTCATGGTGTGGACCTGGGGATCGTCGTCGACAACCATCACCGGCCAGGGCTCGGGCATCGGCTCGGGCGTGGCGGGGGCCGGACGGCGGTCGCCCCGCAGGCTCAGGCGTTGCTTCGGCTGCACGCTTTCGGACATTCTCACCTCGGTCGCGGATCGCAATCCGGACGTTCCTTCCCGCTTTATACTGTCGCCGCCCCCGGCGGGCCACCACCGCCTTCTTCGGGCGCGGTGTGACATTTTGTGGCAACGCGGTACGAGAGCACTGGACGGCCCGAGACAACTTCCACACAATGCCCGTCCAACAGGCCCCCCACTGTTACGGAAGACAGCCACGTGCACCAACCCCGGCCCCCGGTTGCCCCACAGCGTCCGAGCGGAACGTCGCAGGTGCGCGTGCTGGACGGCCTGTCGTTCAAACAGGCGTTCGCCACCCTGGCCATCGCCCTGGCGCTGGGGCTGGCGTCGTCGGCCTATGAACTGTTTTCCGATTACCGGGCCATGCACGACCAGATCCGCCACGCCTATGCCGCCAACCTGCAATTGGTGCGCGGCCTGGCGGTCGAGGCGGCCTATCAATTGTCGGCCGAACTGGCGGGCGAGGTGGCGCACGGCCTGTTCGAGGACCGGTCGGTGACGCGGGTGGTGCTGACCGACAATTACGGCGGCCGCCTGGGCGGCGCCGAGCGGCCGCTGGAAACCACCCCGTTCCCCGCCCTGGCCGAGCGGCTGTTCGGCGACATCACCCATTATTCGCTGCCGCTGGAAACCCGCGCCCCCGACGGCTCGGTGTCGGCGGTGGGCGTGCTGGAACTGCACCTGGACAGCGGACGGCTGATGAACACCTGGCTAGACCGGGTGTTGCAGGCCATGTGGTCGGGCGCCGCCCGCGCCGTGCTGTTGTGCGTGCTGGTGGTGGCGGTGTTCTACGCCATGATCACCAAGCCGCTGCTGCGCATCACCGCCGCCATCGCCAAGGTCGATCCGGCGCGGCCCGGCGCCTTTCTGATCGAATTGCCGCCCAAGCACGACCGCGACGAACTGGGCGTGCTGGTTCACACCATGAATTCCATGCTGACCGAGTCGCAGGACGGCCTGGACGGCCGCGACAAGGCCGAGGCCGAACTGGCCGCCCTGGCCCGCGACCTGGAACGCCGCGTTGCCGAACGCACCAACGAACTGGCGCGCGAGAAGGAAGGCGTCGAACGCGCCCTGGCGCAACTGAACGTGGCCAACGCCGAACTGGAAAAGGCCAACCGCTTCATCAACGACGGCATCCGCTATGCCAGTCGCATCCAGACCGCGCTGTTGCCCGACCAGGGCGCCCTGTCGGGGCTGGTGGACGAACTGGCGGTGGGCTGGCAGCCGCTGGACATCGTCGGCGGCGATTATTACTGGGCGGGATCGTTCGGGTCCAAGGGGGTGATCGCCGTCATGGACTGCACCGGCCACGGCGTGCCCGGCGCGTTCATGACCGCCGTGGTCGCCTCGGCCTTCAGCCGCATCCTGCACCATCACGGCCATGACGACCCGGCCGAGATGCTGACGCAACTGAACCGGCTGGTCAAAAGCGCGCTGCGCCAGGACCGCGACAGCGCGGTGTCCAACGACGGCCTGGACGCCGGCATCTGCGTGGTGGACCGCGACCGCGACACCATCACCTTCGCGGGCGCCAACATGCCGCTGCTGGTGGCCGATGGCGACGGCTTCCGCCTGCTGCGCGGCGACCGCATGAGCCTGGGCTATCTGGACAGCCCCGAGGATTACCGCTTCACCGCGTCGGAAATGCCGTTCGCCAAGGGCAGCGCCTTTTATCTGTTCACCGACGGCGTCACCGATCAGGTGGGCAGCGACATCCGCCAGTTGTTCGGGCGCAAGCGGTTGCAGCAGACCCTGGCCGAAGTCGCCGACCGGTCGCTGAACGACCAGATGGACGTGCTGTTCCAGCGCCTGGCCGAATGGCGCGGCACCGAACGCCGCCGCGACGACATGACCTTCCTGGCCTTCCGCCCCGTCGCCTGAGAAAAGGCGCCCCCTATTCCTGCGCCATGGCCTCGGCCGCGCGGTCGCGCTTGGCCTTGACCTTCGAGCGGGCCTCGACCAGTTCGCGGCCCATCTTGCGGATGTCGTGCAGCAGGGTTTCCACCACCAGGATCACCAGATCGGGGGTGCGGTTGATCTGCGCCTTCAGCGCCGCCTTGGGAATGACCATGCACACCGTGTCCTCGGCCGCCTGGGCCGAGGCCATGCGCGGGTGGTCGTCGATCAGCGCCATTTCGCCGAAGATGCCGTGCTGGGCGATCTCGCCCAGCACCATGGGCTTGCCGGCCACTTCCTTGAGGATCAGCACGCGGCCGGTTTCCACCACATAGGCTTCGTCGCCCGCGTCGCCCTCGCGGAAGATCATGGTTCCGGCCTTGAACCGCTTGCGCGAGGTCTTGTCGGCGCCGTCCTTGGCCGCCTGGGCACCCTGTTCCACGGCGCGGCGGATGGTGGGCTGGGCGATGCCCGGCGGCACGTCCACCAGCGGGCGCGGACGCGGCAGCGGCGGCGCGGTGCGGCGGTCGCCGCCATCGGGGCCGGTGCGTTCCACCGTGCGGCGGCAGGGGCCGACATAGGTGTCGCTGACCACGAACGGGCGCGGGTTGACCAGGGCGTTGCGCATGCGGCGGAACAGGGAATCGGCGGAAACCGGCTTGACCAGGAATTCGTTGACCCCGGCGTTGCGCGCCTCGACCACCTTTTCCATCTCGGCCATGCCGGACACCATGATGATCGGCACGTCGCGGCACGGCACGTCCTCGCCCGCGCGGACCAGCCGGGTAAAGGCGACGCCGTCCATGGGCGCCATGTCGTGGTCCACCAGCACCAGATCGACCTTGCGCTCGCACAGCGCGGCGATGCCGTCGGGGCCGTCCCCGGCCTCGACCACGTTGCGCACGCCGAACGACAGCAGCGCCGATTTGATGAACGAGCGGGCATAGCGGCTGTCGTCGATGATCAGCACCGTGACCGGCGAAAGGTCGATGTCGACGATCATGGCTGTCCCGAACCCCGCCGCGAAATCCGGCGCGCCGCCCCTGGCGCGCTCTCCCGTCTTCTGTTCTATCTCCAAACACGCACGGAACCAAGGGGGGCATGCGCCGGGCTCGCTTGACGGCAATCAATGAGGGGGGCTATGACCGTCCCGAGAATGAAGCCATCTTTCGGGGGACCCGCGAACCATGATGGAAGGGCAGTTCCGGCCGGGCGCCAAGCCCATGACGCCGCCATTTTCTCCGGTCCTCCTGTTGGGGCTGGCGCTGAAGCCGTTGCGCCCGGCGGTGTTGCAGCCGGTGTTCGACGCCATGCTGCGCGTGGTGCGCCGCCGCCACCCCGACATTCTGGAACGCATGGAGCCGTTCCAGGACAAGATCGTCTGCATCGATCCGGTGGACCTGCCCTTCGTGCTGCTGCTGGAGCCCAACGCCGCCGAGCCGCGCCTGACCGTGCGCCGCGCCGTGGACCCGGACGAAAGCCACGCCACCATCCGCGGCCCGCTGGAAACCCTGATCGCCCTGGCCGAAGGCAAGGTGGACGGCGACGCGCTGTTCTTCTCGCGCCAATTGGTGATCGAGGGCGATACCGAGGTGGTGGTGGCGCTGCGCAACGCCATCGACGGCGCGGGCATCGATCTGATGGCCGACCTGACCAGCATGCTGGGGCCGTTGGCCAATCCCGCCCGCCGGGTGGCCGACGCCACCCTGGAGGCGGTGGGCCATCTGCGCCAGAACGTGGAAACCCTGCGTCAGGCGCTGATCGCCCCGGCCATGGCCGGGGCCGCCGCCCGCGACGCCCGTCTGGCCGAACTGGAAGCCGAGATCAAGGCATTGCGCAAGGCCAACCGCCGAGGACACGCCTGATGGAATTGATTCGTCCCGAACTGGTGTGCCCGGCGGGCACCCCGGCCGCGCTGAAAAGCGCGGTGGAAGCCGGTGCCGATTGCGTCTATGTGGGTTTCCGCGACGAAACCAACGCCCGCAACTTCCCCGGCCTGAACTTCAGCCGCAAGGAACTGGAGGACGGCATCGCCTTCGCCCATGACCACGGCGCCAAGGTGCTGGTGGCCATCAACACCTTTCCCCGCGCCGGGCAGCCGGAAATCTGGCACGCCGCCGTGGACGACGCCGCCCGCCTGGGCGCCGACGCGGTGATCCTGGCCGATGTGGGGCTGATCGCCTATGCGGCGGCCAAGCATCCCAACCTGCGCCTGCATCTGTCGGTCCAGGCCGCCGCCTCGAACGTCGAGGCCATCCGCTTCTACGCCCAGCGTTTCGGGGTGCAGCGGGTGGTGCTGCCGCGCGTGCTGACCGTGCAGGAAATCGCCGCCGTCAATGCCCAGATCCGCCCCATCGAAACCGAGGTGTTCGTGTTCGGCGGCCTGTGCGTCATGGCCGAGGGCCGCTGTGCCCTGTCGTCCTATGCCACCGGCCAGTCGCCCAACATGAACGGCGTGTGCAGCCCGGCCGCCCATGTCCGGTACGTGGACAACGCCTCGGGCACCAAGTCGCAATTGGCGGGCTTCACCATCAACCAGTTCGGCCACGGCGAACCGGCGGGCTATCCCACCTTGTGCAAGGGCCGCTTCACCGCCAACGGCAAGACCAGCTATCTGTTCGAGGAACCGACCTCGCTGAACACCCTGGCCATGCTGCCCGAGTTGATCAACGCGGGCGTCACCGCCTTCAAAATCGAGGGCCGCCAGCGCGGCCGCGCCTATGTGGCGGCGGTGGTGCAGGCGTTCCGCGCCGGTGTGGACGCCGTGCTGGCCGGGCGGCCGCTGCCCGACATGGACCTTGACCGCATCACCGAGGGCGGCCGGCAGACCACCGGCGCTTATGAGAGGGCCTGGCGTTGACCGACATCTCCGTTTCCCTGCCCAAGCTGACCCTTGGCCCCGTGCTGTTCAACTGGAAGCCCGAGCATCTGCGCGACTTCTATTTCCGCATGGCCGACGAGGCCGACGTGGACAGCGTGTGCGTGGGCGAGGTGGTGTGCTCGAAGCGCAGCCCGTTCTTCGCCCCCCACATCCCCGAGGTGGTGGCCCGTCTGGCCGCCGCCGGCAAGGAGGTGGTGCTGTCGTCGCTGGCGCTGATCATGACCGAGCGCGAGTTGAAGGAAGCGCGCGAGCTGGCCGGGACCGAGGATTTCCTGGTGGAAGCCAACGACATCTCGGTCGCCTCCATGCTGGCGCCGAAGAAATTCGCCGTGGGGCCGCTGGTCAACGTCTACAACGAAGGCACCCTGGCCTATCTGGAAAGCATCGGCGCCAGCCGGGTCTGCCTCCCCGCCGAACTGCCGGAAGGGGTGATCGCCACCCTGGCGAAAACCGCCACGGCCGAGCTTGAGGTCCAGGCGTTCGGCCGCCTGCCCCTGGCCATTTCCGCCCGCTGCTACCACGCCCGCTCGCGCAATCTGGCCAAGGACGGCTGTCAGTACGTCTGCGCCGAGGACCCGGACGGCATGGATGTGGACACCCTGGACGACGCGCCGTTCCTGGCGGTCAACGGCACCCAGACCATGTCCTATCATTACCTGAGCCTGATGGGCGAACTGGCCGCCCTGCGCGCCGTCGGCGTCAACCGCTTCCGGCTGTGGCCGCAGGCGGTGGACATGGTCGCCATCGCCGCCCTGTTCCGCCGCGCCATCGCCGGAACCGTGGCCCCGGCCGAAGCCGCCGCCGAACTGGAACGGCTGTGCCCGCGCGCCGAATTCGCCAACGGCTACATCCACGGCCGCGAAGGGCACCTGTATCTGGAATCCGACGCCTGACGCTCCCGCGTCAGGCTCTTGTCGGCTTCGGCCGTCGTCTGCATACTGTCAGACCTTGGGGGTGGGGCGCCGCGTTTGGGGACGGGCGCCCGGGGCAAAGACGAGGATGGCGGGATGGCTGGCGAGGCGACCACCGAAAAGAAGCCGGATAGCGGAAACGACGACGCGGTCGTGCAATTCGAGCACAAGTTCTTCGGCTCGTTCGAGGATCTGTATTTCCGGCTGACCGAAACCGGCGAGCCGGTGGCGGTGATCAAACTGGCCGCCAACGAGGCGGTGCTGGGCTTCGACGGCATCCGCCGCGAATTCATGCTGACCGACCAGACCCCCGACGGCCAGATGCTGAACAAGGTGGGCGAGGCGCTGCAATTCGTGCGCGGCCTGCGGGTCGGCGACCCGCTGCCCAAGGAAGTGGTGACGCGCGAAGCGTCGTGGGAACCGTCCGACCGCCACATCCGCATCGCCCGCCAGCGCCTGACCATGCAGCTTGTCACCTGGCTGACCGGCAACGAACACATCTTCACCTCGGCCGAGGAGTTGATGCAGATCGCCGAAGACCCCCAGGTCAAGAAGAACGTCAGCCTCGCCTTCTCGGAAGCGGCCGAGGCGCTGGGCCTGGGCCGCGACAACCGCGAACAGGTGGTGCAGTACATCGAGACGCTGGCGCACGAACTGGCCTTCATCGAGGCCGAGCGCGACATCTATGCCGAAATCAAGCGCAACGACGAAAAGATCCAGGGCCTGCGCCGCCTGTACGGGTCGGATCGCGGCATGGTCGAAACCGTGGACCAGATGGCCCGCCTGTACCAGCGCGCCATGAAGGTGTTCGTCGATTACTTCGAACAGGTGGACGCCCAGACCGGCGAGATCCTGGCCATGCTGAAGAACATCGACAACCAGATCGACTATATCCGCCAGGTGCGCGACGAATTGTTCCGCCGCCTGCTGCCGTGGGAAGACATCCTGACGGTGTGGAAAAGCGTCTATGTGGTCAAGTCCGAGGAAAACGTCACCCGCATCCGCGACCTGTACCAGTTCCTGGCGCCGCGTTTCATGCAGGTCAACGAATGGGTCCTGGTGACGAAGCGCGGCTTTGAACAGGCCAAGAAAAAACCCATCGGCGGCGTCATGCGCTGGTAAGGCGCGCGGCGAGCGTCCGAAGACCCAAATTTTGACACGGATGGACACGGGCGCCTGCGGCGCACACGGACAGGAGTGATCCGTGTTTATCCGTGTCTGTCATGAAGGTTAATTGCGGGCCGTCCACACATAACGCTGTGAACATGCCCCCTCAGCCGCCGCGCACCTGTGCCAGAAAGCGTTCCACCTCGGTTTCCAGGGCGTGCGCCTGATCGTTCAGGCGGGCCGCCGAATCCAGCACGCCGTCGGCGCGGTCGCCGGTCTGGCGCACGCCGTCGCGCAGGCCGTCCATGGCGGCGCTGACCGCGCCGGTGGTGGTGGCGGCGCTTTCCACGTTGCGGGCGATCTCGGCGGTGGCGGCACGCTGCTGCTCGACGGCGGCGGCAATGGCGGCGCTGATCTCGTTGACGCGGGTGATGGTTCCGGCGATGCCGCCCATGGCCGCCACCGCCTTGTCGGTGGCGGCCTGGATCTGGCCGATCTGAGCGGCGATTTCCTCGGTGGCCCGCGCCGTCTGGGTGGCCAGTCCCTTGACCTCGTTGGCGACGACGGCGAAGCCCTTGCCCGCCTCGCCCGCCCGTGCCGCCTCGATGGTGGCGTTCAGGGCCAGAAGGTTGGTCTGCGACGCGATGGCGGAAATCAGGTCCACCACCTCGCCGATGCGGCCCACCGTTTCGGCCAGCCCGCCGATCAGCCGTCCGGCATCGGCGGATTCCGTCACCGCCTCGGCCGAGATGGCGTTGGCCTGGGCGGCCTCGCGGCCGATCTCGGCGATGGAGGCGGTCAGTTCCTCGGCGGCCGAGGCCACGGTGGCGACGCTGCCCGACGCTTGGGCCGAGGACGCGGCCACGCTGTCGCCGGTGGCGGTGGCACCGTCGGCCAGGCCGCGCATCTCGGCAGCGGCGTCATGCATCTGGGCGGCGGCCTGCGACACCTCGCCGACCACGGCGGCGACGCTGGCCTGGAAGGAATCGGCCATGCGCAGCATGGCGGCGCGGCGTTCCGCCTCGGCCTGACGGGCGGCCTGTTCCTGCTGTTCGCGCAGATTGGCCACCGCCTGGGCATTGTCCTTGAACACCGCCAGGGCGCGGGCCATGGCGCCGACCTCGTCGCCACGGTCGGCGCCGCGCACCTCGACATCCAGGCGGCCGTCGGCCAACTGGCCCATGGTGACGGTCAGGGCACGGATGGGGTTGCGGATCGAGCGCGCCGACACCCAGGCCAGGACACAGCCGATGCTGACCGCCGCCAGCGACAGCACCAGCACCAAAAGCTGCGACCGGTGTTCCTGGGCCTCGACCACTTGACCCACCTGCTTCTGACGTTCGGCGATGCGGGCGCGCAATTGCCCGGACAGGGCGGTCATGCGCTCGCCGTGGCCGATCAGCACCTGGGATTGCTTGCCGATCTCGACATTGCGGGCGATCAGCGATTCATAGGCTTCGCCATAGGCGGCGACGGCGGCCGCCAGATCGTCCAGACCGGCGGCGCGGGTCAGGGTTCCGGCGCGAGCGATCAGCATGCGGGCACGGTCGACCTCGGCGCCCGCCGTGGCCTCCAGGGTGCGGCGCACGTACAGTCGCGCCTCCAGCATGGCGGCGTGGGCCTTGACCAGCGTGGCGTTGCCGGTGCGGTCGGCCTCGCGCTCGATGCCCGGCGCGGCTACGTCACCATGCTTGCGGATGTCCAGATGGGCGCCCTTGCGGCGGGTCAGCATTTCCTGGATGACGGCGATGTCGGCACGGTATTCGACGAAACGGCCGCGCAGATCATCCAGCACCGCCTGTTCCGCCGCGTCCGATGCGGTCAGCGCCGTCAGGTGCCCGTCCAGTTCGGCCAGGGCGGCCTGCATGGCCTCGGCGTTCTTGTCCGTCGTCTCGCGCATCAGGTCACGCACCGACTGGCGCGCCACCATGATGCCGTGATCCACCACCAGGGTGGCGGTGGCGGTGGCCGCCTCGCGCCCCAGCGTCACCGAGCCCTCGGCCAGCACTTGAAACGTCCGCAAGGACAGCCCGGCCACAACGACCAGCAACACCACCAGCACCGCGAAAGCAGTGGCCAGACGACGGCCAATGGACCAGTTCCGCATATTCCCCCCCGCAAGTATCTCCCGCGGGAGCTTATGCATCGACCACCCTGTGCGCGACAACAGGCCCAGGCACATGGCTGTCATGTTAAAATTATCGTAAGTTCAAATACGCACGCCCCCCGGAACGATGTCCGGGGGGGCGGCGGGTTCACCGGCCATAGGGGACGGTCAGGCTGGTCTTGCCCAGGGAATGGGCGTTGACCATGAAGCCGACCATGGCCGCCGAGGAATCCGGAGTCAGCGGCAGGCTGTCCACGTTCAGGGCATGCAGGGTGAAGACATAGCGATGCGGCGCGCCGGGCGGCGGACAGGGACCGCCATAGCCGGGGGCGCCGAAATCGGTGCGGCTTTGCACCGCCCCCGGCGGCAGCCCGGCCTGGGCGGCACCGGCGGGCAGGCCGCTGGCCGTTGCGGGCAGGTTGAACACCACCCAATGCCACCAGCCGCTGCCGGTGGGGGCGTCGGGATCGTAGACATTGAGGGCGAAGCTTTTGGTTCCGGCCGGGGCGTCGCGCCAGGCCAAGGCGGGCGAGACATTGCCGCCGGAACAGCCGAAGCCGTTGAACACATGGCGTTCGGCCATGGGTTTGCCCTCGGTGATGTCGGGACTGGTCAGGCGGAAATCGGCGGCGGCGGCGGGCTGGGCCAGGACACAGCCCAACAGCAGGGCGGCAAGGATCGGTTTCATCACGGCATCTCCGGCGGAACAGGATGACCGCCAGCTTACGAGAGGGGCACGCCGCCCGCGCGCCCGTGCCGCGCAATCCCGCGCCCGTTTCGCTCGTTCCCCGGTTTCTCAGAACTGCCGCAACAGGCGGCGCAGGTAATCGCGTTCGGCCTCGGGCCGGGTTGTCTCTCCGGCGCGGCGGCGGATTTCTTCCATCAATTGCCGTGACCGCTGCAATTCCGACTGCGCGGGAACGCGGGTGGCGCCATCGTCGCCGGGTGCCGCGCCGCGTAAAGCGCGGCCC
>JAEXAH010000094.1 GCA_023458315.1 Pseudomonadota bacterium
GGCTGGTGGGGGCCTGGGGCGCGGCGGCGTCGGGGCCGTTGGCGGCCTCGGCCTGGGCGGCCAGGATGGCGTCGAACGGCTTGACCTGGGCGGCGGCGTTCTGCTGCTGCGGCGCCTGAAGCGGGCCGCCCGGCTGCTGCGCCGCCAGCAGGTCGGCGCCGCCATCGGCGCCCTGGTCCTGGGTGGCGGTTTCGGCGGTCAGCACGGTGGCGGCGGTGGTGACGGTGGGGGTGACGACCACGTCGTCGGCGGCGGTCTGGGCGGCGGTCGGCTTGGCCGGGCCGCTGGTTTCCACCTGCACCTTGACCTGGGCGGCGGTGTCGTTCAGGCGCTGGGCCAGATCGTCGGCCTGGATCTGGGCGGCATCGTCGCCCCCCTTGTTCTTGCCCGCGCGCTTCACGGTCTGGGCGGCGGAATCGGCCTGCTCGGCGGCGGCCAGCACCGGGGCCTGGGCGTCGGTTTCAGCCTGGGTGTCCTGGGCGGTGACGACCGGGGTGTCGGCGGTTTCGTCCTGTTCGGCAGCCTGCTGCCGCACCGGGGTATCGACGGTTTCGGTGGCGGCCTTGGTCAGAACGGTGGTGGTTTCCTCGGCCGTCTCGACCTGCTGCTGCGCCTGCTGCACCGGGGCTTCGACCAGGGCGGCCACCGCCTCGGGCTGGATCTGCTGCTGCTCGGGGGCGACGGTCTGGCGGGTGTCGTCGGCGGCCTCGACCACGGTGGTTTCGGCGCCGCTGGTGACGGTTTCGGTTTCCACCTGCTCGACGGTGTCGCCCTTGGTGTCGTTCTTGGCCTGGACCCGGTCGGCGTCCTTTTCCTCGCGCACGGCCTTGCGTTCGGCGCGCTCGGCGGTCTTTTCCGCCTTGGCGTCCTGCTTGGCGGCGCGGGTCTTGTCGGTGCGCTCGACGGCGGGGGCGGCCTTGGGCTGGGCGGCCAGATCGGCCTGACGGTCGAAATGGCTGCCCAGGCTGTCCACGGCGGTGGGGGTGCGGGCGCTGCTGGCGCCGCTGAATAGCGACGAAGCGGCCTGTTGCAGCGCGCTGGTGAATTCGGCGGCGGCGTCTTCGCTGCTCTTGCCGGCGGTGCTGGCCGGGATGGTGGCCGCGCCCTGTTCGAGCATCCGCTTGTTGATGGTAGTGACCGTCATTTCCGCTTCCCCGTGATGGAGCCTCAGGCAACAAAGGCTTTGCACGGGGTGTGCCAGACGGTGGCACGGCGGGAAAACGTTTTAAATCAATGTGTTGGTTATTATGGGCGGCGGCGGTACGGGCCGGATGGTCTTTTCGGGCGGGAAAATTCTGCCGGGCGGGGGGAATCCGATTCCGGGTCGGCCGTTCAATAGGGGTCGGATTCGTCGTCGCGGGCCAGGCTCATGACGCCGACGCCCATGCCGACGCTGCCGAAGGTGACGCACAGGCCGAAGAAGAACAGCACCATCACGGTGATCGGATGGGCGGATTCCAGCATCAGGGTGCGCAGATTGCCCAGATTGGTCATCAGCACGGCGCCGCCGAAGGTGAAGGCGGCCGCCAGTCCATAGACCAGATGCACGGCGAGAAAGCGCAGCGCCTCGCCTTCCTTGCGATTCAGCATGATCGGACCTCGTCAGGGTGCCCGATTATAGCCAATCCCGCAGCAGGGCCACCAGGGGGATGTCGGCGGGCGGCATGGGCAGGTCGGACATGCGGCTGGCGCGCACCCATTTCAAGCCCTGCCCTTCGCGCGCGGTGATCTCGCCGCGCCATTGCCGCACGGCGTACAGCGGCATCAGCAGGTGGAAGGTGTCGTAATCGTGCGAGGCGAAGGCCAGCGGCGCCAGACAGCTTTGCCGCACGTCGATGCCCAACTCCTCCTCCAGTTCGCGCACCAGGGCGGCCTCGGGGGTTTCGCCCGCATGCACCTTGCCGCCGGGGAATTCCCACAGGCCGGACATCATCTTGCCCGGCGGCCGGGTGGCCATCAGCACGCGGCCGTCGGCATCGATCAGCGCGGCGGCGGCCACCAGCAGGGTGGGGCGGGCGTCATGATTGGTGCGCCAGTCCTCGGCCTCCAGGGTGTAGACCGGCATCACCACCGATTCGCCGCGCGCCGGTTGGCCGACCCGTTCATGCTTGGCCAGTCCCATGCCCAGCTTGGCCATCACCGCGCGGGACGCGGCATTGTCGGGATGGGCGGCGGCCCAGGCGCAGGGATAGTTCAGATCGTCGAACAGGTGGCGGACCAGACGGCGGGCCGCCTCGGTGGCGTAGCCCTCGCCCCAGAACGGGCGGCCGACCCACCAGCCCAGCTCGGGGGTGCCGTCGGCCTCCAGGCCGAAGCCGATGACGCCGACCAGGGCGCCGTCCAGGCTGCGTTCCAGCGCCAGGGCGACGCCCTTGCCGGTGCGGCGGCGGCTGTCCATGGTGGCGACGAAGCTTTCGCCGTCGGCCAGGGTATAGGGGTGGGGAATGGCGGCGGTGTATTTCACCACCTCCCAATCATCCAGCAATTCGGTCAGGCGCGGCGCGTCGGCCAGGGTCAGCGGCCGCATCTTCAGGCGGGCGCTCAGCAACGGTTGCCCGCGCCACACCGAACCCACCGACCAACAGCCCATTTCTTCTTCGGACAAGACGTTTCCCTGCTGCAAAAAGCATCATGGCCGGGCGTGACCCGGCCATGAATTGATACGCGGGCGGAGCTTACGTGCGATAGGACCCGTTGATGTCGATATAGGCGTGGGTCAGGTCGCAGGTCCACACCGTGGCCTTGCCCTTGCCGATGCCCACATCGGTCTCGATGACGATGTTCTGCCCCTTCATGTGGGCGGCGACCGGGGTTTCGTCATAGCCCTCGACCACCTGGCCGTCGCGGGCGACCTCGACCCCGCCGATCTTGATGCTCAGCTTGTCGCGGTCGGCCTTTTCCCCGGCCTTGCCCACGGCCATGACCACGCGGCCCCAATTGGCGTCCTCGCCCGCGATGGCGGTCTTGACCAGCGGCGAATTGGCGATGGCCAGGGCGATGGTCTTGGCGGCCTTGGACCCGGCGGCGCCGGTCACGGTGATTTCCACGAACTTGGTGGCGCCTTCGCCGTCCTTGACCACCTGATGGGACAGGTCCAGCAGCACCTCGAACAGCTTCTTCTTGAAATCGGCCAGACGCTTGTCCTTGGCGTCGCTGATCTTGGCATTGCCCGCCTTGCCGGTGGCGAACAGCAGCAGCGTGTCCGAGGTCGAGGTGTCGCTGTCCACGGTGATGGCGTTGAACGAGCGGTCGGTGCCCTTCTTCAGCAGATCCTGCAACACGTCGTGCGGCAGATCGGCATCGGTGAAGACGAAGGACAGCATGGTCGCCATGTCGGGGGCGATCATGCCCGCGCCCTTGGCGATGCCGTTGATGGTGACGGTGACGCCGTCGATGTCCGCCGTGCGGGTGCTGCCCTTGGGGAAGGTGTCGGTGGTCATGATGGCGGCGGCGGCGTCGGCCCAGGCATCGTCGGCCAGCTTGGCGCGGGCGTCGGCCAGGGCGGCGGTGATCTTGTCGTCGGGCAGCGGCACGCCGATGGTGCCGGTCGAGGCGACATAGACCTCGCTTTTCTTGCAGCCGAATTCGGCGGCGACCTTGGCGACGGTGCGCTCGACCGAGGCGACGCCCAGGGCGCCGGTGAAGGCGTTGGCGTTGCCGGAATTGACCACCAGAACGCGGCCCTTGCCCTTGGCGCTGGCCGCCTTGCACCACTCGACCGGGGCCGAGCAGGTCAGCGACTTGGTGTAGACGCCCGCCACATTGGTTCCGGAATCGACCTCGACCAGCAGCAGATCGGTGCGGCCCTGATAGCGGATGCCGCAGGCATGGCTGGCCAGGCGGACACCGGCCAGCCGGGGCATGGCGGGAAAGGCGGCGGGGGCGAGGGGCGAAATCGTGGTCATGATGGCGGCCTCGGGCAGAAGCGGTGAAAGAATGCATACGGATTAGCACGGATGGGCGACATATGCGCGCCCATCCGTGCCGGTCCGCGTCAAAGTTTTGTTACTTGCCGGGTCTTGTTACTTGGCGGCCTGGGCGTCGGGCAGCGGCTTGCCCTCGGGGTCGAAGCGCTTGATCTTGGCCTTGGCGCGCATGTCGGCCAACAGCCGGTCGGCGGTTTCCTCGGCCAGTTGCTCGCGCAGCATGGGCTGGATCTGCTCCAGGGTCGGGGCGGTGCTCATGCGGCGGCCTTCGACCTTGATGACGTGCCAGCCGAACTGGGTCTTGACCGGGGCGTCGGCCAACTGGCCGTCCTGCATGGCAAAGGCGGCCTGGGCGAACTGGGGCACCATCTCTTCCTGGTTGAAGAAGCCCAGGTCGCCGCCGTTCTGCTTGGCCGACGGGTCCTTGGACCTGGTCTTGGCCAGTTCGGCGAAGTCGGCGCCCTTCTTCAGATCGGCGATCACCGCCTTGGCGTTGTCCTCGCTGTCGGACAGGATGTGGCGGGCGTGCACTTCCTCTTGCGGCTTATAGGCGGCCAGGAAGGCGTCGTAAGCCTGCTTGACGGCGGCGTCGGTGACGCCGGCCTTCAGCTTCTTGCCCATCCACGCCTTGACCACCAGCTGCTGCTCGATGTCCTTCAGGGCCTGCTTGACCTCGGGGTCCTTGTCGGTGCCGTCCTTCTTGCCCTGTTCGAAGATCAGGGCGTTGTTGATCATGCTGTCCAGCAGGGCCTCGTAGGGGACCTGGGCGGCCATCTGCGGCGGCAGGGTGCGGCGATAGGACATCAGGGCCGAGGCGCGCAGCTCGGTGCCGTTGACCACGGCGACCACCGGGTCCTTGTCGGCGGCCTGCGCCGGCAGGGTGGCGGCGGCCAGGACGGCGGCCAGGATGGCGCTGCGGACGGAGAAGATCTTCATGGGTCGGATGTTCCTTGCTGAATTGAGGACGGACGCCGGGGTCTGGGCTCCTCCACCTCGACACAGGCGTTGAAGCATAACCGGCGGGTTGGCACAAGAGCGGGCTGGTGGCTTGGTCGATGGTGATGCTTCGCCTGCCCTCTGCCCCTTCCCGGTGTTAGGTGCTACAATGATACGTTATTCCCGTGCGGAGAGTACATGGGGGCGATATTAACCACCAGAAGTGCGTCTTTCGCCCTGGCCCTGGCCCTGGTCTACGGCTTGTTCGGCGCGGTGTGGATCGCGCTGTCGGACATGGCGGTGGCGGCGCTGGTGTCGGATCCCGTGCTGCTGACCACCGTCCAGACCTGGAAAGGCTGGTTCTTCGTCGCCGCCAGCGCGCTGTTGATCTATGGCCTCGGGGTGCGGTTGCTGCGCGCCATCGAGGCGTCCGAGCACCGTTACCGCATGCTGTTCGCCGACAGCCCCGAGGCGCTGGCGCTGTACGACCCGGAAAGCCTGCGGCTGGTCGAGATCAACGACGCCGCCGGGCGGCTGTTCGGCTATGACCCGGCCGAGGCGCGCGGCCTGGTGTTCACCGACCTGATGCCCCAGGAAACCCGGGTGCTGTTCGAACGCGGCCGCGAACGCCTGCTGGACGGCACGCCGGGCGGTGGGGTGTGGCGCATGCGCTGCAAGGACGGTCGGCCGCTGGACGTGGCCACGCATGGCCAGGGGGTGGTGGTGGGCGGTCGGAAGCTGCGGCTGGTGCAGATCGTCGATGTCACCGCCCGCTTGCGGGCCGAGCACGAATTGATGCGCAGCCTCGAGGAAGTGGCGGCCACCAACGAACGCATGCGCGAACTGGCCCATGCCCTGTCGCACGACCTTCAGGAACCGCTGCGTCAGGTCAGCAGCTTCGTGCAGTTGCTGGCCCGGCGCTATGACGGCCAATTGGATGCCGAGGCGCACCAGTTCATCGGCTTCGCGGTCGAGGGCATCGCCCGGCTGAAGGTGCTGATCGGCGACGCCGAACGCTTCGCCCTCAGCGCCGCCTTCGTGCCCATGCGGGTGTCGCTGGGCCGCGCCGTGGCCGATGCGGTCGAGGGATTGCGCGGCGCGGTCGAAGCCTGCGGCGCGCAGGTGGAAAGCCGCGATCTGCCCTGGGTCCATGCCGATCCCGGCAAGCTGGCGGTGGTGCTGCACGCGCTGTTGGACAACGCCCTGAAGTTCCGCCGCCCGGCCACCCCGCCGGACATCGCAATCGAGGCCCGGCCGGGCGAGCCCGGCTGGTGGGTGGTGCGGGTGGTGGACAACGGCATGGGCATCGACCCGCAATTCCGTGACAGCGTGTTCTCGCTGTTTTCCCGTCTGCACACCCGCGACCACATCCCCGGCAACGGCACCGGACTGGCCCTGGCGCGCAAGCTGATCGAGGCCCATGGCGGCCGTATCTGGGTCGAGGATGGCCGCGACGGCGGCGCCGCCTTGTGCTTCACCCTGCCCGCCGACGCGGATTCACGGCTGCCCTGACGGGTCAGGGGCCGCCCTGACATTGACAGAACCCCCCACGGGCTCTATCTGTTGCCGGTCGAAAAAGGCCCCGCGCCCGGCGGCCAACCATAGAATTCCCGAGGTCTCAACGCATGTTCGGCGCCATTGCCCGGCGGCTCTTCGGAACCGCGAACGACCGTACCATCAAAGGTCTGAAGTCGCACGTCGCGGCCATCAACGCCCTGGAACCGCAGTTTCAGGCGCTTTCCGACGATCAGTTGCGGGCCAAGACGGATGAATTCCGTGCCCGTCTGGCCGATGGCGCCGATTTGGACGATTTGCTGGACGAAGCCTTCGCCACCGTGCGCGAGGCGGCCCGCCGCACCCTGGGCCAGCGTCATTTCGACACCCAGTTGATGGGCGGCATGGTGCTGAATTCCGGCAAGATCGCCGAAATGAAGACCGGCGAAGGCAAGACCCTGGTGTCGACCCTGGCGGGCTATCTCAACGCGCTGCCGGGCATGGGCGTGCATGTGGTCACCGTCAACGACTATCTGGCCAAGCGCGACAGCGAATGGATGGGCCGGGTCTATCGCTTCCTGGGCCTGACCACCGGCGTCATCGTCCACGGCATGGATGACGACCAGCGCCGCGCCGCCTATGCCTGCGATATCACCTATGCCACCAACAACGAGTTGGGCTTCGACTACCTGCGCGACAACATGAAGTTCCGGCTGGAAGAGATGGTCCACCGGCCGTTCAACTTCGCCATCGTCGACGAAGTGGACTCGATCCTGGTGGACGAGGCGCGCACGCCGCTGATCATCTCGGGTCCGACCGAGGACAATTCCGAGCTGTACCGTCTGGTCGATGCCCTGATCCCGTCCCTGACCGACGAGGATTTCGAGAAGGACGAGAAGGTGCGCGCCGTCACCTTCACCGAGGCCGGCACCGAGCACATGGAGCAATTGCTGATCGGGGCCGGGCTGATGAAGCCGGGCGCCAATCTGTACGATTACGCCAATGTCAGCCTGGTACACCACGCCAACCAGGCGCTGCGGGCCCACAAGCTGTTCACCCGTGACGTGGACTACATCGTCAAGAACGACAAGGTCGTGATCATCGACGAGTTCACCGGCCGCATGATGGAAGGCCGCCGCTTCGGCGAGGGTCTGCATCAGGCGCTGGAGGCCAAGGAACGGGTGACGATCGAGAACGAGAACCAGACCCTGGCCTCGATCACCTTCCAGAACCTGTTCCGCCTCTATCCCAAGCTGTCGGGCATGACCGGCACCGCCATGACCGAGGCGGGCGAGTTCCAGGAAATCTACGGCCTGGAAGTGGTCGAGATGCCGACCAACCTGCCGGTGTCGCGCAAGGACCAGGACGACGAGGTCTATCGCACCGCGCGCGAGAAGTACGACGCCATCGTCACCCTGATCGAGGAATGCCGCACCCGCGAACAGCCGGTGCTGGTGGGCACCACCTCCATCGAAAAGTCGGAATTGCTGGCCGATCTTCTGAAGAAGAAGAAGATCCCCCATCAGGTGTTGAACGCCCGCTACCACGAACAGGAAGCGTCCATCGTCGCCCAGGCGGGCGTGCCCGGCGCCGTCACCATCGCCACCAACATGGCCGGTCGCGGCACCGACATCCAGTTGGGCGGCAACGTGGACATGCGCGTCCGCACCGAATTGGGGCCGGACCCCGATCCGGCCAAGGTCGGCGCCATCCGCGCCGAGGTCGAGGTCAACAAGCAGAAGGTGCTGGCGGCGGGCGGCCTGTACGTGGTCGGCACCGAACGCCACGAAAGCCGCCGTATCGACAACCAGTTGCGCGGCCGTTCCGGCCGTCAGGGCGACCCCGGCGCCTCGAAGTTCTTCCTGTCGCTGGAAGACGATCTGATGCGCATCTTCGGGTCGCAGCGCATGGACGGCATGTTGCAGAAGCTGGGCCTCAAGGACGGCGAGGCCATCGTCCATCCCTGGATCAACAAGGCACTGGAAAAGGCCCAGCAGAAGGTCGAGGCGCGCAATTTCGACGTCCGCAAGAACCTGCTGAAGTTCGACGATGTCATGAACGACCAGCGCAAGGTCATTTATGAACAGCGCAAGGAACTGATGCAGGTGGACGACGTGTCCGACGAAATCGTCGGCATGCGCCACGAAGTCATCGACGAAATGGTCGCCCGCTGCGTTCCCGAACGCGCCTATGCCGACCAGTGGGATCTGCCGGGTCTGCACGAGGAAGTGCTGCGCGTCTTCAACCTGGACCTGCCCGTGGTCGAATGGGGCAAGGAAGAAGGCATCGCCGACCAGGAGATCAAGCACCGCGTCACCGATGCCGCCGACCGCAAGATGGCGTCCAAGGCCGCCGAATACGGCCCCGACGTCATGCGCATGGTGGAAAAGAGCCTGCTGTTGCAGATTCTCGATCAGGCGTGGAAGGAGCACCTGCTCCAGCTCGACCATCTGCGTCAGGGCATCGGCCTGCGCGCCTATGCCCAGCGCGACCCGCTGAACGAATACAAGCGCGAGGCGTTCAATCTGTTCGAGCAGATGCTGCACGACCTGCGCGAGCGCGTCACCAGCGTGCTGGCCCATGTGGAATTGCGCGTCGGCCCCAGCGAGGCGGAACAGGCCCTGGCGCCGCGCGGCCCGTCGGAAATGCACGAAAGCCCCCGCGACCCGGCCTTTGCCGAGGGCGAGGCCAGTTGGGCCGACACCCCGCGCAACGCGCCGTGCCCCTGTGGCTCGGGCAAGAAGTACAAGCACTGCCACGGCGCCGCCTGAACCCGGTCGCGTCGGCCAAGAAAAAGCCGGGAGGTCCGCCAGGGCCTCCCGGCTTTTTTGTGTTCCATCGCGGAGTTGTGGGGCCAGCAGCCCCACAGTTTAGAGCAGCGCGCCTTTAATCTGAGGCGCGCTGCTTCTGCGCCCATTGCGGGCGCGGCCAAGCGGGCGGATGCCCGCGCCCGGCGAGGGGCAATACGTGATGCAGATTTTCTGCATCACGGTCTAGCGATGAACCTTTTTTGTGCCGCATTCCTCCGCCAAAAGTCGCAAAAAATCACAAAGCGACGGATGCCTGCGCATTGGAATGATGGTAATTCTGTGCGTGGGGGAGAGGGCAAGGTCACGTCTTGGGGAAGACGCCGTGGCACAACAGACTTCGTCCGCTCAATCACCGCCCAAACCGACGGAACAGATCGTCGAGGCGTTGAAAAGCGACCTGATCACCGTCTTCCAGCGCGAAATTCCGGCGCTGTCCAAACTTGATCGCGGCGCCGCCTATGAGGCGGTGATGAACGATCCCACCCTGCTGGATGCCTGTTTCCGCCTGTTCCGCGCCAAGCCGGACCTGTTCGCGGCCCATGTGGTCGATGCCGGGCGTCAGCCGGTGACGGCCGATGACGGCGCCCTGATGTGCGGCCGCACCCTGGGCGAAGCGGTGACGCTGGTGGTGCAGGCATCGGCCCGCCGCTATTTCCGCCGCAAGCTGGGCGCCACCAAACGGGTGGCGGGGCCGCCGAAAGTGCGCCCCGGCCTGATGCAGCGGGTCGGCATGGCGCTGGGCGTGGCGGCGGCGCCGCCGCCGACCTTTCGCAAGGTGGTGGGGGCGGGCGATCGCCTGTTTTCGGTGATCCGCGAGCATCTGCGTTTTGACTGGCAGGCCGCACTGATTCCCCATTACGCGCCGCTGGCCCCGGAAATGGTGACGCAATTGGGGCCGCGCCTGTTGGACATCCGCGAACCCAGCGAATTGCGGGCGCTGGCCAGCCGCGAGGAGCGGGTGGGCATGGCCGAAGGCAAGCCGCCATTGTTGCTGGACAACGCCAAGCGCCTGATCAAGCCCAGCGGCGACACCCTGGATTCCGACCTGCTGTACAAGGTGTGCAGCCAGATGGATTTGATGCGGCTGTTCCCCGGCCGCGACGCGGGCAAGCTGCGCCGCGCCATCGCCCAGGTGGCGGGTACGGCGCCCGAGGCGCTGGAACAGTTGATGCCGGTGCTGGGCGGCGATTTGCGGCTGTTCGTCAGCTTCCTGTTCGTCGCCTATGTGGAACTGGGCGAGGACGATTACCGCGCCACCTTCGGCATCGGCGGCGCCACCGGCTGGATGGTCCGGCGCTTCGCCGACCGTCTGGCCCAATTGGGCGGCCTGCCGCCCCCGGCCTTCGAAGCCATCCGCGATACCTTCGAGGCGGTGATCAAGCCGGGGAAGTGAAAGATATCGCTCGCAGAATTCCGGGGAAGGCAAGCGCTCCTCCCCTCGCCACCGGCGGGGGGGGGGTCGGGAAGGGGGGCGTTTCCATCCCAACGGATGTCACCGATGCCCCCACCCCGGCCCTCCCCCGGCAAGCCGGGGGAGGGGGGACGGGCACGCTTAGTACATGTGCTGGCCGCCGTTGCACGAGATGGTCGAGCCGGTGATGAAATCGGCGTTGTCGGCCACCAGGAACATGACGGTGCGGGCGATGTCCTCGGCGCGGCCCAGGCGGCCCACCGGGATCTTGGCGATGATCTTTTCCAGCACGGCGGGCGGCACGGCGCGGACCATGTCGGTGTCCACATAGCCCGGGGCGATGGCGTTGACGGTGATGCCCTTGGCGGCGCCTTCCTGGGCCAGGGCCTTGGTGAAGCCATGGATGCCCGACTTGGCGGCGGCGTAGTTGACCTGACCGTACTGACCGGCCTGACCGTTGATCGAGCCGATGTTGACGATACGGCCGAAGCCGCGCTCACGCATGGAATCGATGACCAGACGCGCCATGTTGAAGCAGCTGGTCAGGTTGGTGTGGATGACCTCTTCCCACATCTGATAGCTCATGCGGTGCAGCACGGCGTCGCGGGTGATGCCCGCGTTGTTGATCACGATCTCGACCGGGCCGATCTCGGCGGTGATCTTGGCGATGGCGGCTTCGCACTCGGCGTAGTTGGACACGTCCCAGCGATAGGCGGGAATGCCGGTTTCCTCGGTGAAGCGCTGGGCGGCCTCGACGTTACCGCAGTAATTGGCGGCGACGCGGTAGCCAGCGGCCTTCAGCGCCTCGGAAATGGCCCGGCCGATACCGCGGGTGCCACCGGTGACAATTGCAACACGCCCCATGATGATCTCCTGTTTTCCTGGTAGCCGGTTTTTCCGGCCATTGTCGTTTCCACCCGGTCTTGTGGGATCGGGGAGCCCGCGGGCGGGCCGGGCTCCCCGTAATGTTAGACCCTCAGGCGGCGGGCGGGTTTCTCCGAAACCCTTGCCTCCCGCGGCATAAGCCGCGAGGCCCCTTGGGCCTACCAAGCCCCGGCGAGATGCTCTCGCCGGGGCTTGTGGTTCTCTGACTTACCGCTCGACGCAGAGGGCGATGCCCATGCCGCCGCCGATGCACAGGGTGGCGATGCCCTTCTTGGCGTCGCGCTTGGCCATTTCATGCAGCAGCGACACCAGCACGCGGCAGCCCGAGGCGCCGATGGGGTGGCCGATGGCGATGGCGCCGCCGTTGACGTTGACCTTGCCGGTGTCCCAGCCCATGCCCTTGTTGACGGCGATGGCCTGGGCGGCGAAGGCTTCGTTGGCTTCGATCAGGTCCAGGTCCTGGTGGTTCCAGCCCGCCTTGGCCAGCGCCTTGGTGGACGCCGGGATCGGGCCGCAGCCCATGACCTTGGGGTCCAGACCGGCGGTGGCCCAGCTGGCGATGCGGGCCAGCGGCTTGATGCCGCGCTTGGCCGCTTCGGCGGCGGTCATCAGCAGCACGCCGGCGGCGCCGTCATTGATGCCCGACGCGTTACCGGCGGTGACGGTGCCGTCCTTGACGAAGGCGGGCTTCAGCTTGGCCATGGCTTCCAGCGAGGCGCCGGCACGGACGTATTCGTCGGTGTCGAACAGCTTCTCTTCCTTCTTCACCACGATCTTGACCGGAACGATCTCGTCCTTGAAGCGCCCGGCCTTGATGGCGGCCTCGGCCTTGTTCTGCGACGCCACGGCAAAGGCGTCCTGCTCGTCGCGGCTGATCTGGAACTGCTGGGCCACGTTCTCGGCGGTGATGCCCATGTGGTACTTGTTGAACACGTCGGTCAGGCCGTCATTGACCATGGTGTCGACAAAGCTCATCGGCCCCATCTTGACGCCGCCGCGCAGATAGCCCGCATGCTGCGAGTTGGACATGCTTTCCTGGCCGCCCGCCACGACGATGCTGGCATCGCCCGCCAGGATCGACTGCATGCCCAGCGCCACGGCGCGCAGGCCCGAGCCGCAGACCTGGTTGATGGTCATGGCGGTGCTTTCCACCGGCAGACCGGCGAACAGCGCGGCCTGACGGGCCGGGTTCTGGCCGACGCCCGCGGTCAGCACCTGACCCAGCAGCACGTCGTCCACCTGACCGGCCTCGACGCCGGAACGGGCCAGAAGCTCGCGGATGACCACTTCACCCAACTGCGCCGCCTGATAACCGGCCAGCGAACCGCTGAACGAACCGACGGCGGTGCGGGTGGCGGCGGCGATGACGATATCGGTCATAAAATTATTCTCCTTGCTTGAACGCTTTCCGATCGTTGCGGCGCTTCCAAATGGAAGTTACCACAAATTACCCAGGTGCTGTCCACTGCGATGCACAAAAGTGCCTATTGCAGTGCGGCCCGCACCAACCACCGGGCGAGGGGGGCGTACAGTTCCGACCGCGCCCTCCCCGCCAGCAGCATTCCCACATGCCCGCCGTCGATGTTCATGCGCTGCGCCCCCGGAATGTCCCGCGCCAGCGGTTCCGAGGATTGCGGCGGCACGATGCGGTCGCGGTCGGGGATGATCACCAATGTCGGCACTGTCACGGTTTCCGGCCGCACCGGCAACCCGCCGATCCGCCACTGACCTTTGGCCGGGCTGTTGTCGCCGTACCAGCCGAACAGGCATTCGTGGGCCACCGGCGCCGCCAGGGCGACGCCGTCGTTGACCCAATCCTCCAGCGCCACGAAGTCGCGGGCGCGGGCGCTGCGGCGGCCCAGCCGGGTGAAGGCGGCGAACTTGCGCGCCGCCAGCGAGGGGTCCAGGCTGGCGAACAGGGCGTTCAGCATGTCCACCGGCAGGCATCCGGCGGCGTCGATCAGCGCCCGCAACGGTTCGGCCAGGGCCTTGATCTGGGTGGCCTGGACGGCGTGGCAGGCGTGGAAGTCCCACGGCGTCGCCATCAACGCCAGCGCCGCGACCCCCTGGGGGCGGATATGGGCCAGGGCCAGGGCCAGGTCGCCGCCCATGCAATAGCCCACCACCGCCGCCGGACGGTCACAGACGGCGGTGACGTGGTCCAGGGCGCGGCCCAGCCGGGCCAGGTAATCGTCCAGGCTGAAGGTCTGTTCCGTGGCGGCGGGGGCGTCCCAATCCACCAGGAACGGCGCCAGCCCGCGCGCCGCCATGTCGCGCATCAGGCTGCGCCGGGCGGTGAGGTCCAGGATGTAGGCGCGGTTGACCAGCGACGGCACCACCAGCACCGGCACCCCGTCCGGCCGGTCGGCGGCGCGGTAATCCAGCAGGCGGGTCGTCCCCTCGCGCCAGATTTCCGGCACGGGCGGCAATTCGCGGTGATAGGGGTGGCGGCGATAGGCGGCGATGCCGTCCAGCATGGCGCGGTGGCGGCCGATCCCTTCGGCCGTCAGGGCGCGGTCCAGTTCAGTCCAGGCGTTTGGCCCGGCGGCGTCCAGGCTTTGGCGCAGATCCTCCGCCCGGCTCGCCAAGTCGGGCCTCCAGGGCAGCGAGCCGTTCTTCAACAGCGGCAAGGCGGCGCGCGAGCCGGTCAGCGTCGAAAGCTGCGCCATCAGGTGCAGCGGCAGCGGGCGCGGCCCCTGCCGGGTCTGGAACGCTGGTGCCTGAGGCTGCTGACGATCCGGCATCCGCTGCTCGCGTCTGGTTGACGGGGCTGGCCGCGCCGGCGGTCGCCGCTTGCATCAGGGACGACTGGGCCTGGGTCATCATGGCGACGCCCTGGGCCAGCACCTCCGCAAGCGCCGGATCGTTGGCCATGGCGGCCACCTGTTCCTGCCACAGGTCCAGGTAGCGGCGCGCAAGAAGCTGATAATCCGGCGGCGCTTCAGACATGGGAAAAGCATACTCCTCGGTTGCGGCCTTGACCAGCGGCCAGGGCGGGGTGCCCATTGCAGAGTGATGAAAAATAAGTTGCCATTTCCCCGGCTTGGGAAAAAGCTGTTAGCCTCAAGATCCATAAGCCGAAAACGGAAGCGCCGCCAAGATGTCCGATGCCAACACCCCCTCGTCGCAGGCCCCGATCACCATCAAGAAGTACGCCAACCGGCGTCTCTACAACACCGCCACCTCCAGCTACGTCACGCTCGACCATCTGGCGCAGATGGTCAAGGACGGCGCCGATTTCGTGGTCTACGACGCCAAGAGCGGCGAGGACATCACCCGTTCGGTGCTGACCCAGATCATCGTCGAGGAAGAAGGCAAGGGCGGCCAAAACCTGCTGCCCATCAGCTTCCTGCGTCAGATCATCGGCTTCTATGGCGATTCCCTGGGCGGGCTGGTGCCGCGCTATCTGGAACATTCCATGTCGTCGTTCCTGCGCAACGAACAGCAGATGCGCCAGTACATGCAGAACGCGCTGGACGGCCTGTTCCCGTTCAACCCGCTCAATCCGCTCGAGGAAATGAACAAGCAGAACGTGGCGTTCTTCGAAAACGCCATGAAGATGTTCTCGCCGTTCTATCCCCACGGCCAGGACGGCGCCCCGCAGGGCGGCGCGGCGGCCGATGGCGGCCTGGGCGAATTGCAGGCCAAGATCAACCAGTTGCAAAACCAGTTGGCCGAACTGAACAAGAAGAAGTGACGTCCTTTGCCCCTGCCGCCCGCCCGGCGCGGCGGCAGGGGCAAAGCCTTGCGCGGACGCATCCGAAACGGGTAAAATGGCGGATCGTCCCTTGACCGGCCGGAGCCTGCGGTGAGCGAGTCCGGATTGACCATCAGCCAGATCAGCGCGGCGGGCGCCTATGCCCGGTCCGAACGGCTGGCGGCCGAGTCCATTCCTGTCCGCGCCATCGATCCGACCCGGCGGCGTTTTCAGGTCGACGACCAGACCGCCGCCAAGCAAACCGCCGCCCAAACCCGCCCCGAGCCCGAATCCGCCGATGCCGACGGCCAATCCGCATCGGCGTTTGGCGGCGGCAAATCCGGCGGCGGCTGGGGTGGGGGCGGTCTGTTGGGGGCCGTCACTTCGTTCCTGGCCCGCATGTTCGCGCAGCCGGAAACCGGGTCGGCGGCCGCGTCGTCCTCGGCCCAAGCTGGTGCCCTGGCCTATGCCCGCACCGCCGCCAATGTTCCCTTCGGCAACTATAACGATGCCGAGGTGCTGTCGCCGAACTTCCCTCGATTGTCCTCGGGGCGGGCTCTGGACCTCACCGTCTAGAAAACATCTAAAATTCCCATAGTCATTACGAAGAATTAATCCGCCTTGGAATGGCCGTTTCAGGCCGATGCAGGCCAGGGTTTCGGCGCGTCTTGGCCGTTTCTGACATAGAACGCGGCGGCGATTTAGCCCTGGGATTTCGGTTCTCCACACTGGTAACACCGGAAGAGCGCGTGCATATAGCATGCGAATGAGAACCTGTCCCAGCAAGGCACCTTCACGTCATATCCCGTGCGCCTCGGCGGATGATTATGCAAGAAAGTGCGCTGTGGTTGTGATTGGTGGCGGGAAAATAAATCTAATAAATAGAATGCAAGCTTAGAGTGCTTTCAAAGTCAGACATATAAGCGGCCAATGGACTAATAATCGGGGTTGCCTCGATTTTAAATTCCGACTATGGACAAGGAAAGCTAACCATGCCTGATACAGCGGATGTTTCCCGCCGATATGACGATCACTCCCAGATTCAGCCGAGAACCATGACTGCAAAGACTGAAGCAAAGGCCACGCGACCGACCAATCGCGCCAATGATACCGACCGGCACGTCGGCGCGCGCATCCGCGAACGCCGCATCATGCTGGGCCTGTCCCAGCAGCAGATGGCCGACCTGATCGGCGTGACCTATCAGCAGGCCCACAAGTACGAGCGCGGCATCAACCGCATCTCGGCCGGGCGCCTGTATGAAATCGCCCAGGTCCTGGGGGTTCCGGTCAGCTACTTCTTCGAAGGGCTGGATTCCGAACGCGCCACCGACCTGACCGCGCGTCAGCGCATGTGCCTGGAACTGGCGCGCAACTTCTCCAGCATCTCGAACGAGAAGCATCAGGAGGCGTTGTCCCAGTTGGCGCGGGCCCTGGCCTCGGAATAACGCACCGGACGGTTCCGGCTGTTGGGAGACACACCACGGGGTGGCC
Organism: Pseudomonadota bacterium; assembly: GCA_023458315.1. Classification (GTDB taxonomy): domain Bacteria; phylum Pseudomonadota; class Alphaproteobacteria; order Rhodospirillales; family Magnetospirillaceae; genus Magnetospirillum. The sequence continues at coordinate 16,651 of JAEXAH010000094.1, forward strand.
TTTGGCCGCCCCGTCGTGTTTTCCGGCATCCGCTACCTCAGGATGCGTTGTGGTGTGACCACTTTTATTATGGTTGCAGTCGCGTCACTGCCCAACGGGCGGCGTCACGCACCTCTTCGGCCGGGTCGTCCAGCAGGGCGCGGGCGGCGTCGGCCAGTTCGGCGCGGCCGGAATTGCCCATGGCCACCAGCACGTTGCGCACCATGCGGTCGCGCCCGATGCGTTTGATGGCCGAACCGGAAAACACCTCGCGGAAATCGGCATCATTCAGCGCCGCCAGATCGGCCAGACGCGGCGCCGTCAACTCGATGCGCGGCAGGAAATCGGGCTCGTGCGTTGGTGGTGCGAACTTGTCCCACGGGCAGGCCGCCATGCAATCGTCGCAACCATAGATGCGGTTGCCCATCAGCGGCCGCAAATCCTCGGGGATCGGGCCTTTGTGCTCGATGGTCAGATAGCTGATGCAGCGGCGGGCGTCCACCTGGCCGTCGGCGACGATGGCGGCGGTGGGGCAGGCATCGCGGCAACGGGTGCAGCGGCCGCAATGGTCGGGCTCGGGCGGGTCGGGCGCCAATTCCAGGGTGGTGTAGATCTCGGACAGGAACAGCCACGAGCCGAAGCGGCGCGACACCACGTTGCTGTGCTTGCCCTGCCAGCCCAGACCCGATCGCGCCGCCAGCGGCTTTTCCATCACCGGCGCGGTATCCACGAAGACCTTGAGGGCACAGCCGTATTGCGCGGCCATCCATCGCCCCAGCGCCTTCAGGCGCCGCTTCATCAAATCGTGGTAATCCTTGTTGCGGGCATAGACGCTGACATGGCCGCGCTCGGGGTGGGCCAGGGTGGCCAGCGGGTCGCCGGACGGCGCGTAATTGCAGGCCAGAACCACCACCGACCGCACCTCGGGCCATAGCCCTTGCGGTGCCGCGCGCTGTTCACGGCGTTCTTCCATCCAGGCCATGGTGCCGTGGCGGCCATCGGCGACAAAGGCTTCCAGCCCGGCGCTCCAATTGCCGTCGGCGGCGGTGAAGCCGACGGCGTCGAAGCCCAGTTCAAGCGCCTTGGCGCGGATGGCTTCCTTCACGGCAGCCCGACTTAACCGCGCCCGCGATAGGTGGGCACGCCCTGGTCGGGCAGGAACAGGCCCTTGGGCGGTTCGCCGGTTTGCCAGAACACGTCGATGGGAATGCCGCCGCGCGGATACCAATAGCCGCCGATGCGCAGCCACACCGGCGACAGCGCATCCACCAGCCGCTTGGCGATACCCACCGTGCACGCCTCGTGGAAGGCGCCGTGGTTGCGGAAAGACCCCAGGAACAGCTTCAGCGACTTGGATTCCACCAGCGTCTCGTCGGGGACGTAGTCGATGACGATGTGGGCGAAATCGGGCTGGCCGGTGATCGGGCACAGCGAGGTGAATTCCGGCGCGGTGAAGCGCACCAGATAGGGCGTGCCGGGATGGGGGTTGGGCACCGTCTCCAGCACCGCCTCGTCCGGGTTGGACGGCAGGTCGGACTTGCCGCCCAATTGGGTCAGATGGGGATAGTCGGCCATCAGGATTGCATCCTCTTGATGGTGTTGGTGGTGCTTTGTCCCGCCACCAGATCGGCCAGCACGACCTTGCCGCCCCAGCCCATGACGTCGGCGGCGCCGACCACGGTGTCCACGGTGTAATCGGCGCCCTTGACCAGCACGTCGGGTTTCAGGGTGCGGATCAGTTCCAGCGGCGTGTCCTCGCCGAAGATCACCACCAGATCGACGGCGGCCAGCGAGGCCAGCACGGTGCCCCGCGCCGATTCCGATTGCACCGGCCGGGTCGGCCCCTTGAGGCGGGCGACCGAGGCGTCGGAATTGAGGCCGACCACCAGCCGGTCGCAGGCGGCCTTGGACTGGTTCAGCAGCGAGATATGGCCGGGATGCAGCAGGTCGAAACAGCCGTTGGTGAAGCCGACCGAATAGCCCTTGCGCCGCCAGCGTTCCACCAGATCGGCGGCGGCCTCGCGGCCCAGCACCTTGGTTTCGGCCGATTGGATCTCGTCGTGATGCAGGGCCGACACCACTTCGGCGGCATAGGCCACGGCGGTGCCGACCTTGGCGACGACGATGCCCGCCGCCACGTTGGCGATGCGCGCCGCGTCGGCCAGCGCCGCCCCCGACGCCACCGCCGCCGCCAGGGTGGCGATCACCGTGTCGCCCGCGCCGGAAACGTCGAACACCTCGCGCGCCTCGGCCGGCAGATGGTGGATTTCCCCCTTGGCGGGCACCAGGGTCATGCCGTCCTGGCTGCGCGTCACCAGCACCGCCTCGACGCCGCAGGTGTCGATCAGGTGGCGGGCGGCGGCGACCACCGCGTCGTCGCTGTCCACCGGCATGCCGGTGGCCTCGTGCAGTTCCTTGCGGTTGGGGGTCAGCAGGGTGGCGCCGCGATAGCGGGTGTAGTCGGTGCCCTTGGGATCGACGATGACCTTTTTCCCGGCAGCGCGGGCACGGGCGATCAACTCGCCCACCACCGGCGGCGCCAGCACGCCCTTGCCGTAATCGGACAGCACCACCACGCCCGCCGTGGCGATCAGTTCGTCGGCGCGGGCCAGCACCTGTTCGCGGCTGCGCTCGCTCAGGCCCGCGCGGGTTTCGCGGTCGGCGCGCAGCAATTGCTGCGAACTGGCGAAGAACCGGGTCTTGATGGTGGTCTGGCGGCCCGGCTCGATCACCAGGCAGGGGTCGATCTCGGCATGTTCGCCCAGCAGGCGGCCGACCTCGCGCCCGGCCTCGTCGTCGCCGACCACGGCGACGAAGGCGGGGTGCGCCCCCAACGCCACCAGATTGCGCACCACGTTGCCGGCACCGCCCAGCATGGCGTCCTCGCGCTCCATGTACAGCACGGGGATGGGTGCCTCGGGCGAGATGCGATCGACCGAGCCGTAGACGAAACGGTCCAGCATGGCGTCGCCGATGCACAGCACCGGGGTGCCCTTCAGCTTTTCCACCCGTTCCACCAACGCCGAGATTTCTGTCATGCCACACCTGTCGGAAGCCTGCGGCTGCGTTACCCCAGGCCCTGGCCGGATGCAAGCATTTCATCCGCCCCGGGGCGCGGCGGTGGAAAGACCGCCCCCGCATTTCGTTCTAGGAGAGCCTGGACGGCCGTTGTATTTTGACTGCACAGAAATACGGCCGCCGCGCGCGGCCGCACCAGAACGGGGAAGCGATGAACGCGTCGGCGTTCGGGGACAAGCCACAGGAAATCGTCACGTCGGAAAGCCTGCTTTTCGACGCGGCGGAGCGTGTGGGCCGCATCCGCGAGGGGCGGCTGGCCCTGCACCTGCATCTGTCGCAGTTGCAGCCCGCCAACCGCGAGGATGCCAAGATCCGCATCGCCTTTCGCATGTTCGAAAGCATGGTGGACATGTTCCGCGGCCAGCTTTTCCTGCTGACCAATTCGGACGTGGTGCTGATCTGCAAGGACGCGCGGCTGGCCGATCTGGACGCCATCGTCTACAAGCTGCGGGCGCTGTTTTCCAAGGACCCGCTGACCTATACCGAAACCGCCCATGGCGAGGACCGCTTCGCCACCTTCTACGACCTGGAAAGCGAATACGACGCCTTCTTCGCGGTCTGCGCCCAATTGCTGTCCCAGGCCAAGAAGCGCCAGGAAAACGCCCGCACCGCACCGCAGATCCAGCCGCTGGACGCCCGCAACCTGAACCGCGTGCTGGAAGCCATCGGCGCCAGCGACATCGCGGGCGTGGTGCGGCGCCAGCCCTGCGTCCGCTTTTCCGACAAGATGATCGCCGAGGTGGCGTTCCAGGAATTCTTCATGTCCATCGCCGATCTGCAAAAGGTGCTGGCGCCCGACGTGAACATCCTGTCCAACCGCTGGCTGTTCCAGCATCTGTCCCAGGTGCTGGACCTGCGGGTGCTGTCGGTGTTGCAGGACGCGGGCTTCCGCAAGCTGCCGACGGCGTTCTCGGTCAACCTGAACATGGCCACCGTCAACACCCCGGCCTTCCAGAATTTCGAGACGGCGATCCGCGGCCGTGCCGGGCTGGTGGTGGAATTCCAGTTGGTGGACATCTTCAACAACCTGGACGGTTTTTTCCGTGCCCGCGACCTGCTGCGCGCACGCGGGCACAAGACGGTGCTGGACGGCCTGAACCCCATCACCCTGCAATTCATCGACGCGGAATTGTACGAAACCGACTTCGTCAAGGTGAACTGGTCGGGCGAGATGGCCGACGACGTCGTCACCGCCGATTTGCATTCGGCGCTGGGGCCGGTGGGGTTCGACCACGTCATCCTGTCGCGCTGCGACACCGAAAGCGCCATCGCCTGGGGCTTGAACCAGGGCATCCGCCATTTCCAGGGCCGCTATCTGGATTCCATGGTGGCGGCCGTGACCATGGTGCAATGCGACAAGGCCGCCGCCTGCACCCTGGCGCAATGCACCCAGCGCCATGGCGTCATCTCGGGGCGGCCGCGCGTCGAATGCGGCAACAACGACATGCTCGACGCTTTCCCGCCCCTCAAGGCGCTGCGCTAGGCAAGGGGGGAGGACCATGCTCGGAACCGCCGCGGGGTCGCGCGTCACCGCCCAGGAAAACCTGCTGATCGATTATCTGCACCGGCTGGAGCGGCACCGGACCGAGCGCCGCGCCGTGCATGTGCACCTGTCGGAACTGCTGAGCCAGAACCGGCGCGAGCACCACATGCGCATCGCCGCCAGCACCTTCGAGGGGCTGGTGAAGATGTTGCAGGCCCAGGTCTTCACCATGGCCAACGGCGATTTGATGGTGGTCTACAAGGCCCAGGCCCAGGACGAGGTGGAATCGGCCATCGTCAAGCTGCGGTTCCTGTTCTCGGACGACCCGCTGATCATCGAGGACGCCCAGGGCCGCAAGGGCGCCTTTTGCACCTGGTACGACCTGGAACGCGAATACGACGTGCTGGTGTCGCTGGCGCAGAAGATGTTGCAGGAGGAACAGAACCGCCGCCGCGCCGAGCAAGAGGCGTCGGCCCGCCAGAACCGCCAGCACGAGGCGCCCAAGGGCGCGCCCTTCACCCCCGATTTGCTGGCCCGGGTCGAGGCGGCGCTGGGCCAGGCCGATCTGGCCAATCTGACGCGCCGTCAGGCGGTGTGCGCCGTGGTCGGCCAGGCGCCGCCGCAGCCGGTGTTCCACGAATTGTTCATTTCCATCGCCGATCTGCGCCAGACGCTGATGCCCAGCGTCAACATGAATTCCAGTCCGTGGCTGTTCCAGCAACTGACCGAAACCCTGGACCGCCGGGTGCTGTCGCTGCTGAACAAGCATGACGACCGCACGCTGGAAGGCGACATCAGCATCAATCTCAACGTCTCGACCATCCTGTCGCCGGAATTCATGGTGTTCGACGACAACGTCAAGGCGGGCATGCGCGGCACCATCGTGCTGGAACTGCAAAAGGTCGACATCTTCGCCGATCTGGGCGCCTATCTGTTCGCCCGCGACTTCGCCCATGATCGCGGCTACCGCATCTGCATCGACGGCCTCAGCTATTCCATGCTGCCCTTCGTCGACCGGGAACGGCTGGGCGCCGATCTGATCAAGCTGATCTGGGACCCGTCGCTGACCGAGGAAAAGGACAAGAAGACCGACGCCCTGCGCCGCATCGGCGTCACCCGCATCATCCTGGCGCGCTGCGACACGCCCTCGGCCATCGAATACGGCCATTCGGTGGGCATCACGCTGTTCCAGGGGCGGCATGTGGAACAGTCGCTGATGGGCGACATGCGCCGTCGCGGTCTGGGGCGCGCCCGACCACGCTGATCGGGCGCGGCGTCCGGGCTCAGCCGCTACAGGTGCCGCAGCACGACGCGCTTTCGCGGGCCTTGGCGATGCGCACCCGCCACAATTGCGGGCCTTCCTCCAGATAGCTCCATTCGAACTTGCCCGAGCGTTCGGCGGTGAACTGGTCGTACAGCGGACGCGGGTCGTGGTCGTTGACCAGTTCGAAGGCGGCACCCGGCGTCAGGGCGTCGAAGGTCGAGAAAATTTGCGGGTGACGGTCGCGCGGGGCGATGGTGCGGACGTCGAGGACGGTCTGGCTCATGACGGGACTCCAGGCTGAAAGGATGCATACCCAAGCAGGTTGGTCGGGCATGAGTCCTTGAGCCCGGTCAAGTTGCCCCTTTGCGCGGCGGGCGGCGGCTGGTTAAATCGTCGGATGCATGATCCGGCCTTGCAGGTGCAGAACCTGACCAAGCATTTCGGCGGCGTCGCCGCCGTGAATGATTTGTCCTTCAGCGTGGCGCGCGGCACCACGGTGGCGTTGCTGGGCGGCAATGGCGCGGGCAAGACCACCACGCTCTCCATGCTGCTGGGGCTGCTGCTGCCCACTTCCGGCAGCATCCGCGTGCTGGGCGAGGACATGGCGCGGCACCGCTATCGGGTGCTGCCGCGCCTGAATTTCTCGAGCCCCTATGTGGACCTGCCCAACCGCCTGACCGCGCGCGAGAACCTGACGGTGTACGGCCACCTGTACGGGGTGCGGTCGCTGCGCACGCGCATCGCCGATCTGGCCGAGGCGCTGGACCTGGGCGATTTCCTCGACCGGCCGGTGGGGAAATTGTCGGCGGGGCAAAAGACCCGCGTCGCCTTGGCCAAGGCGCTGCTGAATCGCCCGGAACTGTTGTTGCTGGACGAGCCGACGGCGTCGCTGGACCCCGACACCGCCGATTGGATGCGCGGGTATTTCCAAGATTACCAGCGCGCCACCGGGGCGACCATCCTGTTGGCCTCGCACAACATGACCGAGGTGGAGCGGCTGGCCGACGACGTGCTGATGCTGAAGGCCGGGCGGCTGGTGGACCAGGGCTCGCCCCAGGCGCTGGTGGCCCGCTACGGCCGCGCCACCATGGAAGAGGTGTTTCTGGACATCGCCCGCGACCGCCGGGCGGGGGAGGGGGCATGAGGGCATCCCTGCGGCGCGTCTTCGCCATGGTGCTGCGCCATCTCTACATCCTGCGCGGGTCGTGGCCGCGCGTGCTGGAAATGGCCTATTGGCCCGCCGTCAACATGGTGGTGTGGGGCTTCACCAGCCAGTTCTTTCGCGGCCATTCCGACTGGGTGGCCCAGGCGGGCGGCATCCTGATCGGCGCGGTGCTGCTGTGGGACGTGATGTTCCGCGGCAATCTGGGGGTGGCGCTGACCTTCATGGAGGAAATGTGGTCGCGCAATCTGGGGCATCTGTCGGTCAGTCCGTTGCGGCCGCACGAACTGGTGGCGGCCATGCTGACCATGAGCCTGATCCGCACCACCATCGGCGTGCTGCCGGCGGTGTTGCTGGCCATTCCGCTCTATCATTTCTCGCTGTTCGATCTGGGGCTGCCGCTGCTGGCGTTCTGGATCAACCTGATGGTCAGCGGCTGGACGGTGGGCCTGGCGGTGTCGGCACTGGTGCTGCGCTTCGGCCTGGGCGCCGAAAGCCTGGCCTGGGTGACGATCTTCGCGGTGGCGCCGTTGGCGGGCATCTATTACCCGGTGTCCACCCTGCCCGGCTGGTTGCAGCCGGTGGCCTGGGCGCTGCCGCCCGCTTATGTGTTCGAGGGCATGCGCGCCATGATGATCGACCACGTCTTCCGCTGGGATCTGCTGGGCGGCGCCACCGGGTTGAACCTGCTGTATCTGGCCGCCGCCGCCGGGCTGTTCCTGCGGGTGCATCACGTCGCCCGCCGTCGCGGATTGCTGCTGAATGTCGGCGAATAGGGTACAGTGACGCTCTGACCGGGAACGAGGCCGCCGCGTGTCGAACCTGCCCCCCGCCTATCCCTCGCAATGGACCGACGTGGTCGATCTGCGCGACTTCTATGCCTCCAGCCTGGGGCAGATGGCGCAGCGCCTGATCCGCCGCCAGTTGCGCGCCCTGTGGCCCGACACGCGCGGCCAGCGGGTGCTGGGGCTGGGCTTCGCCACGCCGTTCCTGCGCCCCTTCCTGGCCGAAGCCGAACGGGTGGTGGCGGTGATGCCCGCCAGCCAGGGCGTGCTGCCATGGCCGCCGGAAGGGCCGGGCATGACCCTGCTGGCCGACGAAACCGACCTGCCGCTGCCCGATCGCTGCATGGACCGCATCGTGCTGGTGCACGCCCTGGAGGCCACCGAGCAGGTGCGCGGCATGATGCGCGAATTGTGGCGGGTGCTGGCCGATGGCGGCCGTCTGGTGATGGTGGCGCCCAACCGGCGCGGCATCTGGGCACGGCTGGACCGCACGCCGTTCGGCCAGGGCCGCCCCTACAGCACCGGCCAGTTGGCGCGCCTGCTGCGCGACAACATGTTCACGCCGGTGTCCACCTGCGGCGCGCTGTTCCTGCCGCCGACCAGTTCACGCATGCTGCTGCGCTCGGCCGTGGCGGTCGAGGATCTGGGCAGCCGCTGGTTCGAGGGCTTCGCCGGGGTGGTGATGGTCGAGGCCACCAAGCAAATCTATGCCGCCACGCCGCTGCGCCGGGAAAAGGGCAAGCGGCGCGGCTATCTGCCGGTGGCGCAGGGGTTTTCGCGGGATATCAGTTCTTGCGGCTGAGCACGAACAGGCCCTGGGTGGCCAGCAGGTTGGCCAGGCAGCCGCGTCCGTCCAGCGGCAGCACGCCGCCCGCATTGTTCAGGGCGATGGCCCGGTCCACGGTGATGCCCAATTCGTCGCACAGCGCCAGGAAGTCGCGGATGGTGCAGAAATGGATGTTGGGCGTGTCGTACCATTCGTAGGTCAGGGTGTCCGTGACCGGCATGCGGCCCTTGAGCCCCAGCGACAGCCGCACCCGCCAATGGCCGAAATTGGGAAACGACACGATGGCCCGCCGTCCGATGCGCAGCATGTGGTTCAGCACGGTCTTGGGTTCGTAGGTGGCCTGAAGCGTCTGGCTCAGGATCACCGTGTCGAAGGCGCCGGACGGGTAATCCTTGAGGTCGGTGTCGGCGTCGCCCTGGATCACCGACAGACCTTGCGCCACCGCCGCCGACACCCCGGCCATGCTCAACTCGACGCCGCGCCCGTCCACGTCCTTGTGGCGGCCCAGCCACGCCAGCAGGGTGCCGTCGCCGCACCCGACGTCCAGCACGCGCGAGCCGTTGTCCACCATGTCGGCGATCAGCCGCAGATCGACGCGCAGGCTGCCCAGGGACATGATCATGGCGCTCCCTCCTTTCCGGCGGCGGGCGGCAGGCCGCGCCGGGCGGCGGCGGCCTCCAGGAAGCCGCTCAGGGTGGCGTGGAATTCGGGCTCGTCCAGCAGAAAGGCGTCGTGGCCCTTGTCCGACTGGATTTCCACGAAGCTGACATTGGCCGCCACCGCGTTCAGGGCGTGCACCACCGCCCGGCTTTCCACCGTCGGGAACAGCCAGTCGGACGAGAACGACACCACGCAGAACCGGGTGCGGGTGCCCTTGAAGGCGTTGGCCAACTGGCCGTCGTGTTCCGCCGCCAGATCGAAGTAATCCATGGCGCGGGTGATATACAGGTACGAATTGGCGTCGAAGCGGTCGACGAAGGTGCTGCCCTGGTGGCGCAGATAGCTTTCCACCTGGAATTCGGCGCCGAAGCCGTATTCAAAGGCGTCGCGGTCGCCTTGCAGGTTGCGGCCGAACTTGCGGTGCAGCGCCGGTTCCGACAGATAGGTGATGTGGGCGGCCATGCGCGCCACCGCCAGTCCCCGGCGCGGCTTGGTGCCGTGATCCATGTAACGGCCGTCGCGCCAGTCGGGATCGGCGATCACCGCCTGGCGGCCCACTTCGTTGAAGGCGATGTTCTGCGCCGAATGGCGGGCGGCGGTGGCGATGGGGATGGCGGCGAACACCCGTTCCGGCCGCGACGCGCACCATTCCAGCACCTGCATGCCGCCCATGGAGCCGCCGACCACCGCGAACAATTGGTCGATGCCCAGATGATCCACCAGCCGCGCCTGCACCCGCACCATGTCGCCGATGGTGATGACCGGGAAGTCCTGGCCCCACACCCGGCCGGTGGCCGGGTTGACCGAGGCCGGGCCGGTGGTGCCCATGCAGCCGCCCAAAACGTTCGAGCAGATCAGGAAATAGCGGTCGGTGTCGAACAGCCGTCCCGGGCCGACCAGATCGCTCCACCAGCCGGGCTTGCCGGTGATGGGGTGGGGGTCGGCCACGTACTGGTCGCCGGTCAAGGCGTGGCAGATCAGGATGGCGTTGGACCGGTCGGCATTCAGGCGGCCATAGGTCTGATAGGCGACGACGACCGATTCCATCTCGACGCCGCAATCCAGACGGATCGGGGTGTCGCGGCCCAGTTCGACGGTCAGGCCGCGCGGGTCGCGGGGCTGACAAGGTCCGGAAGACACGGCGTCGGTCATGGCGGAATGGGACTCGTCACAGGAAAAAGAACACGATTAGCTATGGGGGCAAGCGGGGGCTGTCAACGTTTTCTTTGATTTCGCGCCGCGCAGGCACTACACCTAAGCGCCTTTTGCATGAGTTCCAACATCCCGATCATGAGCACCGACAACGCCTCCCTCGACCGTGTCCGCCGCGAGATCGACCGCATCGACGACCAGATCCACGACCTGCTGATGCAGCGGGCCGGGCTGGTCGAACAGATCGCCCGCGCCAAGGCGCCGGGCGGCGTCGCCCTGCGTCCGGGGCGCGAGGCCGCCGTGCTGCGCCGCCTGATCGGCCGCCACCAGGGGCCGTTCCCGGTGCCCGCCCTGGTGCGCATCTGGCGCGAGATCATGGGCGCCCTGGTCGGCCTGCAACAGCCGTTCACCGTCGCCGTCTATCAGCCGGATCGCGGCGCGGGCTATCTGGAACTGGCGCGCAACCATTTCGGCGTGGTCTGTCCGCAGGTCGCCCACCAAAGCGCCGGCCATGTGGTGCGCGCGGTGGCGGACGGCGCCGCCAGCGTCGGCCTGGTGCCCATTCCCGGCGCCGCCGATGTGGAACCGTGGTGGCTGGCGCTGACCACCGCCTCGGGCAATCTGCCGCGCATCGTCGCCCGCCTGCCGGTGCTGGTGCAGGAGCCCGCCGCCGGTCGCCCCGAGCCGCTGGAAGCCTTCATCGTCGCCTGCCGCGACCCCGAGCCGACCGGCGACGACCGCACCCTGGTGGCGGTGGAAACCGCCCCCGACATCAGCCGCGACCGCCTGCGCACCGCCTTCACCGCCGTCGGCATGGAGGTGACGGCGCTGTCCGCCACCCATCGCTTCGAGGACGCGTGGCGCCATCTGGTGGAAGTGGAAGGCCATGTGGCCGAGGCCGATCCTCGTCTGGCCGAACTGGTGCAGAACCGCGACCCGGTGGCCCATGCCCGGGTCATCGGCGGCTACGCCATTCCGCTGAACGCCTGAAAATCCAATAATTTTCGTCTTAGAGAGCAACTCCCAAGGAGTAAACGCATCATGACCGCTCCCTCGCCCCGTCCCGGCATCATGGACATCAAGCCCTATGTGGGCGGCGAGTCCGCCGTCGCCGGTGTCGACCGGGTGCTCAAGCTGTCCTCGAACGAGGGCGCGCTGGGCCCCAGCCCCAAGGCCATGGCGGCCGTGGCCGGGATGACGGACGAGATGCATCGCTATCCCGACGGCGGCGCCACCCGTCTGCGCAAGGCCCTGGCCGCCCGCTGGGGCCTGGATGCCGACCGCATCGTCTGCGGCGCCGGGTCCGACGAATTGCTGGGCCTGCTGGTCAAGGCCTATGCCGGTCCGGGTGACGAAGTGCTGTATTCCCAGCACGGCTTCCTGATGTACGCCATCGCCGCCAAGGCGTGCGGCGCCACCCCGGTGACGGCGCCGGAAACCGACCTGACCGCCAACGTGGACAATCTGCTGGCGGCGGTGACGGACAAGACCCGGATCGTGTTCCTGGCCAATCCCAACAACCCGACCGGCACCTATCTGCCCGCCGACGAGGTCAAGCGCCTGCGCGCCGGGCTGCGCGACGACATCCTGCTGGTGATCGACGCCGCCTATGCCGAGTTCGTGTCCAGGAACGACTACACCCCCGGCGTCGAGCTGGTGGATGGCGGCGACAACACCATCATGTGCCGCACCTTCTCGAAGATGTACGCCCTGGGCGGCATGCGCCTGGGCTGGGCCTATGGCCCGGCCAACATCATCGACGTGCTGAACCGGGTGCGCGGCCCGTTCAACGTCGGCTCGGCCGCCCTGGTGGCGGGCGAGGCGGCGCTGGAGGACACCGCCTTCGCCGATCTGTGCAAAAGCCATAACGATTACTGGCTGACCTGGATCACCGAGGAACTGCGCAAGCTGGGCCTGACCCTGACCGACAGCGTCGGCAATTTCATCCTGGTGAAGTTCCCGGCCGAGCAGGGCAGGAACGCCGCCGCCGCCGATGCCTTCCTGCGGTCGCGCGGCATCATCGTCCGCGCCATGGGCGGCTACGGCCTGGGCGAATGGCTGCGCATCAGCATCGGCACCGGCGAGGAAAACCAACTGGTGGTCAAGGCCCTGGCGGAATTCGTCGCCCAGGGCAAGTAAACGGCGGCGTCGCCTTTCCTTCCGTCATGCCCGGACGTGATCCGGGCATCCATGGATCGCCGGGTCAAGCCCGGCGATGACGGAAGGAAGGGGGCGTCCAAGGAAATGGCACCATGTCTGAACCGCTTTTCGACACCATCTGCTTCGTCGGCATCGGCCTGATCAATTCCTCGCTGGCCCGCGCGGCGCGCCTGCGCGGTCTGGCGCGGCGGCTGGTGGCGTTGGACCGCGACCCCGAAGCCTGCCGCGTGGCGCTGGAACTGGGGGTGGTGGACGACGCCTCGGACGATGCGGCGCGCATGGTGGCGGGGGCCGATCTGGTCATGCTGGGCATTCCGGTGGGCGCCATGGAAAGCGTGGCGGAAACCATCGGCCGCCATCTGGCGCCGGGGGCCATCGTGTCCGACGTGGGCTCGGTCAAGACGGCGGTGATCCGCGATGTGGAGCCCTTCCTGCCCGAAGGCGTGCATTTCGTCCCCGGCCATCCCATCGCCGGGACCGAGTTTTCCGGCCCGGCCGCCGGTTTCGCCGAATTGTTCCAGGGCCGTTGGTGCATCCTGACGCCGCAGGCCCACACCGATGCCAAGGCCACCGCCCGCGTCCATGCCTTTTGGGAGGCGGTGGGCTCGACCGTCGAGGAAATGGACCCGGCCCACCACGACCGCGTGCTGGCCGTCACCTCGCATTTGCCGCACCTGATCGCCTATACCATCGTCGGCACCGCCAACGACATGGAAGGGGTGATGGAGCAGGAGGTCATCAAGTTCTCGGCCTCGGGCTTCCGCGACTTCACCCGCATCGCCGCCAGCGACCCGATCATGTGGCGCGACATCTTCCTCAACAACAAGGAAGCGGTGCTGGAATTGCTGCAACGCTTCACCGAGGATCTGACCGCCCTGCAACGCTCGATCCGCTGGGGCGAGGGCGAGGTGCTGGAACAGCATTTCACCAAGACCCGCGCCATCCGCCGCGCCATCATCGACGCCAAGCAGGATCGGTGACTTCGGAATGCGTTGATCGGTTCCGATCAACGCCGCCCTCAAGCGGCGGGCGAGGCGCCTCCGCGCCTCTTGCCTCCCGCGGCATAAGCCGCGCGGCCCCTTGGGCCTAACCAAAGTCCGATGATTTCCAATCATCGGACTTTGGCGTGACTCCTTTCACCGATGGATGGTTGACTCGGTGCCCGCTCCCGGTGTCCCCTCTGGCGAAATCACGCAAAGGGAAACGGGGCCATGGCCAATCATCTCACCGGTCTTGATCATGCCGTCATCGCCGTGCGCGACCTTGCCGCCGCCGCCGTGGCGTTCGAACGTCTGGGCTTTGCCCTGACCCCGGTGGGCCACCATGTCGAATGGGGCACGGTCAACCGCTGCGCCATGTTCGCGGGCGACTACCTGGAACTGATCGCCGCCGAGGGCACCGGCGACGAGGCCGAGGCCCTGCGCGTCTTCACCCAGGGTGGCGATGGCCTGTACGCGGTGTCCATCGGCTCGTCCGACGGCGCCGCCACCGGCCAGGCCCTGCGCGCCGCCGGTCTGGGCGTGCCGCTGGCGCGGTCGTTGTCGCGCAAGCTGGACGACGGCAAGGGCACCACCCTGATGTTCTCGGAAATGCCGTTGCCGGTCGAGGCGACGCCCGGCGTGCGCGCCCGCGTGGTGCAGCACATCACCGCCGAGCGCGAACGCCACCCCCACTGGTTGGATCATCCCAACACCGCCTGCGGCATCGCCGCCGTCACCGCCATCGTCGACGATCCGCCCGCCTTGACCCCGGCCTGGGACGTGGTGTTCGGCCCGCACGCCGCCACCCTGACCGACGAAACGGTGACGGTGCACACCGGCAGCGGCCTGATCTATCTGACCCGCCCGGACGAGTTGACCCAGTTGCACCCCGAGGCGGAACTGGATGAATTGCCGCCGCCCCCCGCCTTGGTGGCGCTGGCGGTGCGGGTGGCCGACACCGATCGCGCGGCGGCGGTGCTGAAGGCCAACGGCGTCGAATTCAGCCGCGACCGCGAGGGCACCTTGCGCATCCCGCCGTCGGAAACCTGCGGCGTGTTCGTCGAGATGGTGAAAGGATGACCGCCATGATGTCGCGTCTGCTGCGGCCGTTTCTGGCCCTGGTGCTGCTGCTGGTCCTGCCGGTGGCGGCGCAGGCCAAGGACGGCGAATCCCGCTTCGCCGGTCTGGACGATTTCCTGATCCATTACAAGGTTTGGGGCAAGGTCGGCGACCCGGCGGTGATCCTGATCCACGGCTTCACCCTGGACCAGTCGCTGTGGCGCCATCAGGTGCCGGTCTTGGCCAAGGGCCACCGCGTCATCGCCCTGGATTCGCCCGGCCACGGCGATTCGGCGCGGCCGCAGGACGTCACCTATTCCATGACCCTCTATGCCCGCGCCGTCGAGGCGGTGGCCAAGGATGCCGGGGTGTCGCGCGCGGCGCTGATCGGTCATTCCATGGGCCTGCCGGTGATCCACACCGTGCTGCGGCGCGGCCAGTTGACGGTGGACAAGGTGGTGTTCGTGGACGGCGCCATCCTGGCGCCGCACGCCGATGCCAAGGCCCGGGCGGAGGAGGAGAAATTCCTGGCCGAGATGCGGGCCGGTCTGGCCGGGCCGGATTACCGGCTGGTGCTGGAACAAAAGCTGTTCCTGCCTGTCACCACGAAACTGTCCGCCGCCGACCTCAAGCCGATGCTGGCCCGGCTGCGCGATGTCGACCACCACATGGTGGCCGATACCTTCAAGCACTTCACCGATGCCGAGGTGTGGGCGCCCGCCCGCTTCGACGTTCCGGCGCTGGGCCTGTACGCCAAGATGTCGGAAGCCGGGGTCAAGGACTGGCTGAAGGCCAATTATCCCCGGCACAAGCTGCTGGTCTGGGATGACGTCGATCATTTCCCGCAACTGGAACAGCCGCAACGGGTCAACCGGGAAATCCTGGACTTCCTGAAATAGCGCCGGGGCGGGGCATGGCCGACGACGACGTCTGGGTGTTCGCCTATGGCTCGCTGATCTGGCGGCCCGATTTCATCCCGGCCGAGGCGCGGGGTGCCCGGCTGTTCGGCTGGCGCCGCGCTTTGTGCATCCTGTCCACGGTCTATCGCGGCACCCCCCAGGCGCCGGGGCTGGTGCTGGGGCTGGATCGCGGCGGTTCCTGCCGCGGGCGGGCGTTGCGGGTGGCGGCGGCCGACTGGCCGCGCATCCGCGCCATGCTGGACGACCGCGAATTGGTGACGGGCGTCTATCACCCGCGCTTCCTGCCGCTGCGCCTGGATGACGGCCGCCGCGTCGCCGCCTATGCCTATGTGGCCAACCGCGACCACGGGCAATATTGGTCGGGAACGGCCGGGCAGGCGGTGGCGCTGATCCGCCAGGGCCACGGCGCGTGCGGGGCGGCCCGCGATTATCTGGCCGATTGCGTGCGCCATCTGGCCGATCTGGGCATGGCCGACCATGCCTTGCGACGGCTGCTCGATCAGGTGGATCGCGGGGGCTGACTTAAACAAAAGTCAAATAAACTTGGTGGTATATATAACATTTGTATTGCCCGTCCCGGCTGTGCTTCCATCAATGGGCACAAGCGGTCCAGCGGTCTGGATCGGTGGTCGTGGGACATGGCGCATCATGGCGGATATTCTGTCGCTGGACGATTTCTTCGATTTGTTGGGA
The DNA here is from genome assembly GCA_023458315.1 of Pseudomonadota bacterium. Taxonomy (GTDB): domain Bacteria; phylum Pseudomonadota; class Alphaproteobacteria; order Rhodospirillales; family Magnetospirillaceae; genus Magnetospirillum. The sequence continues at coordinate 32,813 of JAEXAH010000094.1, forward strand.
CGCTACGGCGCCGACGTCAATCATTGGCCGTTGTCGTCGGACCAGATGGCGGCGGTGATGCGGTTTCTGTCCCGTTCGGCGGTGGCCCGCGAGGCGTTGGACGAGATGCGGGTGATCGAAGCGGAAATGCGCCAGTCCCTGCCGCGCGCCCCCGCCGGACTGGCCGATCGCGTGCTGGCGGCGGCCGGGGTGTCGGGACGCCTGTCGGTGCCCATCTACGCCCATCCCCGCCAGCGCCCGCCCCATCTGAATTAGGTGTTCGCGTGTCCCGTTGGCCGTTTCCGGTCAACGGGACTTGCGATTACTCGTACTCGGCCGAGGTCTCGCCGCTCTTGCGGTCATACTTGATGATGATCTTCGACGTGGTGCACAGGTCGAATTCTTCCCATTCGGCGGTTTCCGAATCGGTGTACACGACCTTCAGATCCCACTTGCAGGTCTTGGTGGCGCGATTGAAACGGATGTGGACGGAACGGCCGTTGGCCAGTTGGCCTTCGCCCAGAACGTCCTCTTCCCATTCATCGCTTTGGCTGGGGGCCACGTAAACCTGATCGATGGTGTAGCCGGTCTTGTTGACCAGATCGAAATCCTGCTTTCCCTGGGCCATGGCCCCAGTGGCGACGCCAGTCAACAGCGCGGCCAGCAATGCGGTCTTGCGAAACATTCCCCCTCCATTTGCAAAAGTATAAGACGGGGTCGTCCCTGGCCCCACCCTCAAGTAGAATAGCTAATCGATGGCATGTCAGGAAGCCTTGATCATCTGAATGATGATTTATCCTGATCTCTTCCTGATTTGGTATGTTATTTCACAAGTCAATCGGGTGATGACCTTATGGGGCGGTTTCCATGGTCAAATATCCCGGGCGGGGTCAGAAATGTCCGGCCGGTCCCATCCAGGCCGACAGGTCCAGACGGATCCGGCCGCTGGCGGCGTGGGCGATCACCGAATCCAATCCCTGTCCGGCCAGTTCGCGCTGGCGCTGCCGCGCCGCCGCATAGGTGGGCAGGCGATCATAGCGGGCCGGGTTCAGGCGGCCGTCCCGTTCGACCACGGTGACGGTGTGCGGTTCCAGATCCTGCGGTTCCGGCTGGGGGCGGGGCGGCGGCGAATCGTCCAGCCACCACAGGGTGACGCTCCAGGCGGCGCTGCCGATGACGGCGCAGCCCACACCCATGACGATGTTCGGGTCCATGGTCGGCCTCCCTGTGGCGGGGCGTTCCCTGTCCCTGGTTACATGGGCACGCCCGGCGGTTCGGCCAACCCTTCGGAAGACGGAGGCGCAGACCTGCGTTTCGCGCATTGGTCCCCTGGTCTTTCGACCTGTGTCCCGATGGTTGTCACCTGTGCGGCGCTGGGCTAATCTCGGCCAAATCCACAAAAGATGTCGGGGGATTCGGGGGGATGACCAAGATCGCATGGTCGGACGAGCTGTCGGTGGGCAACGAGTTGCTGGACAGCCAGCACCAGAAGTTGATCAGCATGATCAACACCCTGGACGACGATGCGCTGGACGCCGACGAACTGGGCGAAGTGATCTTCGGGCTGCTGGAATACGCCGCGATCCATTTCCGCGACGAGGAAAAGTTCTTCGTCGACGCCGCGCCCGACATCGTCGAGCACCATTTCGCGTCCCACACCATCTTCATCTCGACGGCGTACAAATTCGTGCAGCGTTTCAAGAACGGCGAGGCCCTGGCCCTGCGCCAGCCGGTCTATGAATTCCTGTGCAAGTGGCTGGTCGAGCATATCCTGGTCGAGGACATGCAATACAAGCCCGGCGCCCACGCGGCCGAATAATCGGCCGCCCAGCGGGCGTCACGACGCCCGCCGGACCCGCACCACGATGTCCACGCCGACCATTTCCAGCCCGGGCGCCAGCGGCGGCAGGTTGGCGACGTTCGGCTGCGGCCCGGGGATGTCTTCCAACAGGCCGGTGTCCTCGTCGAAGAAGTGGTGATGCTCGTCGGTGCTGGTGCAATAGAAGGTGCGGTCGCCGAACCCCACCCGGCGCAGCAGACCGGCGGCGGCGAACTGGTTCAGGGTGTTGTAGACGGTGCCCAGCGCCATCTTCAGCCCGGCCTGGTCCAGTTCCTTGTGAAAGCCCTCGGGCGTCAGGTGGCGGCGGCCGCCACGGCGGATGGTGCGCATGATCACCACACGCTGGCGGGTCGGACGGATGCCGGCGTCGCGCAGCCTTTGCAGATCCATTTGCAGTTCGGCAAACGGCACGGCGTGTCTCCCCATATCCTTATTTGTGATGTGGTTTATAGCATGACGGCTGCGCACACAACCATTAGGCCATCGTTCTGGGACGGAAGTCTGTCATGAACTTGACCAAAGGCACGGCCGGTCCTTGGGAAAAAGCGTTTAATGACGCGCCGTTATGTCTGACATGCAAAATGCGCATATATACCGGAGGCCAAGGGGTGGCCGCGGCCGGGCATGGCGGCGCCACAGCCGAAAGCTGAGGCGGCGGGCCGGGGGATGGGGTGAAAACCCTATTCCGGAAAGGGCCTTAGCGGCTCTTTCAGATTTGGATGAAATTCAGTTCCCCCAAGTAACCGTGCATACCTTTCAAAAACAGGCGCTGGATTTGCAACAAGTCCAATACCGACGGCATACAATGCGTTGTTAAATGCAAAAAAATTCCATGAAGAAACATGATTACAATTTCGTGAGAATCCGGAAGCATCCCCCTCTAGGGTAATCACCGTAGGTTGCCGCTCCGGCCACAAGGCCGATGCCCAAGGCGGCCTTCGCACAAGAGGGGACATCCAATATGTCGCGTTCCGTCCGTTCGGTTCTGAAGAGCAAGAAGGGCGTCGCCGCCCTGGAATATTCCATCCTGGCCGGCATGATCGTCCTGGCGATCGTCACTGCCCTGACCACCACCAACATCAGCGGCAACATCGGCACCATCTTCACCAATCTCGGCACCGCGCTGAACACCGCCGCCAACCCCGGGACCGGCGGCAACGGCGGCAACGGCGGCGGCACCAACCCGTAAGCCGCGGCCGATCCGGTGCTGCTGGCCTGGACCGCCACCCTGTTGTTCGCGGCGGCGGCGGTCCGGGACATCGGCTGGCGGATCATCGACGACCGTCTGGTCGTCTGTCTGATGCTCGCCTGGGGCGGCCATGCCGTCCTGGCGGGCTGGGATGCTCCGCTGCTGCTTTCCCATCTCGGCGTTGGCGCCGTGGCCTTCGGGCTGACCCTGGTCCTCGGCGTTCTGGGCTGGATGGGCGGCGGCGACGTCAAGCTGGCGGCGGCGGTGTTCCTGTGGGCCGGTCCCGGTCTGGGGCTCGAGGTGGTGTCGCTGGTCACGCTGGCCGGGCTTGCCGTCGCGGTGCTGGGCCTTGCGGTCCGCGTTCTGGGGCGTCTGCCGCTGCCATGCGCCGTCCGGCGCGTCCTGGCGCCGTTTTCCAGTGAACAAGGGGTTCCGTATGGCGTCGCCTTGGCCGTCGGGGGGATGGCGGCGGCGCTTTCGGTCCGGGTGGGAGGCTGATCGTCCATGAATGTGCGCCTGGTCCTGCGCGTCGTCCTGCTTCTTGCCCTGGCCCTGGTGGTGGCGTTGGTGCTGCGCGGCATCTTCGCCGGAGCCGCCGCGCCGCCGCCGCCGCCCAAGACCGCGCTGGCGGTGGCCGCGGCCCGACTGCCCGAGGGCACGCTGATCAAGGTCGATGACCTGGCGTGGCGCGAGGTGTTGGAATCCGAGGCCAAGAAAGGCGAGATCACCCGCGCCGACGCCCAACGCCTGACCGGCGCCGTGGTTCGCCGCGCCGTCGAGGACGGCGCGGTCGTCACCCAGCGCGACGTGGTGTTTCCCGACGCCCCCGGTTTCCTGGCGGCGGCGCTGAAGCCGGGCATGCGCGCGGTGTCGGTGGCCATCGACGACGTCAGCGGCAATGCCGGGCTGATCCTGCCCGGCGACCGCGTCGATCTGATTCTCACCCACAATCTGGGCAAGGGCGGCAGCGACATGCGCTCGGCGCCGCCCACGGTGGCCAGCGAGACGGTGCTGGCGGCGGTGCGGGTGATCGCCGTCGGCCAGGCGCTGCGCGCCCCCGACGCCGACGCCGCCCAGGCCCGGCCGGCCGGCGGCAACGCCCGCACGGTGACGCTGGAGGTCAACCCGCGCGAGGGGGAATCGGTGGCGGTGGCCAGCCGTCTGGGCCAGTTGTCGCTGGCGCTGTGCAGTCTGGCGCAGCCCCGCGCCGTTGCGGGGGACGACGCGGCGGGTGCCGAAGCCGCCGAACCGGCGCCGCCGGTCTGGGGACGCGACATTTCCCAGGTGGTGCGCATGACCGCCGAGGAGGAACCGGTCGAGATGCCACGGGGCGATCCGGGGCCGGTGCGGCAGCCGGTGCAGGTGTTCCGCGGTTCGGGCGGCAATTAGCGGCCAAGGCAAGGCGGACAGGGGGAAAGTCCATGAGGGTAGGTGTTTCCGGTCTGTGTCGGTTTCTGGCGGCCGTGGTTCTGGCGGCAAGTGCGTGGGGGGCACCGCTTGCGCCGTTGTCCGACG
>JAEXAH010000095.1 GCA_023458315.1 Pseudomonadota bacterium
TTAGAGCAGCGCGCCTTTAATCTGAGGCGCGCTGCTTCTGCGCCCATTGCGGGCGCGGCCAAGCGGGCGGATGCCCGCGCCCGGCGAGGGGCAATACGTGATGCAGATTTTCTGCATCACGGTCTAAATCCGGCGCGATCAGACGTGGATGGCGCGGCCCAGCACGGCCAGGCAGGCTTCCTTGACCGCTTCGCCCAGACCGGGGTGGCTGTGGCAGGTGCGGGCCACGTCTTCCGACGCGGCGCCGAACTCGATGGCCATCACCAGTTCGGCCAACAGGTCGCCGGCGTTGGGGCCGACGATGTGGGCGCCCAGGACCTTGTCGGTGGTGGCGCAGGCCAGCACCTTGACGAAGCCCTCGGTCTCGTTCATCGACCGCGCGCGGCCGTTGGCCGAGAACGGGAACTTACCGGCCTTGTAGGCAACGCCCTCAGCCTTCAACTGTTCCTCGGTCTTGCCGACGGCGGCCACTTCCGGCCAGGTGTAGACCACGGCCGGGATGGCGTCGTAATTCACATGGCCGTGCTGACCGGCCAGCATCTCGGCCAGGGCCACGCCTTCTTCCTCGGCCTTGTGGGCCAGCATGGCGCCGCCGATCACGTCGCCGATGGCGTAGATGCCGGGAACGCTGGTCTGGTAGTGACCGTTGACCGGGATGAAGCCGCGGGCATCGGGGACGATGCCGACATTCTCCAGCCCCAGACCCTCGGTGTAGGGCTTGCGGCCGATGGCGACCAGGACCACATCGGCCTTGATCTCCTCGGCGGCGCCACCGGCGGCGGGCTCGACGGTCAGAACGGCGTGGTGGCCCTTCTTGGCCGCGCCGGTGACTTTGGTGCCCAGCTTGAAGGTGAAGCCCTGCTTGGCCAGGATCTTCTGCATGGACTTGGACACTTCGCCGTCATTGGTCGGCAGGATGCGGTCCAGGAATTCCACCACCGTGACCTCGGTGCCCAGGCGCCGCCACACGGTGCCCAGTTCCAGGCCGATGACGCCGCCGCCGATGACCACCATGGATTTGGGGGTCTTCTTGAGGGCCAGCGCACCGGTCGAGGAGACGATCACCTCCTCGTCGATCTCGACACCCGGCAGCGGGGTCACGTCGGAACCGGTGGCGATGATGATGGCCTTGGCGGTCACGTCGCTGGTGGCGCCGTCCTTGGCCGTCACCTTGATCTGGCCGGGGGCGGTGATGGTGCCCGCGCCGATGATGTAGGACACCTTGTTCTTCTTGAACAGGAACTCGATGCCCTTGGTGTTGTCGCTGATCACCTTGTCCTTGTGGCCCTGCATGGTGGCCACGTCCATCTCGACCTTGCCGACCTTGACGCCGAAGGCGGCGTATTCGTGGCTGGCGGCTTCATAGGCGTGGCTGGCGGCCAGCAGCGCCTTGGACGGGATGCAGCCGACGTTCAGGCAGGTGCCGCCCAGCGCGCCGCGCTTTTCGATGCAGGCGGTCTTCAGGCCCAGCTGGGCGGCGCGGATGGCGGCGACATAGCCGCCCGGACCACCACCGATAACAACGACGTCGAAGGAATTCTCGGACATGAGTTTCAGTCCCAATTCTTATTGAACCACAGAGACACAGAGGCACAGAGAGAGCGTGCTGGCTTCGAAACACAGTCCTCTCTGTGTCTCTGTGCCTCTGTGGTTAATCAATCCTACATTTCCAGCAGGATGCGCTGCGGGTCCTCGATGCACTCCTTGACGCGCACCAGGAACGACACCGCCTCGCGGCCGTCGATGATGCGGTGATCGTAGGACAGCGCCAGATACATCATCGGGCGGGCCTGGATCGAACCGTCGGGCATCACCATCGGGCGCTGCTGCACCTTGTGCATGCCCAGGATGCCCGATTGCGGGGTGTTGAGGATCGGGGTGCTCATCAGCGAGCCGTACACGCCACCATTCGAGATGGTGAAGGTACCGCCCTTGAGGTCTTCCATGGAAAGCTTGCCGTCGCGGGCCTTCTTGCCCAGACCGGCGATGGTCTTTTCCACGTCGGCGAAGCTGAGCTGGTCGGCGTCGCGCACCACCGGCACCACCAGGCCCGAGGGGGTGCCCACGGCCACGCCGATGTCGTAGTACTTCTTGTAGACCAGATCCTCGCCGTCGATCTCGGCGTTGACCGCGGGCCAATCCTTCAGCGCCGCGATGCAAGCCTTCACGAAGAAGGACATGAAGCCCAGCTTGGTGCCGTGCTTCTTCTCGAACTGGTCCTTGTACTGGTTGCGCAGCGCGAACAGCGCGGTCATGTCCACCTCGTTGAAGGTGGTCAGCATGGCGGCGGTGTTCTGCGCTTCCTTCAGGCGACCGGCGATGGTCTTGCGCAGACGGGTCATGCGCACGCGGTCTTCCAGTTCGGCCTTGGCACGCGGGCCGGACGGCGCGGCGGCCTTGGGGGCCGGAGCGGCGGCGGCGGCCAGCACGTCGCCCTTGGTCACACGACCGCCCTTGCCGGAACCGGCGATGGCCGAGGTGTCCACACCGGTATCGGCGGCCAGCTTGGCGGCCGACGGGAAGGCCGGAGC
>JAEXAH010000096.1 GCA_023458315.1 Pseudomonadota bacterium
CTGCCCATCCTGGCGGCGCTGCCGCTGCCGCCCGCCGCCGCCGCCGCGCGCGACCGGCTGGCCCAGGTGGTGGAACTGATCCGCGCCGCCGCGCCGGAACTGACCCTGACCGTCGACCCGGTGGAAAACCGCGGTTTCGAATATCACACCGGCATCGCCTTCACCCTGTTCGGCCGCAACGTGTCGGGCGAATTGGGGCGCGGCGGCCGGTATCTGGCCGGTGGCGTCGAACCCGCCACCGGGGCCACGCTGTTCATGGACACCGTGCTGGCGGTGCTGCCCGCCGCCAACCCGCCCGGCCGCGTGCTGGTGCCGGTGGGGGCGCCGCGCGCCTGGGCCCAGGCGCTGCGCGCCCAGGGCTGGGTCACGGTGGCGGCGTTGGAAGTGGCGAAGGATTGGGACGCCGAGGCCCGGCGTCTGGGCTGCGGCCATGTGCTGTCGGCCGATGGCATCAAGACTGTTTCTGAATAAGGGACCTGAGAGATGGCGAATGTTGCGGTGGTCGGCGCCCAGTGGGGCGACGAGGGCAAAGGCAAGGTCGTCGACTGGCTGAGCGAGCGGGCCGACGTGGTCGTGCGCTTCCAGGGCGGCCACAATGCCGGCCACACCCTGGTGATCAACGGCGTGACCTACAAGCTGTCGTTGCTGCCCTCGGGCGTGGTGCGCGGCAAGCTCAGCATCATCGGCAACGGCGTGGTGGTCGATCCGTGGGCGCTGCTGGCCGAGATCGAGCGTGTCCAGGCCCAGGGCCTGAAGATCGGCCCCGACGTGCTGAAGATCGCCGAGAACGCCTGCCTGATCCTGCCGGTGCACGGCCATCTGGACCGTGCGCGCGAGGAAGCCTCGGGCGCGGGCAAGATCGGCACCACCGGTCGCGGCATCGGCCCGGCCTATGAGGACCGTGTCGGCCGTCGCGCCATCCGCGTCTGCGACCTGGCTGACGAGGCGCTGCTGGAAGCCAAGGTCGAGAAGCTGCTGAAGCACCACAACGCCCTGCTGGCCGGCTTGGGCGCCGCGCCGGTGGACGGCGCCGAGATGCTGAAGCAGATCAAGGACGTCGCCCCGAAGATCCTGCCCTATGCCGACGTGGTCTGGCAGCGTCTGGACGAAATCCGCCACACCCGCAAGCGCGTGCTGTTCGAAGGCGCCCAGGGCGCCATGCTGGACGTGGATCACGGCACCTATCCCTTCGTCACCTCGTCTTCCACCGTGTCGGGCAATGCCGGAACCGGTTCGGGCGTCGGTCCGGGGCAGGTGGGTTATGTGCTGGGTATCTGCAAGGCGTACACCACCCGTGTCGGCGCCGGTCCGTTCCCGACCGAGCTGGACAACGACATCGGCCATCTGATCGGTGATCGCGGCCACGAATTCGGCACCGTCACCGGTCGTCGCCGCCGCTGCGGCTGGTTCGACGCGGTGCTGGTGCGTCAGGCGGTCAAGGTCGGCGGCATCACCGGCATCGCGCTGACCAAGCTGGACGTGCTGGACGGCTTCGACGAGCTGAAGATCTGCACCGGCTACAAGTACAAGGGCGAGATCATCAACCACCTGCCCGCCAACCAGAGCGCGCAGGCCGAGGTCGAGCCCATCTACGAAACCATCGAGGGCTGGAAGGAATCCACCCGTGGCGCCCGGTCGTGGGTCGAACTGCCCGCCACCGCCATCAAGTACGTGCGCCGCATCGAGGAACTGATCGACGCCCCGGTGGCGCTGTTGTCCACCAGCCCCGAGCGCGACGACACCATCCTGGTGCACGACCCCTTCGCGTCGTAATCCGGGTCATCCCAGGCAAAGGCCGGTTCCGCCAGGAACCGGCCTTTCGCATCTTTGAAGCTTGAGCGCACGCCCGCGCCCTCGTACAAAGGACAAGGGCCGGAGAAGACGGCACGCACAGGAACGGCGCGAGAATGGCGGAACAGGCAAGCGAGCAGCAGGAAGCGGTCGTCCCCGCAGGCCCTCCCGGGGTGTTGCGGGACCGCTATACCATTCGCTCGAACGAGCCGCTGCCCGACATGTCGACGCCCAACGCCGAAGCCTTCGTGGCTGCGGACAAGCGCGACCCCAAACGGCCGCTGTTCGCCCTGATCTGCCGTCCCGACCTGCCGGTGCGCGTCAACGTCATGCGCGCCATCAAGGGCATGCAGGGCGCCGGGCAGATGCAATTGGTGGAATGGGGGCCGATGAACTGGCCGCCCGCCGGGCGCCAGTGCATGACGGTGGTGTACGAACGCCCCACCGGCAAGCGCCTGATGGCCAATCTGCGCAGCGAATGCCGCCGCGTCGACGAATACGCCATCACCCCCAAGGTGGTCGAGCCGCTGGTGGCGGCCATCCGCGAACTGACCAGTCGCGGCATCACCCATCGCGCCATCCGCACCACCAATCTGTTCTTCATGGACGAAAGCGGCGAACGCATCGCGCTGGGCGATTGCGTCACCGCGCCGCCCGCCTACGACCAGCCGCTGGTGTTCGAAACCATCGAAGCGGGCATGGCCAACAACGTGGCGCGCGGCTCGGGCACTTATGCCGACGATCTGTATTCCCTGGGCGTCACCCTGGTCTTCCTGCTGCTGGGGCGCAACCCCGTCGTCCACATGGACGACGAAACCATCCTGAAGATGAAGATCCAGCAGGGCAGCTACAACACCCTGGTGGGCGACGAACGGCTGCCGCTGGCCTTTGTCGAATTGCTGCGCGGCCTGCTGTGCGACGACGCCGAACAGCGTTGGGATATCGAGGCGCTGGACCTGTGGCTGTCGGGCCGCCGTCTGTCGCCCCTGCAACCGCGTCATGAAAAGCGGGCGGCGCGCGGCTTTCCCTTCAACGGCAAGGAATATTTCAACGGCCGCGAACTGGCGGCGGCCATGGCGCGCAATTGGGACGCCGCCATTCCGCCGGTGCTGGAAGGCAAGCTGGAACTGTGGCTGCGCCGCGCCGTCGAGGACAAGGAACGCGCCCAGGCGGTGTCCGACATGGTGCGGATGGTGCTGAACGGCGGCGGCGAGCGCCGCGCCGTCACCGACCAGATGCTGTGCAAGGTCCTGATGCTGTTGGACCCCACCGCGCCCATCCGCTACAAGGGCTTCAACGCCATGCCGGACGGTGTCGGTACGGCGCTGGCCGCCGTCATGGCGCAGAAAAGCGATTCCCGGCTGGTGGCCGAGGTCATCCTGCGCGAAGTGCCCAAGCTGTGGTTCGAGGCGCGCAAGTTCTATTCCCCCGACAACTCGCTGATGGAAGGCAATTTCCGCGAGTTGAAGAATTATCTGACGCAGACCGGCATGGGGTTCGGCCTGGAACGCTGCCTGTACGAGATGAACGACGCCCTGCCGTGTCAGAGCCCGCTGATCGGCGAGGAGTACATCACCGAACTCAAGGAATTGCTGCCGGCCCTCAACGCCGCCGCCGCCAAACAGGCCAATTCCAAGCAATGGCCGGTGGACCGTCACGTCGCCGCCTTCATGGGCGCGCGGGCGCGGTCCGACATCGACCGCAATCTGGCGGCGCTGAACGATTCCGATCCGGGCAAGGCGTTCATGGCCCTGCTGAACCTGTTCGCGGTGTTCCAGTATCGCCTGGGGCCGGAACAATTGCCCGCCCTGGCCGCCTGGGTCGGCGCCCTGGCCGGTTCCGCCATCGCGGGCTACCACTCGCGCGAGAAGCGCAAGGAACTGGAAAAGGAACTGGGCAAGCTGGTGCGGCGCGGCTCGGTGGTGGAAATCTACAACCTGCTGGAAAATCCCGGCGAGCGCGACAAGGACCACAACGATTTCGCCTGGGCCCAGGCCCAGTACCAGGCCGCCGATGACGAGATCAAGCGCGTCCAGAACAACGAGGAGGATCGCCAGTCCGAGGCCACCCGCATCGGCAAGCAGACGGCGGCCGTCACCGGCATCCTGGTCGCCCTGATCACCACGACCATCGTCGTCATCCTGAAGGTGTGGTAGGCCATGGCGAAGAAGAAACCGGCCCCGGTGGCGAAGGGCAAGAAAGGCGGTGGCGGCGGCGGTGGCAGCGGCATGAACAAGGTCGTCGTGCTGATGATCCTGGCGGCGCTGGTGCCGTTTTCGCTGCCGACGGTGGTTCTGCTGTTCTTCACCATGTTGCCGACCCTGGCGGCGTGGGCCAGCGAGAAGGGATCGAACAAATACGCCTGGCTGTGTGTCGGCGGCCTGAATTTCTCAGGCGTCATCAAGTTCCTGTTCGATCTGTGGTTCGGCGTCCACACCCTGGACGAAGCCTTCAACCTGCTGTCCGAGGCCAGCGTGCTGTTGTGGGCCTATGGCGCCTCGGGCATCGGCTGGCTGATGTATCTCAGCATGCCGCCCATGGTGTCGTCGTGGCTGTCCTTCACCACCGACCGCCGCATCGCCGCCCTCAAGGCCGCGCAAAAGCGGCTGGTCGAGGAATGGGGCGACGAAGTCACCAAGAAGGACCTGTAATACCAGTTCCACGAATTTCCAACTTGTGGAACTGATTTGCGGCCATTGAGGCCGCGGCCAAGCCCGCGCATGCGGGCGCCCGGCGAGGGACAATACAACCGGTCAATTCATTGGCCGGTTGGTATAAAAAGGGCGCCCCTTGGGGCGCCCTTGGTGTTGCGATTGGCGAGGGGGTCATTCCCCGGTGGTCTTGATGGATTTTTGCAGTTTCTCGAAGGCGCGCACCTCGATCTGGCGCACGCGTTCGCGGCTGATGCCGTATTGCTGTGACAGATCCTCCAGCGTCACCGGGTTCTCCTGAAGGCGGCGCTGGGTCAGGATGTGCCGCTCGCGGTCGTTCAGCGATGCCAGGGCCGAAGTCAGCATGTTGCGGCGGCGGCCCAGTTCCTGGCGTTCGGCCAGTTCCGTCTCCTGGTCGATGGTGTCGTCCACCAGCCAATCCTGCCACTCGCCCTCGCCGTCCATGCGCACCGGCGCATTCAGGCTGTGGTCGGGGCTGGACAGGCGGCGGTTCATGTTGACCACGTCTTCCTCGGGCACCGCCAGTTTTTCGGCGATGATGCGCACGTTCTCGGGGCTCAGATCGCCTTCCTCGATGGCCTGCATCTGGCCCTTCAGCTTGCGCAGGTTGAAGAACAACTTCTTCTGCGCGGCTGTGGTGCCCATCTTCACCAGCGACCAGGAATGCAGGATGTATTCCTGGATCGAAGCGCGAATCCACCACATGGCATAGGTGGCCAGTCGGAAGCCGCGATCGGGGTCGAAGCGGCGCACCGCCTGAAGCATGCCGACATTGCCCTCGGAAATCAGTTCGCCCAGCGGCAGGCCATAGCCGCGATAGCCCATGGCGATCTTGGCGACCAGACGCAGATGGCTGGTGACAAGCCGGTTGGCGGCGGCGGAATCGTCGTGTTGCTGGTAGCGCTTGGCCAGTTGGTATTCCTCGTCCGGCGCCAGCATGGGGAACTTGCGGATTTCCTGCAAATAGCGGGAAAGGTTGCCTTCGGGGGCAAGCGACAGGGTGGGAGACATGGCCGTCATCTCACAATCTCCTCTCTTGGCGCGGGCGGCGAAGGGGGGGGCCGTCCGGCGCGCGGATGGTTCCGAGCAAGAACCATCCTTGTGATTCAGTATCACATTAAGATCGGGTTGAGAATGGCACAGCGCAGCACTCAAGTATAGTGCTTTTTTAAACCTATTCTAAAGCAGCCATCAGGGCATTGATGTCGGCTGGAAGGTCGCTTTCGAAACGGACTAATTCTCCGGTAGTAGGGTGGGTAAACCCGAGTAGGTAGGCGTGCAACGCTTGGCGGGGAAAGTCCGCCAGGGCGGCGCGGGCGTGTTCGGGAAGGGCCTTCAGCTTGGCGGCGCGCGAGCGGCCATAGGTCTGGTCGCCGACCAGCGGGTGGCCGATGGACGTCATGTGGACGCGGATCTGGTGGGTGCGGCCGGTGGACAGGCGGCATTCCACCAGGCTGACCGTGCCGCCCGCGAACGGGCGGATGACGCGATAGCGGGTGTGGGCGTGCTTGCCGCCATGGCTGACGATGGCCATTTTCTTGCGGTCCTGGGGCGAGCGGCCGATGTCGCCCTCGATGTCGCCCTGGGTCGGATTGGGCATGCCCCACACCAGCGCCTTGTAGGCGCGTTCCAGGGTGTGGGCGGCGAATTGCTCGGACAGGGCATGATGGGCGCGGTCGTTCTTCGCCACCACCAACAGGCCGCTGGTGTCCTTGTCGATGCGGTGGACGATGCCGGGGCGGCGCACGCCGCCGATGCCCGACAGCGACTCGCCGCAATGGGCCAGCAAGGCGTTGACCAGGGTGTGGTCGGGGCTGCCGGGGGCGGGGTGGACCACCATGCCCGCCGGTTTGTCGATGACGATCAGGTCGCCGTCCTCATAGACCACGTCCAGGGCGATGTCCTGGGCCTCGGGCTCGGCCGGGGCGTCGGGCGGCACGGCGACGGCGAAATCCTGCCCGGCTTTGACCTTGGCCGAGGCGTCGGCTATGGTCACACCCGCCGACACGACCCGTCCCTGCTCGATCAACGACTTGATGCGGGTGCGCGACAGGTCGGGCAGGCGCGCCGACAGCCATTTGTCCAGGCGCTGCCCGGCTTCCTCGGGAAGAACGGGGGAGGGGGACAGCAAGGTGGTTTCGGCGGGCATCGGCGCTCTCGTTGAATTTCCGTGTGGGGATTGAAGTGCAAGGCATCAAGGCGATCAAGGCTCTGGTTGCGTTCATGGGCGTTCTTCTGGTGGCCGGGCTGGCCGTTCTGGGCTGGGGATTGTCCAACACCGCGGGAAAGGTGGGCAAGCCGCGCCCGGCGGCGACGGTGGCCGCCGGGACCGATTTCGGCAATGTCGACGTTCTGGTTCCGGCTGGCAGCCGCATCGAACAGGCCCTGGTGGTCGGCGACCGTCTGGTGTTGCGTCTGTCCGGCGGCGCCGAACGTCTGCTGGTCATCGACCCGTTGGCGGGGAATGTCGCGGGATCGTTCGTGCTGACTCCCGAAGCTCCGGCGGGGCGCTGATCATGATCCTGCAAACCGACGCCACTCTGATGAAGGCCATGATCGACGCCGCCGAGGCCGCCTATCCGGCCGAAGCCTGCGGCCTGATCATCGGCCGCGGCAAGGGCCAGTTGATCCGCGTCACCCGCGTCGTCCCGGCCCCCAACCTGCTGGCCGCCACCGGCGACCGCTTCGAACTGGACCCGGCGGTGCGCATCCAGGTGGAAAAGGAATTGCGCGAAACCGGGACCAAGGACCGCATCGTCGGCCATTACCATTCCCACACCGACGGCACCACCGACCCCTCGGCCACCGACCGCGCCTCGGCCCACGAACCGAACCTGGCCTGGGTGATCATCGGCGTGACCGACGGCCAAGCCATCCTGACCCAGGCCCACCGCCTGGACGAACGCCGCAACGACTTTCGCCCGGTGCCCATCAGAATTCCCAAACCCCACAAAAAAAGTGCTTGCGCCCCCGCCGAGATTTCGGCATAAAGCGGGCCTCGCGCCGCAGACGTCCCCATCGTCTAGAGGCCTAGGACACCGCCCTCTCACGGCGGCAACCGGGGTTCGAATCCCCGTGGGGACGCCACTCTCGCACAGAACTGGGCACCACAGGCATAGCTTGGAAATCCTTGGTTTCCAAGGCCCGCTCTAGTTGGCCGATCGGCCCAGTCATCCGCACTTCATCGTCGTCAAGCTCAATCCGCTCGATCAGCAGCCGCAGATACGCCTTGCGGAAAGCAGGCGCCCCGTTGCGCAGGCTGTCGCTCAACAGGCGGCCGAAGGCTTCAACCTTTTCGGGCGTCACGGCGACGAGGCCGCCCGTCAGCTGACGCTCCAGACTGCCGATGGTTTCCTGAATGGTCGTCAGACGGCAGCGGGCCTGCTGGAGGCGATCTTTCAGAACAGGGTCGTCGATTGACAACAGCCCTGCTTCAATGGCACCGAGAAGGCGCTCCATGCCCTTCTGGGCCTCGGCCTGCTCCTTCTTGGCGGCATCGAGCCGGGCGCGCCGCTCTGTCAGCCCAGTGGCGCTGCTGTCGAGCACCCCCTGGAGCAGCGGCAACAGCCGTTCCGGAGCGAGCACCTGGCGGCAAAACGCGTCGATGACGAGGGCATCCAACTTTTCCATGGGGACGCGCCGCCCCCGGCAGATCGCGACGCCGGAGCACTGGCGGCGTGAACAGGCGTAATAGCGGTACCGCCCGCCCTTGCCGGTGCTGATGGTCATGGCCCCGCCGCAGGACGCGCATTTAAGGATACCAGTCAGCAAGGTAGGGCTGGCAAGCACCCGGGGCGCCCGCTTCTTCGGAGAGTTGGCCGACAAGACTTCCTGAAGGCGCTGAAAATCCTCGGCACTGACGATAGCCGGCACGCTCGCCTCGACCACCTCGTCGGCAGACTTCAACGCCCGCGTCTTGGCGCATCGCTGATTGAAGCGCAGGACGCCGCTATAGACCGGGTTCGTGAGCAACTTGTGGACAAAGGAGGTATGGAACCTGCGGCCACGGTGCCTGAGCCCCATGGAGTTCAACTTCGCCGAAATAGCCTGGACGCCGAGTCGCCCCCTGTCAGGGGTTCCCTTCAGGGCCATCTCGAACATCCATTTCACCAGAGGCGCTTCGTCGGGATCGATCTGAAGGCGTTTCTTGATCTTGTCGCCCCGCTTTTCCGCCTCGACCACTCGAAAGCCGAAAGGCGGCTTCGATCCGTTCCAGAAGCCTTCGGCGGCATTCGTGCGCATGGCGCGTAACGTATGCTTGGCATTCTCCTTCGACGAATATTCGTCGAACAGAAGAATGATCCGGCGGATGAGGTCGCCGGTCGAGCCGTCACCCGTTTCCTGAGTGATCGACACCAGTTGGACATTCGCCTTCCTGAGGCGGCGGATATGGTATTCGGCGAGATATGCTTCTCGCATGAAGCGGGAGTATGAATGGACCAGAATGATGTCGGCGGAGCGCTCCCGGCTTGTCGCCCAGTCCATCATGTCCTGGAACACCGGCCGGGCGTCGTCGGTGGCGCTATCCCCCGGCTCAATGAACTCCTTGACGATGTCCCAGCCCCGGCCGACACAGTAATCGTGCATCTGCTTCAACTGGTCCGGGATCGAGAGATCAGCGGCGGCCTGACGAGAGGTAGAGACACGAGCATAGACGGCAACGCGCATTCACGCTCATCCTGTTTCCATAAGGGATGCCAATTGCGGACCAAGAAAGGTCGCGATCAGATCAACTTCCGCTGCCGTTACGGGAAGCACTCGAAAATCCTGCCCCCTACTCCCCGCGGGACTGTCGGCGAGATGGCGTAGTGAAACGACCCGGCCAGCCCGGGGGGCAGAATTTCCATTTCGGGCTGCTTCATCGCTCATACATAGGTTAAAAGACTCGCACCTGCCTTTCGCCACTATCCAGAAGGATAGTCATCAGTGCTCGACAGCGTCCTGCGGCTGTTCCACCGCGAGGGCCCGGCCAATGGCGCCCCTGATCTGCCGCATCGAGACGCCACGACCGAACTGGCGTTGGAGGTAATCGGCGGCCTCCGGGTGGAGCTGAGGCAGATCGTCAACCGAGACGCCGAGTTCCGCCGCCATGTCTCCGAGCATACCGGCAAGGATCAGAGGAAAGTGCTCAGCTTTGGGGCGCGGCACCTCAATGATACCCAGGCGGGAACGGAGCGGCCCCGGTAGCGGCGCCAGAGAGTTCGCGAGAAAGATCCAGTTCACGCCGGAAAGATCCATCGAACGGCCGAGGCACTCGTCATACCAGCGTGCCGCCGTTTCATTCTCGGTCAGCGTCAGCAGGGCATCGGTGACGCGGCCGTTGTGAGAACTCTCAGAGGCCTTGTCGATCTCATCCACGACGATGAGCGGGTTGGCCTGCTGACTCTCGTGAATCAGCCTGACGACGCCCGACGGCGTGGCACTGCCCCACCCCTTCGCCGTACCCAGCAATTCGCGGGCATCGCTCGAACCCGCCACGCTCATGACGCGGGTGGCCGCGCCGGAAATTTCCCCCAGGCGACGGGCAAAACGACTTTTCCCGGTGGAGGGCGGCCCGACCAACAGGAGCGGCCTCAGATGGAACCAAGCCCCGTCGGCACCGCGCTGGCGCAGACGAAGTTCAGCCGTCAGCCGTTCCACCGCGACCGTCATCCAGGGAAATTCCGCCAGCAGGGTGGACCGCAATTCCTCCGGCGACGGGCCGGCAATCAGCGGCAGCGGCCGCGACAGGCGGTTCCAGTGACGAGCCTCTTCGCGCTTATCGCGACTGGACGCTTCTTCGCTCAACGGCACGGGCATCACGATCCGCGACGGCCCCAAGACCTCCACTTCGGAGACGGAGGCCTCATCGTGCACTTCCTCCTTGGACGAATAGGCGCGCGGTGCGTTGAGCAGTTCATTATCAAGGCGCTTCAACCACACCTCATCGATTCCCTCAGACAGCCACGACAGCGCCAGTTGCTCGGTGCGGCGGCGCTCCGTGCGCCAGGTTGTCACTTCCCTGCGCTGATCCTCGGTGCGACGATGCCGGGGCGTCTGCAACGTCTCTTTCCGCGGCAGGGGAAGGTGCCGGGCGCGCTGGGCGAGTCCCGACGCCATCAAAATCGGAGCCACGACAGGACCGCCATGGGGAACCATATAACTTCTTTCCCCGGCGACGAGCGTCCACAGCACGATGGACATCCGCAGATCGTGGCGAGGCAACTGCCACGTTCCAGGCTCGAACGGCATCTGCGCCAAGGCCTGCAACAGGGGGCGCATGTCACCCTTGGCGATCAGATCAAGCTCGGGCACGGTGTCAGGAACGCTGAATTTAACCTGATCGATAATACCAGCCAGCCGTTCAGCCACATTGCGGCGGCAGTCGCGGTCATGGAGCAGATTGGTGGGCGGAATGTGTCGCCAGATTTCCGTGTTGGTCAGATGGTCGAGAGAGATCGGACGCAGGCGCATGGTTGGTGTCCAAGGCTAGAAAACGGGGGGACTCACGCCATTTCATGGTGGCGCGGCCAGCGGCCGAGGGCGTCGAGGTCGAGGATGCCCCGCGATCGCGCTTCGGAGAGGGCGGCACCCTCCACCGTCCTCCACAGGCTGGTGACATCGCCGTTGGCGGGATTGCAGACCAAGGCCATCAGCGTCCAGGGGGCGGCATTGGGGCGGTCGTCAGCACGGATCGCCCGAGAGATGAACGTCTGCTCGCGCCCCAAGCGCACCGACAACCGGTTCATGAAGGGTTCAACGTCCCGGCAGGCTTCGGCGAATTCCGTCACGCTGGGATAGCGGGCAGACACCTGCAGGTGGGGATGCTCGGTCAACACGTGGGCCAGGATCGCCGCGCTGGGCGAGGCCCACTCGTCGGCAGCCGTCGTCGAGAGCTTGCCGCGTTCCTGGTAGGTCAGCCCGAGCAGCCCCATACGGACGGTGCAAGGCAGAGGGAGGGCATCGAGAAGGCCGAGAAGGCGGCGGTTGGTGGTCGGATGGTTGGGCATGTAGGAACCCTCCTTAAAGAGGCTGAATGGGAAGAGGCGGGGTCGACGCCCGGCGGAACATGAGGCCGCAGGCGAAATCGCCTCGCAGCCCGGCGAACGGCATGACCACGCAGTGGCTGACCCGGTTCCGCATCAACAGGTCGACAACGTCCCTGCCATCGACGGCACCAGCAAAGCCGACCACCACTCCCTGGGCGGTCACCGCGAAGGTGTCGAACCGCCGCAAGCGGTCGTCATAGGCCATCGCCACCTCCATGCCGACGACCGCGTTGGGGTCAGCCGAAAGAACGATTCGAGCGGTCACCGCACGGAGTTGGCGGTGGTCCTCGCTCTCGCTGCCGACCTGCCGGGGGAGGCGGCTATCGGGCTCGATGTCCGCCGAGACGCTAGTCACGATGATTTCGCCCGAGGCGATCCGAGCGGCCAGCCCGTGGGCATTGCAATGGGGGCGAAGGCCACCGCTACGGGTTCGGTGGAGCGTTGCCGGGAGCGTAGCGACCGGATCGGCTTGAATGTGATGAGGAGTGGGCAGGAGCATTTGAAACCTCCGGCTTATCTGCCATAGTCGCCGCCGGGCGACTTGCACATAATGTGCAGTCACCTCAGTTTCTGGTCAAGCACAAAAAGTGCAAGAGTGCGCAATATGAGCATAACATCCCGTCAATGCCGTGCAGCCCGAGCCCTCTTGGGCTGGACTCAGGACGATCTGGCAGCCGCCGCTTCGGCTGGGCGCAGAACGTGTATCAAGTTCGAGAATGGCGAGCCGGTAGCCGCCCGAACCATCGTGGACCTCACCCGTGCGCTCGAAGCCGCAGGGGTCCTCTTCCTGGCAGATGACGGGGAACTCGGGGACGGCGTGCGGCTGACCAAGGGAGCAACAGTCAAGGTTGGTGCTCCGGGTGCCGCAGATGACCGGAGCACAGGTCGCTAAGAGAGGCGCCATCATCGATCGCAAAGCGTTCTTTGACAGATTCCCGGCGCGTTCTTTTTGTAGGAGTAACGTGTAGATAGGGCGCGGGACGAGGGCGGATGACCTTTCGCCCTCCATCTCCCGCAAGACAAGGCCGCGCGAACGGCCACGCTGCCGTTCGTGTTTCCAGCCTCGCCGCCCGGGAAATCCTCGGACGCTCCCTACACCTCCCTCTAGCCAAATCCATCTGACCGTGGAATCATCCCGGCGCTGCTGACGTTTTGATCGGCGCCAGCAGTACGCATACGCGTTTGGACAAGGGGTCCCCGCTACGCCGGGCGGCCCGCGGAATACAATACCCTCGCAAAGCCGTCGGGTCGCTCCTGGCGGTCGGGAATACGCGGGGCGTGCGAACCCTTGTCCACACGCGATCAACCGCCCCGGCACCAGCCGGGGGAGGACAAGGGGAAAACATGTCTGACGCTGTCTTCACGCGAAAGGACACGCCGGAAGGCGTTGTCTTCGAGGTCACGCCTGCCCCGCAATCGGCGGGGTATACGTTTAAATGGGTGGCGCTGGCGGGCGCGCTGCTGATCCTGGCCCTGATGATGGCCTCGGCCAGTTTCGTCTTTCCCTTAATCGGCCTTGTTTTAGCGGGCCTGTGCTGCCTTCCGATCCGCAATGACATGGCCAAAAGAAAGGCGGCCATGCTGATCGTGGGTCGGAACGAATTGTCCGTGAATGGCACGCCCTACCCTGCTCAGGGCATCGCAGAATTGTACTTGAAGGAACCTCAATCCGCTGGCCGGGTGGTGTACGGCAATGGCCTTCAGGTTGCCGGGTCTGAAATCGGTGCGGCGATTGACCGCAGCCATAATCGCCGCTGCCTGTCGCTGGTCCTTCGCATGCGGGACAACAGCCGCCCCACGGAGATCATTTTCGGACTGACCCCCGAGGCCGGAATGGCTCTGCTCAACGACATTGGTTTCGCCCTGGGCCTGAGCAAGACGACCTAAGGTGTCGGGGCCCCGTGCGGGATTGCCGCTCCACACGGTAATCCCGTTCGCCCCCCTTGTCGCACGACGCCCACTGGCTTAGATGATCCCTGGGAATGAAAGACCGCCCGCCAATATCGCTGTTGGCAGGGCTATGCGAGATGCAGCAGACAGCCGAGGCGTCAGGCTCCCCAAGGACCGCTGACCCGGCTGGCGTAGGGCCACCTCTCGCGGCCAACTGGCCCCGAAGTGAGCAAAGCTGTCGGCACCTCCGTGGTTTGGCATCAGCCATGGAGGATCAGTCGTGCCAATTTATGTCGCTAGGAATGAACCCGAGAACCTCGACGGAAACGTGAATGAGACCGTGACAAGTCACGGGACTTGTCACGGGGACGCAGCCGACGAAACCACTGATGAGATTATCGCCGACCTAGTCCTGCGAACCACTGGCTGGGAAATCACCCGAGCTTATGTGCCGGGCGGCAAGCGACGTTCACCGGAAGCGCAACGTAAGGCGAAAAGCCGCCAGAACCAACGAGAGCAAGGGATCCGCCAGTTCAATGCACCCGTGCGCGAAGAGCATTATCAGCAGGTCGCCGAGGCGGTGAGCGCCCTCGGTGTTGCGGGGCCAGGGTACAGGCTCGCCGTCGTCAGCGAGGAACTAGCGGCCGTCGTCCAGGAACTGGAAGATGCGGTTCGGACAGGAAAAGGCGTGCATATCGCGCTGGCCGAGGCGGAGCGGAAACGCCGCCCACCCTCGACGGAAACAGAGAAGGCTGCGGCACTGGAAAAGCGTCGGGCCTATGAAATCGGCAGTCGCGCCCTCGCCGTAACGGGCTGGCGTCGCAATCTTCTGAAATTGGCGCTTTCCCGCCCCCCTGATCAGACTGGCGCGGAACAGTCCTCAAATTCGCCACCGGCTTCGGCTGTCCAGATTAGCAGCAACGGCTCCGCAAAGCCGAAATAGCTGTCACGTAAATCAGGCAACGGCCCGCAGATGGTCGGAAGACGCCGTACAGATCGTGCATTCACTGCATGGTGGCCTTTGCTTAGATCGAAAAGCGGCCATTCATTTTCAAGCCATGCGTCGGCACCGGCTCTGCATCGAAGCCCGCTATTTTATCGCGCTGCTGCAGCAGTGATGCTCCAGCTTGGCCTGCGCCCGCAGGTTATCGTCCTGGAAGGCAAACCACTTTCGGCCGAGCCGTGTGATCAGCGCCCGGGACAGCGTCAAGCCGAGAGTAAGCGCCACCTTTTCCAATGCATCCATGACGGTCCCGCGGACGTCATAGGTGACCTCGAGCCGCTTGTGGTCGGTCGAGGGCGTTACCTCGATTACTCCCTCGAGTTCGGCCAAGCGAGCGATCTGCTGGTCATTGGCTGGTTCGGCCAACACCAGGGTGCGGGTGACCGTGGAGGCGGCGCTGGGGGAGAAGGTGCTCAGGGTCATGACAGCCTCCATCTAAGAGGCAACCCGGCGCAGCTTGGGAGGGGGCTACGCCGGGAAGCGGTCGTTCACATCATCAGCAGGTGCGAGACCAGCACCTGTTGCGCCGCCTGACGCTGCTCAGCCGTCAGGGTCGCATCCAGCTTGGTCCAGGCCGCGTGCAGGCGCTTGGTATTCTCCAGGCGGGTGGTGAGCAGGCGTTCCTTTTGCTCGAAGGATTGCCCGACCGACGCGGTCGAGCCGCCCATCATGCCCTGCATTGACGCCATATTGGTGGCCGAGGTGCGCAGGGCCTCGGTGAACGCCTTCCACTCCGCTTCCTGGGCCGGGGTGATCTTCAACTCGGCCTTCAGGAAGGCGATGTGGCCATCCATGTGCTTGGCCATGTCGGCCATACCCTGGGCACCAGTGCCCTGGGTGCCCATCATTGGGCATATCATGGCGGAGCTGCCGCCCATCATGTTCATCATCCCCATGGGCATGCCGGATTGCGGCTGGGCCTGGGGCTGCACCTGCTTCACGGGCGCGGGCGTGGCCGGAGCGGCGGCATTACCCGGCGGGTGGTGCGAATCGTCGGCGAAGGCGGGAGCCGCCAGCAGCATGGCGAGAACGGCGGTGGCGGTCAGGGGCGAGGTGCGTTTCATGGTTTCCTCCTCACGAAGAGCATTCAGCGGCCAACCAGTCGGGTCCGGCGCAGCCGCAGAGCGTTGCCGACGACCGATACCGAGCTGAGCGCCATGGCCGCGGCCGCGACGATGGGACTGAGCAGCAGGCCGAAGAACGGGAACAGCACTCCGGCGGCGATGGGGATGCCCGCCGCGTTGTAGGCGAAGGCGAAGAACAGGTTCTGGCGGATGTTGCGCATGGTGGCGCGGCTGAGCGCGCGGGCACGGGCGATGCCGGCCAGGTCGCCCTTCACCAGCGTGACGCCGGCGCTTTGGATCGCCACCTCGGTGCCGGTGCCCATGGCGATGCCGATGTCGGCCTCGGCCAGGGCGGGCGCGTCGTTGACACCGTCACCGGCCATGGCCACCACCCGACCCTGGGCGCGCAGGCGCCGCACGACCTGGTGCTTGTCTTCCGGCAGCACCTCGGCCTCGATCTCGTCGATGCCCAGCTTCTTCGCCACCGCCAGGGCAGTGGTGCGGTTGTCGCCGGTCAGCATGACGATGCGGATGCCCTCGGCCCGCAAAGCATCCAAGGCAGCAGGCGTGGACGCTTTGACCGGGTCGGCAATGGCGATGACACCAGCGGCCTGGCCGTCGACGGCGGCGAACAGCGCGGTGGCGCCCTCCCGCCGCAGTTCGTCGGCACGGGCTTGGAGATTGCCTAGGTCAATGCCGAGGTCTTCCATCAGCTTGGCATTGCCCAGGGCCACCACGCGGCCGGACACCGTGCCTGTGACGCCCTTGCCGGTGAGGGACTGGAAGTCCGCGGCTTCCTCAATGGCGATACCACGCGCTGCGGCTGCGGTAACGATGGCGGCGGCCAGCGGGTGCTCGCTGGACCGCTCCAGGGCAGCGGCCAGCGCCAGAACCGTTTCGTCATCCACGCCGGGCGCGGCGACGATGGCGGTGACCGCTGGCTTACCCTCGGTCAGGGTGCCGGTCTTGTCGATGACGATGGTGTCGACCTTTTCGAAACGCTCGAGCGCCTCGGCGTTCTTGATCAGGACACCCTCAGTGGCGCCCTTGCCGACACCCACCATGATGGACATAGGGGTGGCGAGGCCGAGCGCGCACGGGCAGGCGATGATGAGGACGGAGACGGCGACAATCAGCCCGTAGGCCAGCGCAGGCTCCGGCCCCCAGATGGCCCAAATGGCGAAGGCGACCACCGCAATGGTGACCACGGCCGGTACGAACCACCCGGCGACCTCGTCGGCCAAGCGCTGGATGGGAGCGCGGCTGCGCTGCGCCTCGGCGACCATTTGGACAATGCGCGACAGCATGGTGTCGGCACCGACCTTGTCGGCCCGCATGACCAGGGCGCCGGTGGCATTGACAGTGCCGCCGATCAGCTTGTCGCCGGCGCCCTTCTCGACCGGCATGGACTCGCCGGTAACCATGGACTCGTCCACGGCGCTGCGGCCTTCCAGCACTTCGCCATCGACCGGAACGCCGTCGCCTGGGCGAACGCGCAGGCGGTCGCCCACATGGACGTCGGCCAGCGAGACTTCCTCGTCATTGCCATCGGCACGGATGCGGCGCGCCGTCTTGGGGGCAAGGTTGAGTAGCGCCCGGATGGCGCCACCGGTGCGCTCGCGGGCGCGCAGCTCGAGCACCTGGCCCAGCAGCACCAGCACGGTGATGACGGCGGCGGCCTCGTAGTAGACCGCCACCACGCCCTCGGCGTTGCGGAAGCCTGACGGGAAGATGCCGGGTGCCACGGTGGCGACCACGCTGAACAGATAGGCCGTCAGGGTGCCCAGCGAGATCAGCGAGAACATGTTGAGGTGGCGGCGCACGAAGGATTGTGCGCCACGCACCAGCAGCGGCCAGCCCGCCCACAGCACCACCGGCGTCGCCAAGGTCAGTTGCAGCCAGACGGCTGTCGCCGGCGCGACCAGCCCGTGCATGCCGAGACCGGGGATGTGCGCCCCCATCTCGTAGAGCACCAGCGGGCTGGACAGCGCGGTGCCAATCCAGAAGCGGCGGGTGAAATCCACCAACTCGGGGCTGGGGCCGGTCTCGACGGTGGCCGTCTCGGGCTCCAGGGCCATGCCGCAGATGGGGCAATTGCCCGGCCCTTGCTGGCGGATCTGCGGGTGCATCGGGCAGGTATAGATGATGCCCGGGGCACTGGCCGGCGGCTTCACAGTTGTCGGCTCAGTGTACTTGGCCGGGTCGACTGCGAATTCCTCGCGGCAATGGGCGCTGCAGAAATAGCTGGTGACGCCATTCGCCTCGAAGCGATGCGGCGTCGCGGTCGGGTCCACATTCATGCCGCAGACCGGATCGTACACGGTTATCGGGTGGGCAACCTGATGGTCGGTCGGGTGATGGTGGCCGTGGCTGCACGCATGCGAGGTCGTCATGGTTGCCTCCTGTCACTTATGCAGCGGGTGGGCCGTGCCGTTGCCGCCGCCCCAATGAGGGATGAAAGCCGGGACGTGCGCGGCGTAATCGGCATACCGCACAGGGAACTGCTGCAGCGCCTCGCGCTCCTCAGTGCGCGCCAGGTGCACATACATCACCACCAGCACCGGGAACATCAGCAGGGTCAGCAAGGTCGGCCATTGCAGCAGGAAGCCCAACAGGACCGCGACAAAGCCGACATACTGGGGATGACGCACCACCGCGTAGGGGCCTGTGGTCGCCAGCTCATGCTTGACCTGGGCGGCATGGAGGACGTGCCAGGCCTTGGCCACCACGACGAAGCCGCCGAGGATCAGCAGGTTGCTGGCCAGGTGCAGCGGGCTGAGATGCGGGTTGCCCTTCAGCCCCAGCAGTGTCGACCACAAATGGCCAGCCTCGTGGCTGAACGGGTCAAGCGCCGGGTAGCGGCTGCCCAGCCAGCCCGACAGCAGGTAGATGGTCAACGGGAAGCCGTACATTTCGGTGAACAGCGCGAGCACGAAGGCCGAAAAGGCGCCGAAGGAGCGCCAGTCCCGCTTCGTCTGCGGCTTCGAGAAGCTGAAGGCGAACAGGATGAACAGGGCCGAGTTGACGGCCACCAGGAACCACAGTCCATAGGCGGGAGCAGTGTCGGTCATGGCCGTCACTCCTTCTTGGTGTCGTCATGATCATGCCCGCCATGGCCGTGACCACCGTGCATGAACAGATGCATCAGCGGGCAGGCGAGCAGGAACAGGAACGGCAGGTAACCCACCAGATGCGCCCAGTGCTCGGTGGCCAGCAAGGTAGCCGCGGCGCCCAGGAAGACCAGCAAGGCGATACCCGTGCGGGAACGCCAGAACGGGGTCGGGTGGGCGTGGGTGGGTTCGTGCGGGGTATGGGCGGACATGATGGCCTCCCTGGTGGCTATGGTGCTATTTGACCATCCGCCCGTAACCCTGCGATGTCGGCCAATGTAAAGTTTTGTAAACAGTGGTGTTTCTTGACCTTTGCCAAACTCGTCCACGCCTCCCGATGTTATGGGGGAACGGCAATAGCCGCATTCAGGGAGGAAGCAGAGATGGTCAAGGATTGGCCGGGTTTCGCCGATCAGATGTCGCAGGCGCTCGCCGAGCTGCGCGGTGGCATCCCAGGGGTAATGAGCGCCTTTTCGCAATTGGCCAAGTCCGCCATTGCCCCCGGCGCGATGGACCCCAAGAGCAAGGAAATGGTCGCCCTCGGCATTGCCGTATCAACCCGCTGCGACGGCTGCATCACATTCCACGCCCGGGCGGCTCGGGACTACGGCGCGACTCGAGAGGAGGTGCTGGAGACCATCGGCATGGCCATCTACATGGGCGGCGGCCCCTCGGTGATGTACGCCGCCTTGGCGTTGGAAGCCTACGATCAGCATGTTGCCGACAAGAAGGCGGCTGCCGAATAGCCAGTCCCCGCAATAGCACGATGCGGCCGGATCAGAGACCCGGCCGCATGCCGCTCGCGGGAAGATGGGGGCAGGAACCGCGAGCTGTCGCCGTTCCCCTTAGTGGTGGGTGGTGGCGCCGTCGTCGTGCATGTTGTGGGGCGCGGCCGGGCCGGGAGTGCTCCCCATCGCCGGAGTGGTCTTGGCGTCGTGGTGCTCGGTCGGGGCATCGCCGCTGTGCAGAGCATTCGGCGGCACGCGGCCGGAATTGTTTTCGCCCAGAACCTGCGGCATGTGCAGGTGGCCGCGAACCACCTCGAGGTACTGGGTCGCCTCGGTGCCCTTTCCCTCGGCACAGAGTTCCTTGGCGCGGCGGAAATCGTCGGTGACCTGCTTGTAGTTGTTACCCGGACGGTCCATGCCCATGGGGTACATCTTGTCCCATTCCTTCTGGACCTGGGCGAGGTTGTCCTTGCAATTGACCTCGGCTGCCTGGACAGGCGCAGTCGCCAGAACCGCCAGAGCGGGAATGGCCAGGGCGAGCATACGGATGGTCTTCATGATGAGCCTCTTCTCATTGTGGTCCGGTGACTGCGCCACCGCTTCCGATGAGATGAAGCTATCCGTCAGATGTAACTGTATGACGACGCCGTGGGTAAATGATTGTGAAGTCTTGTAATCGCCGCGCTACGGCCGTGTGTTCGCTGGCCACAAGGACCAGACCAATTCAAACGCCGAGGCCTCTGAGATTTCCGGGTGGGCGAGCATTACGGTGCGCACGGCGCGCATCATTGCGGTCGGGCTGTCCTCCCGGGTCTCTTGCGACTCGCGGATGGAGGCTTCGGCGATTTGGCGCAGTTCGGTTCGGTCCATTGCTCGCGTCCTAAACCAGCACCCTGGACACTGCCTCGACGGCCTTCATGCCCTGGCCGAATTTGGCCATCGCCTCGCGGTTGGCCTTCAACTCGCCGTAGGGCAGGAAACGCACCTTGAGATCGCCCACGCGGCTGAAGGCTGGGCGCGCCAGTTGGGTCCGCACTTCCGGTTCACGGTCATCCGGGGCGACCAGGAATAGGCCGTTGGGCGAGTGCAGGTCACCGCCCAGCGCGAGATCCAGAAGGCGGACGATGCCGGAGTAGATGGAGGTGGTGTGCTCGACCTCGAAAGCTCCGGCCACCTTGGCACCGCCGCGTTCCAGCCAGAGGATGTCGATCAGCCGGATGGCGTCGGCGCCGGGGGCCTGCTCGATGGCGGGGGGCAGGCTGTCCAGGCAACCGTCACCCAGCCGCCCTGAGCCGTAGCCTCGGTTGCGGTCGTTGGCTGCCACCCAAACGTCGAAGCCGAGCGCGCGGCCAAGGTCGCGCAGCCATGCCTGGATCTCGGTGTGGGTCAGGTCGCCCTGCCGGGCGGCGGCCAGCGCCTTGTCGGCCTTGGCGCTCTCTGCCCGCACCGTGGCTAGGTCGGCTTCCCACGCCTGCCGGGCCGCCTCGCTGTCGTCCACGGGCGGTGGCGGGTAGCGGCCAGAACCGATGTCGAACAGCAGGCCCGCGACTGCGCCCAGGTCGTTGGACAGCAGATCGCGGTACTTGGCGTTGAACGCCAGGATGCCGGCGCGCATGGCCAGATATTCGCTCCACCGGCCCAGCTTCACCTTGGCCCCTGTCAGCGCGTTGTAGCCGTTGACGATGACGGTGTTGAACGGCGGAACGATGGTCGGGTGGTGGAAGTACAGCAGGTTCGCCACCGCCGGACCCAGCCCCTTGATGCCCTTGGCGTCGAGACGGCGGATGGCGTCGAGGACACCGTCCTCCCCGTTACAACAGGCGCAGGCGGCCAGGCAGCGGGCGAAGGCGAGTTGGTTGTCCCGATCCTCGTAGATGTCGGGAATGCGCAGCTTGGGCTTCCACAGGAAGGCATGGTCCGCGCCCTTGAAGATTTGGCGCTGCTCGGCAATGGCCCCCACAACGGTTTCCAGCGAGGAGCCTTTGTAGACGTTGCCGAAACTGCCCGCCTCGATCTCCGCCACCACCTGAGCGACACCGCGCCGAATGGAGCGGAAGTTCTTCAAGCGCTCATCCCAGAGGAACCACGTGCGGTAGGCGCCGGAGGTGTCGTCGCGCCAGCGGGTGATCAAACTGCGGATGATGTCGGTCATGAAAGCTCTGCGAGAGGTTCCAGGCAAGAATGCCATCTTTCGAGAGCCCGTAAAAGAAGGGGCCTGGCTGAGCCAGGCCCCAACTTACTTAGGCACAAGAGGTTTGGGAATGCTGCGCCCTAACGCGCCTACGGCCAAGACCTATGATGTAAATTTTTGTAACAGCGCGGTGCGCAGGGGTTGATGGCTCACTTGTGATCGTGGGGGGCCGGGTGCTCGGCCATGCCGAGGTGGCCGCGGACCACGTTCAGGTACTGCTCAGTCTCGACGGTCTTGCCTTCCTTGCATTTTTCCTTGGCGATGCGGAAGTTGTCGGCGACCTGCTTGTAGTTGCCGGTCGGGCGATCCATGCCCATGGGATACATCTTGTCCCACTGCGCCTGAACTTCCTTGACCGAAGCCTCGCAGGGCTGTTCGGCACGGGCGGCGCTGGTGAAACCGATGGCGAGGGCGAGAGCCGGAATGGCGGCCAGAGCGATCTTCTTGAACATCTTCGTTCTCCATGTTCGAGGCCGCTCCATCCGCGGCATGGGGTCATTAAGCGCCCGCCACGTAACTGTGCGATGAACCGGAGCGTAAAGTTTTGTAATCGAAGAGCGTCAAGCAATCCGCCGGTGCATGGCCGCTTCCGCCAGCGCCCGAAGCTGGTCCTCGTCCTGCGTGTCCAGCCGATGTTCCCGCGCGCATATCCCGACCAGCGCCTCGAGTTCGGCCAGAGAACGGCAGGAACGCGTCAGCTCTTCCGCCAGCACCGTGACGTCGATCGGATTGGGCTTTTGCCGGCGGACAAATTTCCCGCGCACGGGGATGCCTTTCAGTAAGTGCCGAGCAGCCGGGGAGCGGCCCCGCCGAAGGTATAGACGGGGTTCGGCGCCTTTGGGCCGTCCATGCCGGGTGAGCCCGACGGCATGCCGGGAGCGGCGATGCCCGTCGCCTTGGGTTTCTCAGCCAGCAGCTTGTCGATGGCCTCGAGGGGAACATGCCCCTCAACAACGTAGCCATCGATCTTGGCTGTGTGGCACGAGCGCATTTCCTCCGGCACGCCCATGCCATTCTTCACCTTGTCCATATCGTCCCGATCGATGACCGTGACTTTGTAGCCGTTGCGCTGCAGGTAAATTGCCCACCCCTTACAGCAGCCACAGGTCGGGCTCTTGTAGACGACCGCCTCCCGGGCAACCGCCTGCCCGCCGCCCAGCGGCAGAAAGTAGAACCCGCCGCCCAGGGCGACGACGATGGCGGCAGTGACACCGAGCAGCTTGCGCATGGTTGTCCTCAATGTGCGTGTTGGCCGTGAGAATGTTTGTGGTGGTGGCCCGCATGTGGGTGCGCGGGCGCCACAGGGGCCGTCTGGGGCACCGTGCTCGGCGCCTCGTCCTTGGCCATATCGGCAGCCGCCGCTTGGACCAGGGAAGCGTATTCAGCCGTTGGCATGGTCGGCAGCTTTCCGAGCAGGGCCACAACCGACCACAGTTGGTCGTCACCATGGTCGGCCCAGGACGGCATGCCGGTCATCTTCAGACCGTTCTGGAGGATCCAAAACAGCTCGGCGGGCGAATGACGCTTGGCCGATTGGGCCAAATCCGTGGGCTGCGGGTACATTCCCTGGCCCAATTCCCCCGGACCTTCGCCGGGCCCGCCATGGCAGACCCGGCAATGGGCTTCCACATGGACCACGCCCGCCCGCAGGCGCTCGGGACTATCCAGGTTACCGGGCACCTGAATGCCTGCCGCCTCGGCGCGGATGGAACGGACGCGCAGCCATTCAAGCGCGCTGGTGACCGGCGCCCAATGGGGATTGCGGGCCGACACGCTGAAGGAAGCCGCAGATGCGATCCCCGCGGCGGTGACAGCCAGAAGCACGCCACCCAATGCTAGACGTCGCACAATCAAACTCATGCTTGGACAACTTCCTTGTGTTCCGCCTCGACCGCCTTTTCGGTCGGCGGGTGGTGACGGTTGAGGCCTACCTGCTTGATGAGGGCGTAGATGGCCGGGATGACGATCAGGGTCAGGACGGTGGACGACACCATGCCGCCGACCATGGGCATGGCGATGCGGCGCATCACCTCGGAGCCGGTGCCGGTGCTCCACATGATCGGCAGCAGGCCGGCCATGATGGCGACCACCGTCATCATCTTCGGCCGCACGCGCTCGACGGCGCCTTCCATGATGGCTTCATAAAGGTCGGCGCGGGTGAACTCGCGGCCCTCGGCGTCACGCTTGGCCTTCAGTTCCTTCAGCGCGTGGTCCAGGTAGATCAGCATGACCACGCCGGTCTCGGCGGCGACGCCGGCCAGGGCGATGTAGCCCACCGCCACCGCGACGCTCATGTTGAAGCCCAAATACCATTGCAGCCATAGCCCGCCCACCAGGGCGAAGGGCAGCGACAGCATGACGATCAGGGTCTCGGTGACGCGTTTGAAGTTGAGGTAGAGCAGCAGGAAGATGATGAGGATGGTGACCGGCACCACGATCTTCAGCTTCTCGATGGCGCGTTCCATGTACTCGAACTGGCCCGACCAGGTGACGAAGTAGCCGGGCGGCATCTTCACGCTGTCGGCAACCGCCTTCTTCGCCTCGGCCACATAGCCGCCGATGTCGCGGTCGCGGATGTCCACGTAGATGTAGGCCGACAGCAGCGAGTTTTCGGTGCGGATACCGGCCGGCCCTTTGGTCAGACGCACCTTGGCGAGCTGACCGAGCGGGATGGAGGTGCCGTCCATGGTGTTGACCAGCACCCGGCTGGCAATGGCCTGCGGGTCCGAGCGGAACTCGCGCGGATAGCGGACGTTGACGGAAAAGCGCTCGCGCCCCTCCACCGTGGTGGTCACCGATTCGCCGCCCAGGGCGGTCAGGATGACCTCGTTGAGGTCGTCGATGGTCAGGCCGTAGCGGGCGAGCTGGGCGCGGTCGGGCTGGATGTCGAGATAGTAACCGCCGCCGATGCGCTCGGCATAGGCCGAGGTGGTGCCGGGCACCGCCTTGACCACCGCCTCGATCTGGCGGGCGAGCTTCTCCATCTCGTCCAGGTCCTTGCCGAACACCTTGATGCCAATGGGCGTGCGGATGCCGGTGGACAGCATGTCGATTCGGGCGCGCAGCGGCATGGTCCAGGCATTGGACACGCCCGGCATCTGCAACGCCTTGTCCATCTCGGCAATCAGTTTGTCGGTGGTCATCCCCGGCCGCCACTCTTTCTCGGGCTTGAGGTTGATGACCGTCTCGAACATCTCGGTCGGCGCCGGGTCGGTGGCGGTGGCCGCGCGGCCGGCCTTGCCGAACACCGATGCGACCTCGGGGAAGCTCTTGATGATGCGGTCCTGCAACTGCATCAGCTCGGACGCCTTGGTGATCGACAGGCCCGGCAGGGTGGTCGGCATATAGAGGATAGTGCCCTCGTTCAAGCTGGGCATGAACTCCGAGCCGATGCGGGTCAGCGGCCAGACCGAGACAACCAGCGCCACCAGCGCCACGGCGATGGTCAGCAGCTTGGCCTTGAGCACGCCGCGAATAGCCGGCCGGTAAATCCAGATGAGAAAGCGGTTGATAGGGTTCCGCTGCTCGGGGAGGATCTTGCCGCGGATGAATAGCATCATCAGCACGGGCACCAGCGTCACCGACAGGAACGCCGCGCCCGCCATGGAGAACGTCTTGGTGAAGGCCAGCGGTTTGAACAGGCGGCCTTCCTGCGCCTCCAGGGTGAACACCGGCAGGAACGAGACGGTGATGATCAGCAGACCGAAGAACAGGCTGGGACCAACCTCAATGGCGGCGTCAATAATGGCCTGGGCCCGGCTGTCACCCGGCTTCATGCGCTCCAGGTGCTTGTGCGCGTTCTCAATCATGACGATGGCGGCATCGACCATGGCGCCGACGGCGATGGCGATGCCGCCGAGCGACATGATATTCGACGTCATACCTAACGCATCCATGACGATGACGGCGATCAGCACACCGACGGGCAGCATGATGATGGCGACCAGGGCCGAGCGCACGTGCAGCAGGAACACCACGCACACCGCGGCGACGATCAGGCTTTCCTCGACCAGCGTATGCTTCAGCGTCTCGACGGCGCGCAGGATCAGGTCGGAGCGGTCGTAGACCGCCTCGATGGTGACGCCCTCAGGCAGGCCGGCTGAGACCTCCTTGATCTTGTCCTTGACGCTGTCGATCACCGCGAGCGCGTTCTGGCCGAAGCGCTGAACGATGATGCCGCTGACCGCCTCGCCCTCGCCGTTGATTTCGCCCAGGCCGCGCCGTTCATCGGGACCCAGCTCCACCCGCGACACATCGCGCAGCAGCACGGGGGTGCCGGCCTGGACCTTGAGGACGATCTGCTCGATGTCGGGCACGCCCTTGAGGTAGCCCCTGCCGCGCACCACGAACTCGGTCTCGGCCATCTCGACCACGCGGCCGCCGACGTCGATGTTGCTCTTGCGGATGGCCTCGGTGACCTTGGCCAGCGGGATGCCGTAAGCCTGCAGCTTCTGCGGGTCCACCACCACCTGGTACTGCTGGACGAAGCCGCCAATGCTGGCGACCTCGGCCACGCCCTCGGCCTTGGCCAGCTGATAGCGCAGGTACCAGTCCTGGATGGTACGCAGCTCGGCCAGGGTGCGATCCTTGGCCTGGATGACGTACTGGTAGACCCAGCCCACACCGGTGGCATCGGGGCCGAGGCTGGGCGTCACCCCGGGCGGCATGCGCTTGGACGCGAAGTTCAGGTATTCCAGCACGCGCGAGCGCGCCCAATAGATGTCGGTGCCGTCCTCGAAGATGATGTAGACGAACGACACCCCGAAGAACGAGAAGCCGCGCACCAGCTTGGATTTGGGCACCGACAGCATGGCGGTGGTCAGCGGATAGGTGACCTGGTCCTCGACCACCTGCGGCGCCTGGCCGGGGTATTCGGTGTACAGGATGACCTGCACGTCCGACAGATCGGGCAGCGCGTCCAGCGGCAGGCGCTTCACCGACAGCACGCCGGCGCCGATGATGAACACGGTCGCCAGTAGCACCAGGAAGACGTTCTTGGCCGACCAGCGGATGAGAGCGGCAATCATCGGTGGCTCTCCGCCGTCAGTGGTTATGGAAGCCCTGAAGGGCCGCCTTCAGATTGCTTTCGGCGTCGATCAGGAAGTTGGCGCGGACCACGACCTTCTCGCCTTCCTTCAGCCCATCCATGATCTCCACATAGCCGTCGGCGCGGGAACCTGCCTTGACCTCGCGCGGTTCGTACAGACCCTCGCCGCGCTCGACCAGCACGGCTTGGCGGGCGCCGGTGTCGAGTACCGCCGAGTCGGGCACCGCGACCACTGGCCCCTTGGCCACCGGGGCGGCCAACTGGACGGTGCCGTAGAGCGACGGCCGCAAATGGCCTTCGTGGTTGGGCAACTCAATGCGCACCTTGGCGGTGCGGGTCTCCGCCGTCACCGTCGGGTAGACGAAGGTGACCTTGCCGGTGAAGGTCATGCCCGGCAGGGCGTTGAAGCTGACCTCGGCCTTCTGGCCGACATCGACCTGGGCGAGGTCCTGCTCGAACACGTCGGCGATGACCCAAACGTTGCTCAAATCGGCAATCTGGAACAGCGGCTCGCCCGGCATGAAGCGCATGCCTTGGATGGCCTTCTTCTCAAGCACCACGCCCGACACCGGCGAAGCCAGCGACAGCGTGCGGCTTGGCTGGCCGCCTTTGCGCAGGCGCTCGATGGCGCCGCTGCCGATGTCCCAGTTGCGCAGGCGTGACAGCGCGCCTTCGGCGAGCGAGCGGGCGGAGTCGCGGGCCTCGGGGCTGGCGTTCTCGAGCGCGCGGGCGCCTTGCAGGGCGACCATGTATTCCTGCTGGGCCAGCACCAGATCGGGGCTGTAGATCTCCATCAGGCTTTGGCCACGCGCGACCTTCTGGCCGGTCTGGTTGACGTTGAGCCGTTCGATGTAGCCCTCGAACTTGGGCGAGACGACATGCAGCTGGCGCTCGTCCACCTGCACGGTACCGACCGCGCGGATGGGGCGGGTCAGCTGGCGCAGCACCGCCGGTTCGGTGCGCACGCCCAGCTTCTGCACCTTGTCGATGCTGACCTTCAGCGTGCTGCCGCCCTCCTCGTCGCCCTCATAAACCGGGACGTAGTCCATGCCCATGGGGTCCTTCTTCGGCACCGGCGAGGTGTCAGGCAGGCCCATGGGGTTGCGGTAATACAGGATTTTCCCGGATTTCGGCTTCGGTGCCGGCGCAGGCGCGGGTTCCGGGTCGGCGTAAACCGGCGTGTAATCACGCCCCTGGGCATCCTTCTTGGGCACCGGCGAGTAATCGGCCGAACCATCGGGGGCTTGGTAATAGAGGATGGCGCGCTCGGCAGCGACCTGAGCCGCCGCATGCGCGGCCGCGTCCGGCGCCGAAGTGCCGTGACCAGCGTGGGCGTCGGCGGCAGGAGCGCTGACAGGCGCGGTTTGCGGCGGAGCGGATTGACGGCCGAGCCAGAAGCTACCGCCAAGGGCGGCGATGACGGCCGCGCTGGCGACCAGGGTTCCCGCGCGCTTCACAGCTCACCTCCCACCAACTTTTCCAGCTCGGCCATGCGAATTTGCTGGTCGAATCGCACCTTGATCAGCTCGATGTTGGACTTCCACAACTGCTGCTCAGCAGTCAGCACGTCGAGGAATTCCGCGCGGCCCAGCTCATATCCCTTGGCAGCGGCCTGGAAGCCGATCTCGGCCTGCGGAACCTGGCCTTCACGCAGCACCGTCTCGACCTCGCGGGCATTCTTGAGCGAGATCCAGGCATCAGCCACCTCGTTGCCCAGTTCGTTGGCGCGGGCCTCGCGGCGCATGCGGGCGGCGGCAGCCATGGCCTTGGACTCGCCGATCTCGGAAGTCCGCAGCCCCCATTGCAGCGGCACGCTTGAGGTCAGCATGAACTCGTAGCTGTCCAGTTCGCCCTGTCGGCGGACGGCACCGACGCCGACTTCCACATCCGGATACCAATTGCGTTCGGCCAGGCTCACGCCCTTGTCGGCCCCTTCAATGGCCGCCTGTTGCGCCAGGATGTCGGGATTGGCGCCTTGCGCCCGCCCAATCAACGCATCCAGGTCCAGGGCCTCCATGGGCGGAAGCGTGCGCGGTGCGGGCGCTTCGACCAAAGGAGCGCCGACGGGACGCGCCAGCAGACGATTGATCTTGGCGCGTGCCTTGGCGCGCTCGCCTTGCATGCGGACGATTTCCGTTTCCAAGGTCGAGCGTTCGACCTCGGCGCGGGTGACGTCCTGCTGCTTGCCGATGCCCTGGCCGTAGCGGACCGAGGACAGTTTGGACAACGTGCCCATGCGGGCCTTGAGGTCGCGGGCGAGATCGATGGTCAGATGGGCCTGGTGATATTCCGCGTAGGCTACCTTCACCTTGGCGACCAAATCGTTCTCGACCTGTTTCTTGAGAATGGCGGCCTTGCGGGCACCCGCTTCGGCGATTTCTCGCTTCAGATCGCGCTTGCCCCAGAACGGCAATTCCTGGAAGACGCGGAATTTCTTGGTCGTGCCCGAAGTGGAATTGTTGGGCAGAACGCTGGAGGTGCTTTTCGGCCAGTCTTCATAAACGATCTGCACCTTGGGGTCGGCGAAGCTGCCCGCGCCCTCGACCCTGGCCGCGGCGGCATCCGCCTCCAAGGCCATGACCTGGACATCGGGGTTCATCGACTTGGCGATGGCGACCAGTTCGTCGACCGACGCCCCCACCGCGCCAGAATGGTCATGCTGCTGTGCCCCGGCGGGCGCAGACAGGCTGAGGGCCAACAACAGAGCTACGGTGGCGGTCGTCGTGCGCATAATTCCCCCGAGAGGCAAGGCTTAGTGGTTATGGGCGCCGCTGGCGGCGGTGAACGGCACGGAGCCGGTGATAGTCGCGGGCTCTCCCTGCACCTTGGCGGCAACCTGCAACGTCCACGGCCCCGCCATGGAAAGGTCGGCGGTGAAGGTGTAGGTGCCGTTGCCATCCGGCTTGGCGGGCGAAATCTTAGTGCCCATGGGCGCCATGCCGGCCATGGGCATTTCCATCTTGGCCGGCAGCATGATGGCGTCGGTCACCGGCTTGTTGCTGGGAACATGCACAAGGCGCACGGCCACCGGGGTTGCCGCGGAAACTGCCACATGCGGCTGCACCGCCTCGAAGCGGTAATCCTTGGGGTCGGCCCAGGCATTCACCGACAAGCCGGCCAGAGCCGCCGACAGAACCAGCACACCACCAACCTTGCGCATCACGATCTCCTTCGGTAAACGGGTAGGCGGACAACGGCGTCCGTTATTCACCTATACACCGCGGCTTTCCCCGCCTCGTGTGTGCGATTGTAATTTTATGTAAATGGCGCATTCGGCCGCTCGCCAAGCTCCTGCCACGGCGCTATTCGTGGAGAGAATTCAACAGCATCCCGGGGGCAGGATGAAGAGGCTTCTGCCGGACTCCATTGCAGGCCGTACCACCTTCGTCCTGCTTGTGGGGCTGACCCTGTCGCATGTGCTCAGCACCGCCGTCTATTCCACCGACCGCCAGACCGCCGTACTCGAGGCCAACGAAAGCCAGTTCGCCGACCGGGTGGCCTCGGTAGCGCGGTTGCTCGACCGCGCCGGCAGCGACGAACGCAAGGATCTGGTCGAAGCCCTCAACAGCCCCATCCTCAGCGTCAGTTGGACGCCGGAGCCGGCCTTTCCCCATGATCATGATGAAAGCCAGGAGCTGAGCGCTGTTCGCGCCGCCCTGCAGCCGCATTTCGGCCAACTGGAGAAGCGGCGTATCCACGTCATGGAGCGGCATGCCGGCGATCTGTTCACCGATCACGGCGCCCATCACAGTCCGAGCTGGACCAGCATCCTGCGCTTGGCCCACAACATGCCCGACAACCAAATTGTCCAGGTCTCGCTTCAGCTCAACGACGGTTCGTGGGCAAATTTTGGCCTGACGCTGGTACGCTCGGCATCCCTGTTGTCGCACAGCTCGGTGCTGTCGACGCTGATCATGGCCCTTGGCATCGCCTTGTTCTCAGTGCTGGCCACCCGCTGGATCGGCCGCCCCCTGGCAACCTTCGCCAGTGCCGCCGACCGTCTGGGCCGTGACGTCAATGCACCGCCGTTGCCGCCCGATGGCCCCAAGGAGGTCCGCAGCGCGGCCGCCGCCTTCAACGACATGCAGGAGCGCATCCGCCGCTTCGTGGAGGACCGCACCCGCATGATGGCCGCGATTTCCCACGACCTGCGCAGTCCCATCACCCGGCTGCGCTTGCGCACCGAAATGTTGCCCGAGGGCGAATCCAGAACCCGCATGCTTGCCGATCTCGCCGACATGGAGGACATGGTGTCCTCCACGTTGGACTTCGCGCGAGGCGAAAGCACCGATGAGGCGGTGCAGACCATCGACTTGGCCGCGACCCTGGAGGCGATCTGCGACAACGCCACCGACATCGGCTTGGCCGCCGAATACCAATGGAATGGCCGCTTGGTCTGCGCCTGCCGCCCGCTGGCGCTGAAGCGCGCACTTACCAACCTGATCGAGAACGCCGCCCGCTATGGCGGCCAGGCTAGGGTTGAGGCCGCGCATCAGGGGCGGGACATCCGGGTCGTGATTGAGGACCAGGGACCCGGCATTCCCGAGGATTGCCTGGAGAAGGTGTTCACCCCCTTCTTCCGGCTCGAAGCGTCCCGCAACCGCAAGACCGGCGGCATGGGGCTGGGCATGACCGTGGCCCGCACGATCATCCGCGCCCATGGCGGCGACATCACCCTGGAGAACAAGCAAGAGGGCGGATTACGGGTTTCCGTAACCCTGCCGCAGGGACGAAACGGCGAGTGACACCATGGATCACCAGAACAGCATCATCATCGTCGACGACGACCCCGAGATTGCCGGCCTCGTGTCCGAATATCTCGGCCAGCATGGATTCGCGGTGACCGCCGTTGGAGACGGAAAGGCCATGCGGGAGGCGATGGCTCACGGCAGCTTCGACCTCGTTATCCTCGACTTAATGCTGCCCGGCGAGGACGGCCTGTCGCTGTGCCGCCACCTGCGCGCCACCACCACATTGCCCATCATCATGCTGACAGCCATGGGCAGCGAGACCGATCGCGTGGTCGGCCTGGAAATGGGGGCCGATGACTACGTGGCCAAGCCATTCAGCGCGCGAGAGCTGCTGGCCCGCATCAAGGCGGTGCTGCGGCGCGGCGCACCAAAAGCGCCCGAGGACGGGGTGGACGGAGAAAAGATCACCGCCGCCAAGGACGTGCTGGAATTCAGCGGGTGGCGCCTCGACATCGGGCGTCGCCAGTTGCTGTCGCCCGATGGCGTACTGGTCGAACTGACCAGCGGCGAGTTCGACCTGCTCCACGCGTTCCTGCTCAATCCCCAGCGCGTCCTCAATCGAGACCAATTGCTGGACTTTGCCCGCGGCCGCGTCTCCGGTCCATTCGACCGCACCATCGACGTGCAGGTCGGCCGGCTGCGGCGGAAGCTGGAGATTGACCCCAAGAAGCCCGAGCTCATCAAGACGGTCCGGGGTGGCGGATATTTGTTTGCGGCTGAGGTCGCCGCGCACCGGTAGGTCGGGAC
>JAEXAH010000097.1 GCA_023458315.1 Pseudomonadota bacterium
CGCTATTTCGCGCTGACCAAGGTCGAACGCATCAACTTCGAGGACCCTGAAAAGGCGCGCCACAAGGTCGCCTTCGACAACCTGACGCCGCTTTACCCGAATGAGCGGCTGAAGATGGAGATCGAGGATCCCACGATCAAGGATCGCTCGGCCCGGATCATCGACCTGGTCGCCCCAATCGGCAAGGGCCAGCGGTCGCTGATCGTGGCGCCGCCGCGCACCGGCAAGACGGTGATGATGCAGAACATCGCCCATGCGATTTCCGCCAATCATCCCGACGTCTACCTGATCGTGCTGCTGATCGACGAACGCCCCGAGGAAGTGACCGACATGGCCCGCTCGGTGCGCGGCGAGGTCATCGCCTCGACCTTCGACGAACCGGCCAGCCGTCACGTGCAAGTGACCGAGATGGTGCTGGAAAAGGCCAAGCGTCTGGTCGAGCACAAGCGCGACGTGGTCATCCTGCTGGATTCCATCACCCGCCTGGCCCGCGCCTACAACACCGTTGTTCCCAGCTCGGGCAAGGTGCTGACCGGCGGTGTGGACGCCAACGCTTTGCAGCGTCCCAAGCGTTTCTTCGGCGCCGCCCGCAACATCGAGGAAGGCGGTTCGCTGACCATCGTCGCCACCGCGCTGATCGATACCGGCTCGCGCATGGACGAAGTGATCTTCGAAGAGTTCAAGGGCACCGGTAATTCGGAACTGATCCTGGACCGCAAGCTGTCGGACAAGCGCACCTTCCCG
This sequence comes from Pseudomonadota bacterium, assembly GCA_023458315.1. Taxonomy (GTDB): domain Bacteria; phylum Pseudomonadota; class Alphaproteobacteria; order Rhodospirillales; family Magnetospirillaceae; genus Magnetospirillum. The sequence goes on from JAEXAH010000097.1 coordinate 745, forward strand.
GCCATCGACATCACCCGTTCCGGCACCCGCAAGGAAGAGCTGCTGGTGGACAAGGGTGTGCTGTCCAAGATGTGGGTGCTGCGCCGCATCCTGATGCCCATGGGCGTGGTCGACGCCATGGAATTCCTGGTGGACAAGCTGAAGCATTCCAAGAACAACTCGGACTTCTTCGAGGCGATGAACTCGTAAGAAGACCGCCTGAACGGAAAAGGCCGCGTCCCGAAGGGGAGGCGGCCTTTTTCGCTTTTTGGTGCCGTTTGAGGGGGAGGAAACATCGCAGGTAACACGGATGAACACAGATGCCGCTACGCGGCGCACGGATGGGCATGGATATTTTTATATTATCCGCGCCCATCTGCGCCCATTCGTGTTACCCAGGGCGGGTCCACACACTCGGACGCACGGATTCTCTATTCCCTCGGCTTTTTCAGCCCGCGCGTATTGTGCTGGGCGCGGCTTTTCCAATCGTCCACCGGGGCGATGTCGTCCAGGCTGGGGTGGGCGTGGCCATGGACCGGCGGCAGGTCGTCGGTGGCGACGTGCAGTTCCTCGGCCGCCTGTTCCGGGCTTTGCCATTGGGTGTGTTTCTGGGCGCGGGCCTTCCAGTCGCCATCGGAGGCATTGCTGTGGCGCACCGGTTCTTCCATCAGTGGCACCGGATGGCGGGCCAGATAGGAAGACAGCCAGAAGGTGCCGACAAGTGGCGGCACGATCACCAGCAGAAAGCGCAGCGACAGCGTGTAGAACGCCTCACGGCCGCTTTCGATGATGATCTGTTCCTTGCAGTCATAGCGGTCGCGGAAGCTGCCGCCACATAGGCTCATGCGGTCCTTCATCTGGTCCGAGCCATGGGTTTCCACCGCGCCTTCCGGCAACGTCGCCCACATCAGGAACCCGGCGAGGAGCATCCACAGGATGCCGCCGCCGGTGACGAGCATCTTGAGCCGACTACGTTCCGCCCTGGTCATCACCGCCTCCCGTGATCCTTTGCGGATCGGTTATGCACCCCAGTATACGGAAAAGCGGGGAGGGGGAAAATTACTTCGCCGCGACCCCTTCCAGCCGCAGCAGGAATGCCTTGGTCTCGGTGCCGTCCATGCCGGAATAGCCGCCCAGGCCGCCATTGCTGGCCAGGATGCGGTGGCAGGGGATGATGATGGGAATGGGATTGCGGCCGCAGGCACCGCCCAAAGCGCGCGGCGAGGTGCCCAATTCGTCGGCCAGATCGCCATAGGTGCGGGTGGCGCCGAACGGGATGCGGCTCATGGCCTGCCACACCTTCTTTTGAAAGGCGGTGCCCATGGGGGCCAGCGGCAGGTCGAATTCCTTCAGACGGCCCTCGAAATAGGCGTCCAACTGGTCACGCGCCCGTTCCAGGACCGGGGCGGGGGCGTCTTCGGATTCGGGCGGCCATCCCCATTCCACGGCGATGATGACGCCGTCTTCCTCGAACAGGGTGAGCGGCCCGACCGGGCTGTTATAGGCGAGATAGGACATGGCCCGACTTTATCTTTCCACCAGGGCGCGGGACAAGCCCGCCGCGTCGGTGATGGGGGCGGCGCAGGTGAAACCGCGGCAGACATAGGCGGCGGCGTGTCCGTCCACCATGCCCTTGCCGTGAGCGGGATGCGCGGCGGGCAGTGGGCTGCCGTCGGCGCGCAGCAGCACCACAGCGGGCAATGCCGCCTGAGCTGCCGCCAGCACCAGCGCTTCGGTATCGGCACGGCCGGAGGGACCGGCGACCACCACCTGTACCGGTTCCGACAGCATTTCGAAGGCGGCCAACAGGCTGGTGGTGTTGGCGAAGGCGCCGGAAATCTCGCCGCGGAAGGCGGCAATCAGCCGTTCGGCACGGTCGGCGAAAGGCTGTTCGCCGGTGATCAGGAACAGCCGCAACAGAACCTGGGCCATGATACCGTTGGCGGCGGGAACGGCGTTGTCGTGGATGGGCTTCAGCCGCACGATGACGTCCTCGGCCTCGGCCGCCGCCTGGAAATAGCCGCCCTGAACCGTGTCCCAATGGACGCGATCGGCGGCCTCCACCCAGGCGCGGGCATGGCCGATCAGAGAATCGTCGCCGGTGGCCTGGTGCAGCATCAACGCGGCGCGGGCCATGTGGGCAAGGTCGTCCAGCAGCCCGACCGGGCGCTGGCGGCCCTGGCAGCGGGAATGGGCCAGCCGGTCGCCGGGCAGGGCCATGGCGTCGCGCACGAAATCATAGGCTTTGCGGGCGGCGGTGATCCAGTCGGGGCGTTGGAAGACCTGTCCGGCCACGGCCATGGCGGCCACCATCATACCATTCCAATCGGCCAGGATCTTGTCGTCGCGGCCGGGATGGATGCGTGTTTCCCGTGATTGCCACAGCACGGCGCGGGCCTGGGCCAGCACGTCCTCGGCGTCTTGCGGCTGCGGCTGGTGATTGCGGTGCAGGATGGTCACGCCTTCCCAATTGCCGCCGCGCCGCACGTCATAGGCGGCTTTGAACAGCTTGGCGGTATCAGGCGGCAGCAGGGCATCCACCTGCTCGGCGGTCCAGGTATAGAACTTGCCCTCGATGCCTTCGGAATCGGCGTCCAGGGTGGCGGCGAAGGCACCGCCCTCGGTGCCCATGTCGCGCAGCAGCCACTCCACCGTCTCGGCGACGCGGATGGCATAAAGCGGCTCGCGCGTGCCTTGCCATACCCGGGTCAGCAATTCGACCAGTTGGGCGTTGTCGTACAGCATCTTTTCGAAATGCGGCACCAGCCAGGTTTCTTCGGTGGCGTAGCGCATGTACCCGCCGCCGAGGTGATCATAGATGCCGCCCAGGCTGATGCGGTCCAGGGTCAGGGTGACACTGTCGGCCAGCGCGCGGTCGCCGGTACGCAGCGCCGTGCGCCACAGGAAATCCAGCAGGCCCGGCTGCGGGAATTTCGGCGCGCCGCTCAGGCCGCCATGCTCGGGGTCCATGCGGGCAAGGATGCGGCGGGCGCCCTGGTGCAGCAATTCCAAATCTAATTCTCCGCCGCCGCTGAACTGCTCGGTCAGCGCCGATTTCAGGGCGGCGACGTTGTGGCGGACCCGCTGCTGGTCGCCTTCCCAGGTCTGGGCCAGGGCCTTGAGCACGTCGGGAAAGCCGGGACGGCCCCAACGTCCGGTCGGCGGGAAATAGGTGCCGCCCCAGAACGGCTCGGCGTCGGGGGTCAGGAACATGGTCAACGGCCAGCCGCCATGCTGGCCGGTGGCGGCCAGCGCCTGCTGATAGATGGCGTCCAGATCGGGCCGTTCCTCGCGGTCGACCTTGATGTTGATGAAGTGGCGGTTCATCAGCGCGGCGATGGAATCGTCCTCGAAGCTTTCATGGGCCATCACGTGGCACCAGTGACAGGCGGCATAGCCGACCGACAGCAGGATCGGCTTGTTCTGGGCGCGGGCAGCGGCCAGCGCCTCGGGGCCCCAGGCCCACCAATGGACCGGATTGTCGCGGTGCTGGCGCAGATAGGGACTGGTTTCGTTGCCCAGGCGGTTGGTCATGGAGAGGCGGTCTTTCCGGTCGAAGTTGACGCATTCGCGCGCAAAAGCTTAGTTTGGGCCTGTACCGCCCAAACGCAAGCCATGGGAAGGCGAAAGCATGAAGATCACCGTCGATGTGGATTGCACGCCCGAGGAAGCGCGCAGCTTCCTGGGCCTTCCCGATGTGCGCCCCATGCAGGAAGCGATGATGCGGCAGATCCAGGAACGCATGACCGCCAGCCTGTCGGCCATGGAGCCCGAGGCCATGCTGAAGACCTGGCTGCCCGCCGGCGTCCAGGGCATGGAGCAATTGCAGAAGATGTTCTGGGCGCAGTTCGCAGGCGCCGCCCGCCGGGAGAAAAAAGAGTGACCACCGATCCCAAACCTTATTTCCGCCTGCATGCCTTTGTCTGCACCAACCGCCGTCCCGACGGCCACAAGCGGGGATCGTGCGCGGCACGCGGCGCCGAGCCGCTGCGCGATTACCTCAAGGCCCGCGCCAAGGAAGTGGGGTTGGACGACGTGCGCATCAACGGCGCCGGATGCCTGGACCGTTGCGAGTTGGGACCGGTGCTGGTGATCTATCCCGAGGGCATCTGGTATTCCTTTCACAGCCACGCCGACATCGACGAAATCCTGGAAACCCATCTGGTCAAGGGCGGCCGGGTCGACCGTCTGATGTTGCAGCCGGATCAACAACCGAAGCTGTGATCCGGGGATGGATCACCGACTGATACAGGGGCACCCGCGATGACCGCCGGTGCCCCTGGCGCTTTCATGGAAACCGATGCCATGACCCAAACCACCATCTTCGCCTTGGCCAGCGCCCCCGGACGGGGCGGCGTCGCGGTCTTTCGTCTGTCGGGACCGAAGGCGCCCGAGGCCCTGCGCCTGCTGTCCGGCCGCGATCTGCCGCCCGCCCGCAAGGCGTCGCGGGTGCGGCTGGCGCTGAATGGCGACGATATCGACGACGGTCTGGCCTTGCTGTTCCCTGGTCCCGCCAGCTTCACCGGCGAGGATGTGGTGGAACTGCATGTGCATGGTGGCCGCGCCGTCGCCGCCGCCTTGTCCGAGGCCCTGGTGTCGCTGGGGCTGGTTCCGGCCGAGCCGGGCGAGTTCTCCAAGCGCGCCTTTTTGAACGGCAAGCTGGATTTGACGCGGGCCGAGGCCATCGCCGATCTGGTGGATGCCGAGACGGCGGCGCAGCGGCGCCAGGCGTTGCGGCAATTGGACGGCGGTCTGGCAGCGCTGGCCGATGGCTGGCGGGTCGAGCTGGTGCGGGCCTTGGCCCTGATGGAAGCGGTCATCGACTTTTCCGACGAGGGCGTGCCCGAGGAATTGGTGGGGCAGGTGGGGCAATCCGTCGCGGCGCTGATCGCCGACATGCGCGCCCATCTGGTGCAGGGCCAGCGCAGCGAGCGGCTGCGCGATGGCATCCATATCGCCATCCTGGGGGCGCCCAACGCGGGCAAGTCCAGTCTGCTCAACCGGCTGGCCGGGCGCGAGGCGGCCATCGTCAGCAGCACCGCAGGCACCACCCGCGACATCATCGAGGTGCATCTGGATTTGCACGGCTGGCCGGTGGTGCTGGCCGATACCGCTGGCTTGCGTGATGCCGCCGAGGAGATCGAGGCGGAGGGCATCCGCCGCGCCCTGGCCCGCGCCGAGGCCGCCGACCTCAAGCTGGCGGTGTTCGATGCCAGCCTGCTGCCCGAGTGGGACGGCCCGACGCGGGGCATGGTTGACGGCGATTCCGTGGTGGTGCTCAACAAGGCCGACCTTGCCGCCGCACCCTTGCCCGACCATCTTGAGGAGCACCGGGTGGTGGCGCTGTCGGCCCGCACTGGTGACGGTTTCGATGCTCTGCTGGCGGTGCTGGAAGAAGAGGTGGCGGCGCGTTATGCCGTCACCGCCGCGCCCGCCTTGACCCGTGCCCGCCATCGCGCGGCGGTCGAGGAATGTGTCATGGCGCTGGGGCGGTTCGACCCCCAGGCCGAGATCGAATTGGCGGCCGAGGATTTGCGCCTGGCCGCCGCCGCCCTGGGCCGCATCACCGGTCGGGTGGATGTTGAGGAATTGTTGGACGTGGTGTTCCGCGAGTTCTGTATCGGGAAATGAGATGTTTCACGTGAAACCTGATTTCGATCTGTCGGCCGACGTGGTGGTGATCGGCGGTGGCCATGCCGGGTGCGAGGCCGCCGCCGCCGCCGCCCGCATGGGGGCCAAGACCTTTCTGGTGACGCAGCGCCTGGAAACCCTGGGCGAGATGTCGTGCAACCCGGCCATCGGCGGTCTGGCCAAGGGCCAGTTGGTGCGCGAGATCGACGCCCTGGACGGATTGATGGGCCGGGCCATCGACCGCGCGGGCATCCAGTTCCGCATCCTCAACCGCAGCAAGGGACCGGCGGTGCAGGGGCCGCGCGCCCAGGCCGACCGCAAGCTGTACCGTCAGGCCATGCGGGCGTTGCTGGATGAAACCGCCAATCTGACCCTGGTGGCCGCCACCGCCGAGGATCTGGTGGTGGAGCAGGGCAGGGTGGCCGGACTGGTGCTGGCCGATGGCCGTCGCATCCAAGCGGGGGCGGTGGTCATCACCACCGGCACCTTCCTGCGCGGCAAGGTGCATTGCGGCGAAAAGACCTGGGCGGCGGGCCGGGTCGGCGACGCCCCCAGCTATGGCCTGTCGGCGGCGCTGGCCCGCTGTGGCTTCGTGTTGGAGCGGTTGAAGACCGGCACGCCCGCCCGTCTGGACGGCCGCACCATCGATTGGGCGTCGCTGGAGATGCAGCCGGGCGATGATCCGCCGGTGCCGTTCTCGACTCTGACCGACCGCATCACCGTGCCGCAAGTGGCCTGCGGCATCACCTATACCACGGCGCGGACCCATGACATCATCCGTGCCAATCTGCACCGGGCGCCCATGTATTCCGGTCAGATCCAAAGCGTCGGCCCGCGCTATTGCCCGTCCATCGAGGACAAGATCGTTCGCTTCGCCGACAAGGACCGGCACCAGTTGTTCCTGGAGCCCGAGGGGCTGGACGATCACACCGTTTATCCCAACGGCATTTCCACCTCGCTGCCCGCCGAGGTGCAGGAGGAGATGATCCATTCCATTCCCGGTCTGGAGCATGTCGCCATCCTGCGGCCGGGCTATGCTATCGAATACGATTTCATCGACCCGCGCGAACTGCACCGCACGCTGGAAACCCGTCGGGTCGGCGGTCTGTTCCTGGCCGGGCAGATCAACGGCACCACCGGCTACGAGGAAGCGGGCGCCCAGGGTCTGCTGGCGGGCATCAATGCCGCCTGTCGGGTGTCCGGCTCGGCGCCGCTGGTGCTGGACCGTGCCGACGCCTATCTGGGCGTGATGGTGGATGATCTGGTCCATCTGGGCACGCGCGAGCCCTATCGCATGTTCACCTCGCGCGCCGAATACCGCCTGCTGCTGCGCGCCGACAATGCCGATCTGCGGCTGACGCCCAAGGGCATGGCGATGGGCTGTGTCGGCACCACCCGGTCGGAACGCTTCCGTGATAAATCGGTAGCGCTGGAGCAGGGGCGGCAACTCCTGGCGGAGTTGAAGGCGTCGCCCAACGTGCTGCGCAAGCAGGGGCTGGAGGTCAATCAGGACGGGGTGATCCGCACCGCCTGGGATTTGCTGGCCTATCCCGACATCGATCTGGCGCGGCTGGTGCCGCTGTGGCCGCAATTGGGGAATTTCGCCCCGGACGTGGCCGAGCAATTGCAGATCGAAGGCACCTATCGCGGCTATCTGGCGCGCCAGGATGCGGACATCCGCGCCTATCGCCGCGACGAGGATCTGGAATTGCCCGCCGATCTGGATTACGACGCCATCGGGTCGTTGTCCAACGAGGTGCGGCACAAACTCAAGGCGGCGCGGCCGGAAACCCTGTCGGCGGCGGGGCGTATCCCCGGCATCACCCCGGCGGCGCTGACGGCGTTGCTGGCCCATGTCAAGCGCCGTTCCCAGATTTAGTGTTTCACGTGAAACAAAGCCACAAGAGCAGACAGAAATGACACCCGAGGAATTCCAGGCCAAGGCCGCCGTTTCACGTGAAACCATGGATCGCCTGCGCGCCTATGCCGATCTGCTGGTGCGCTGGCAGACCCGCATCAATCTGGTCGGCCCCGATACCATCCCCAAGCTGTGGCAGCGCCATTTCCTGGATTCCGCCCAGGTTTTCCCCATTCTTCCACAACCTATCCACAGACTTGTGGACATGGGATGCGGCGCCGGCTTCCCCGGCATGGTGCTGGCCATCCTGGGCGTGCCCGAGGTGCATCTGATCGAATCCGATGCCCGCAAATGCGCGTTCTTGCGTGAGGTGGCGCGCGTCACCGACACCCGTGTCGTCATCCACAACGCCCGTATCGAGCAGGTGACGCCGCTGTGCGCCGATGTCGTCACCGCCCGCGCCCTGGCGTCGCTGGATAAATTGCTGGGTTGGGCGGAACGGCATCTGTTGCCGGAAGGTCACTGTGTCTTTCTAAAGGGCAGGGGGGTGGAAGACGAATTGACCCTGGCGGCCAAAGAATGGAATATCTCGTGCGAGCGGTTTCCCTCTCTGTCGGATCCGTCGGGAACAATCCTCCACCTGAAAGAGGTTCGCCGTGGTCGAGCACAGCACTAGCGTTGCCCCCACGAAACCCGCCCGCATTATCGCCATCGCCAACCAAAAGGGCGGTGTGGGCAAGACGACAACCACCATCAACCTGGCCACCGCCATGGCCGCCACCAAGAAGAAGGTGCTGATCATCGACCTGGACCCCCAGGGCAATGCCAGCACCGGCCTGGGCATCGACCGCTCGGCCCGCGCGGTCAATTCCTATCACGTGCTGATCGGCGAGGCGCAACTGGCCGATACCGTGCTGCCGACCGAAATTCCCGGCCTGTCGGTGGTGCCGTCCGGCGTCGATCTGTCGGGCGCCGAAATCGAACTGGTGGAGATGGACCGGCGCGAGCAGCGTCTGGCCGAGGCGTTGGGCACGGTCGGGTCCTACGATTACGTGCTGATCGATTGCCCGCCGTCGCTGAATCTGCTGACGGTCAACGCCCTGGTCGCCGCCAATGCGGTGATGGTGCCGCTGCAATGCGAGTTCTTCGCCCTGGAAGGCATCAGCCATCTGGTGCAAACCATCGAACGGGTGCGCCAGGCGCTGAATCCCAGCCTGGAATTGCAGGGCATCGTGCTGACCATGTTCGACAAGCGCAACAATTTGTCGGAAATGGTCGCCGCCGATGTGCGCGAGTTCTTCGGCGACAAGGTTTACAAGACGGTCATTCCGCGCAACGTCCGTATCTCCGAGGCGCCGTCGCACGGCAAGCCGGTGCTGATCTACGACGTGAAATGCACCGGGTCCGAAGCCTATATCCATCTGGCCTCGGAAGTGCTGAAGCGCGAACGTAAATTGTTGAAGGCAGCAGGGTGAGTATGGTGGCTGACGAAAAGCGTCGCAATCTGGGCCGCGGCCTGTCCGCGTTGTTGGGTGATTCCGGCGTGGCCGCCGCCGCGTCGGTGCTGGAGGGCAACGCCGCCGCTCCGGCCGCCGCCACGGGCAACCAGCCGCGCGGCCTGCGCACCCTGGCGGTGTCGCAGATGAAGCCCGGCAAGTTCCAGCCCCGTCGCCAGTTCGAGGAAGAGGCCATCGCCGATCTGGTGGAATCGGTGCGGGAAAAGGGCATCCTGCAACCCATCCTGGTCCGCCCCATCGACGACGGCTTCGAGATCATCGCCGGTGAACGCCGCTGGCGCGCCGCCCAGCGCGCCCAGTTGCACGAAGTGCCGGTGATCATCCGTGAATTCACCGACAAGGAAGCGCTGGAAGTGGCGCTGGTGGAAAACCTCCAGCGCCAGGATCTGTCGCCCCTGGAAGAAGCCGACGGCTATCGCCGTCTGGTGGACGAATTCAGCCACACCCAGGAAGAACTGGCCAAGGCGGTCGGCAAGTCGCGCAGCCACGTGGCCAACATGATGCGCCTGCTGGCGCTGCCCGATCCCATCAAGGCCATGGTCGAGGCCAAGCAGCTTTCCGCCGGTCATGCCCGCGCCCTGCTGACCGCCGCCGATCCGGTGGCCCTGGCGCGCGAGGTGGTGGACAAGCAGTTGAACGTCCGCCAGACGGAAAAGCTGGCGGCGGGCGAGGCCAAGGGCAAGGGCGGGGCTTCCGGCGGCGGCCGTCCGGCGACGGCGCTGCACAAGGATGCCGATACCGCCGCCCTGGAACGGGATCTGGCGGAAATGCTGGGCGTCAAGGTGACGCTGAAATCCCTGGGCAAGGGCGGCGAGCTGACCATCCATTACGGCAGCCTGGAACAACTGGACGATATCCTGTCGCGGCTGAGCGGCGGCGAACGCTAAGGCAAGACGGGGTGCCGGTCCTCTCTCTGGCGCCCTGTCCTGGCCCTCTGTAATATGTGGTCCATGGTCGCACCGCTTTGGGGGAAGTAGGATGCCCGGTGACGCTTCGTTGGAAATGCTGATGGACCGCATTCCGCCCGATGTGGCGGAAAGCTTCACGCCCGCCCAGCGCGCCGCCCTGTGGAGCGCCACCAAGCCCATCAGTTGGCGCCGTCACCCGGTCAACATCCGCCTGTCCTTTCCCATCATCGGCGGCCGCTATTTCGTCACCGTGGTGGCGGGACCGGAAAAGCGTTCGTCGGAACGGCGTTCGCGCGAACGCTTCATGTTTCCCTTGCGCACCGTGGGCAACATCCTTTTTCTTCTCGGCGTCGGTGGGGCGTTCTATGCCCTGGCGGTTCTGGGCCTCGTGCTGTTTTCCAACCTGATCGAATTCTGAGGATTTGCTGACATGACTTCCTGCCCCTGCGGTTCCGGCCGCGGCTATGACGATTGCTGTGGCCCGGTGCTGGCCGGTGGCGCTCCGGCCTCGCCGGAAGCGTTGATGCGCTCGCGCTATACCGCTTTCACCCGCGCCGATCTGGATTACCTGGAAACCACCCTGGCCCCCGAGGCCAAGGAGGATTACGACCGCGCCGAGACCGAAACCTGGGTCAAGGAAGCCAAGTGGGACGGCCTGGAAATCCGTGCCGCCGAGGGCGACCAGGTGGAATTCGTCGCCCGCTACAAGATGCGCGGCAAGATCTTCGCCCATCACGAACTGGCCAGCTTTCGCCAGCACGAAGGCCGCTGGGTCTATGTGGACGGTGTCATGAACCCGCGCCCCGCCCAGCGCAGCGTGGAAAAGGTCGGCCGCAACGACCCCTGCACCTGCGGCTCGGGCAAGAAGTTCAAGAAGTGCTGCGGCGCCTGAGGCGCTGAGCAAGGAAAAGGCCGGTTCCCACAAGGAACCGGCCTTTTTTATGCCGAGATGCCGGGCTGCCGCCCGGACCCGCTCGGGGAAATTCCCCGAACCCCTTTTATTTTTATCAGGAAAAACAAAGGGGGTTTGGGGCATCGCCCCAAATGGGCGTGGGCGATAGCCCACTTATACTATATCCCGCTGAGTGGAACTCATCGGGGTTTGGTATCAGGCGCGCAAATTCTCCGGCGAGTCGAAGCCCAGTTCGCGGGCTTCGGCGTCGAAGGCTTCGCGGTACAGGGGATAGGCGGCGGTCTTGGTCATGGTATCGCCGGTCATGGAATTGGTGTACTGGCCGCGCACCAGCAGCGGGTGGGCCGCCTTGTTGGGGCAGGCATCGCCTTCGGCGATCAGCGCCTTGATCTGGGCCGACAGGCCGGCGGCGTGGCAGGCGTCCAGGTCGGCCTCGCGGCGCAGTTCCTCGATTTCGGCGCGCAGTTCCTCGTTCTCGTCACGCAGGCGGTCAAGTTCGGTGCGCAGCTCGGCCAGTTCGAATTCGGTGGCGGTCATGGGAAAAGACCTCGTGCAAAGGAAACCAGGGCACGGAAAAACGAACGGCCGGGCATTGCGGCCCGGCCTCGTGTCGTTCATTCGCCCGTGCGACGGGAGGAGGGGGGAAGGGGCTGAAGATGACCCCGTGATCCCTCTTGGCTTTCACCATACGCCGGTCTGATGCGGTCGTAAACCACGGACAATCGCGGATGGTGAAGCCGGAATGCGAAAAAGCCGCCTTGCGGCGGCTTTTCGATATTTCCCCGAAGGAAAAATTGGAGCGGGCGAAGGGATTCGAACCCTCGACCCCAACCTTGGCAAGGTTGTGCTCTACCCCTGAGCTACGCCCGCTTCCTGGCGTGTTCCCCGTGGCTCAGCGCCGCGGAGGACCGGATAAATACGGGAAAGGATGGGGGGGCGCAAGCCCTTTTTTTCATAAATCCGTTTTTTTCCGTCCGCCGCCGCTGGCGGACCGTGGTGCAGGCTTTGCCCTTGCCAGTTGCCCGGTCCCGGTCCATCTATTGCGGGTCGATCTTTCACCGGGAACGCAAGACCATGGACCTTATTTTCGGTTCCGGCGCCAAGCCCGCCGCCGCCGCCGCTGGCGGCGACGTCATCAAGGACGGTTCCGCCGCCACCTTCGCCGTCGATGTCATCGAGGCGTCCATGAAGGTGCCGGTCATCGTCGATTTCTGGGCCACCTGGTGCGGCCCGTGCAAGCAATTGGGGCCGCTGCTGGAAAAGCTGGTGCGCGAAGCGCGCGGCGCCGTGCGCATGGTCAAGATCGACGTGGACAAGGAACAGGCGCTGGCGGCGCAGTTGCGCATCCAGTCGGTGCCGACGGTCTATGCCTTCAAGGACGGCCGCCCGGTGGACGGCTTCGCCGGTGCCCAGCCGGAAAGCCAGTTGCGCGCTTTCATCCAGCGCCTGACCACCGCCGGGGCGGGCCAGCCCAGCCTGGACGACATCATCGCCGAGGCCAAGCAATTGCTGGCCGAGGGCGATGCCGAAACCGCCGCCGCCGCCTTCCAGCAGGTGCTGGGCGAGGACCCGGCCAACGCCCCGGCCATGGCCGGTCTGCTGCGCGCCCTGATGGCGCTGGGCGATGTGGACAGCGTGCGGGCCATGCTGGGCCAGTTGCCGCCCGACATGCTGAAGAACGCCGAGGTGGCGGCGGTCAAGACCGCGCTGGAGCTTCAGGACGCCGCTGCCGCCGGAGCAGGCGAGGCCGCCGCCCTGCGCCGCCGTCTGGCCGCCGACGCCAATGATCACCAGGCCCGTTTCGATCTGGCCCTGGCCTATTACGGCACCGGCGAGGCCGAAGCGGCGGTCGAGGAATTGCTGGAACTGTTCCGCCGCGACCGCGCCTGGAACGACGATGCCGCCCGCAAGCAATTGCTGAAGCTGTTCGAGGCGTTCGGCCCCACCCATCCGCTGACCCTGTCCGGCCGCCGCCGCCTGTCGGCGCTGCTGTTCTCGTAAGGGATCGGGACATGACCGCCGCCATCGCCGAATTGCCGCGTGTGCTGCCGGTGTTCGCGGTGTCGGGCGCCATCCTGCTGCCGGGGGCCCGGCTGCCGCTGACGGTGTTCGAGCCGCGCTATCTGGCGCTGGTGGATGCCGCCCTGGGGGCCGGGCGGCATTTCGCCCTGGTGCAGCCCGCCAGCGAGGGCATGCCCGGTTGCGGGCCGGTGGCGGGGCTGCACGGCGTCGGCACCCTGGCCCGTATCACCGCCTTTGGCGAAACCGGCGACGGCCGCTATCTGATCACCAATATCGGCATCACCCGGTTTCGGGTGGCGGGCGAGGCCGAGGGCCGCGACGGCTATCGCCGGGTGGTGGCGGAATACGGCCCCTATCGTTCCGATCTGGCGCCGCCGGGCGGCGAGCCGCCCATCGACCGCCACCGGCTGATGGCGGCGGTGGGAAGCTATCTCGGCCGCCAGGGCGTGGCCCTGGACGCCGCCAAGCTGGAGGCGGCGGGCGATGCCGAGGCGGTGGCCGCCCTGGCCATGGCCGCGCCGCTGAGCGCCGAGGAAAAGCAGGCGCTGCTGGAGGCGCCGACCGTGGCGGAACGGGCGGCGATGATGATCACCTTGTTCGAAATGGCGTTGCTGGCCGACAGCGGCCCCGCCGTGCTGCATTAGGAGAATTCCCATGACCGACCGCGTTCCCGGCATCGATCCCAAGCTGATGGAAATCCTGCGCGCGCCGGGCACCCATGCACCGCTGCGGTATGACGCCGATCATAACGAACTGGTGGACGACCTGGCCGGTCTGGCCTATCCCATCCGCGACGGCATTCCGATCATGCTGCCGGACGAGGCGCGGGCGCTGGACGGGGCCGACAAGTGAGCGAGGGCTTCGGCAGCCGCGCCCAGCCGGTGGAGATCAAGATCCGCAAGGCCGAAAAGCGCCTGGACATCACCTTCGACGACGGCGCCAGCTTCAGCCTGCCCGCCGAATTGCTGCGGGTGGAAAGCCCCTCGGCCGAGGTCCAGGGCCACAGCCCCGACCAGAAGCAATTGGTCGCCGGGCGTCTGCATGTCGCCATCATCGGCGCCGAACCGGTCGGCAATTACGCCGTCAAGCTGGTGTTCGACGATCTGCACGACAGCGGCATCTACACCTGGGATTACCTGTATTGGCTGGGCGCCAACCAGGACAAGGTGTGGGATGCCTATGTGGCGGCGCTGGACGCGGCGGGCAAGCACCGCGACCCGGCCCTCAATCCCCCCGATCCGCCCAAGCATTCCTGCGGCAGCGGTGGCGGCGGGTGTGGCTGCGGCTGATCAATTTCCGGCAGCCGTTTGTGCGGGCGGACCAAGCCAGCGGTAACGCGGATGAACACGGATGGGAGGGATGGGCACGGATGAGCCACCTTCCTATCCGTCATGCCCGTGCTTGACACGGGCATCTACGCGGTACCGCTTAGAGATATGTTCAAAGAACCTTTCCTGACAGCATCGCGTGGATCGCCGGGTCAAGCCCGGCCATGACAGAAGGGCAGGAAAAGACATCCGTGCCCATCCCCCCCATCCGTGTTCATCCGTGTTACCGCTGGATCGTTCCACCAGTTTGAACGATAGCCTGTTAAACTACAGCCGTTCGCCGCGCATCAGCCGGGGCAGGTCGCCGACCACGCCCATGGCGTGCTTCATGAAAAAGCGTTTGACGCCGGGCATGGCCTGAACGGCGGCCAGACCCAAATCGCGGGCCAGTTTCAGCGGGCCGATATCGTTGCTGAACAGCCGCACCATGACGTCGGTCAGCCCCAGCATCAGCATGTTGTCGAACCGCCGCCAGCGTTGATAGCGCGCCAGCACGTCGGGGCCGCCGGGGTCGCCGCCCAGACGATGGGCCGCCACCACCACTTCGGCCAGGGCGGCGGCGTCGCGTACCCCCATGTTCATGCCCTGACCGGCCACCGGATGCATGCCGTGGGCGGCGTCGCCCACCAGGGCCAGACGGTGGTCGATGGCGCGCTCGGCGATTTGCAGGGTCAGCGGGTAATGGTGGCGCGGGCTGTCCAGTTCGATCCGGCCCAGGATGTCGCCGAAACGGGTGTGCAGTTCCGCCAGGAAATCCGCGTCGTTTTGCCGGACGATGGTTTCGGCCAGATGCAGCCGTTCGGTCCACACGATGGACGACCGGTGCGGATGTTCGGCTGTGCCGCGCATGGGCAGGATGGCAAAGGGGCCGCTGGGCAGGAAATGTTCGTGCGCCACGCCGTGATGGGGTTTTTCGTGGGCGACGGTGCAGACGATGCCCGACTGGCCGTATTGAAAGCGCTGCACCTGGATGCCCGCCGCCCGCCGGGTGGGCGAGGGGCGGCCGTCGGCGGCCACCACCAGCGCCGCATGCAGCATGCGGCCGTCGTCCAGGGTCAGGGTGGCGCGGGCGGCGCCGCGATCGACCGCGACCACCCGCGCCGGGGCCAGCACCCGGGCCTGGGGCAATTGCGCCAGCCGTTGGTGCAGGGCGCGGCGGATGGTGGTGTTCTCGACGATCCAGCCGAACGGTTCGTCGCCCAGCGCGTTGTGGTCGTAATGCAGGAACAGTGGCGAGGCGCCGTCGGTGACGTGGATTTCCCGGATCGGCTCGGCCTCGTCGCGCATCAGGTCCCAGGCGCCGCAGGCGGCGAAGACCCGCTGTGCCGACAGGGCGACGGCGATGGAACGGCCATCGGTGCCGGGACGGGCCAGATCGGCCGGGTCGGCGGCCTCGATCACCGCGACCGACAGCCCGGCATCGGCCAGGCAACAGGCGGTCAGGGCGCCGACGGGGCCGCCGCCCACGATGGCGACGTCGAAGAACGGGGGCAGGGGGGTGTCTTTGGTATCAGCCATGGCAAAGATGTGCCATCGGATGGCGCCGTGTGCAAGCATGGCGCCCCGGAAACAGGCAAAGCCGTGCCCTGTTCGCTCATGTTTTAAGCAACCTGTCGGCGAAAGCGGCGGCCGGAAGCGCCTGAAACGGCGGGTCGCCGTTCCGGCACGGCTCTTGAAAGGGATTGGCCCACGCGGAGGATCGCAAGGCGTTTGCGACCGAATTCAACCGGCGGACATCCGGCGGCGGCGCCCCCAGGGGGCGGTCCGGCGTGGGACGGCAACCGCCCATATCCATGGGGATCACAGATGAAGCTGATCATGGCCATCATCAAGCCCTTCAAGCTGGACGAGGTGCGCGAGGCGCTGACTCCGCTGGGCGTCCAGGGCCTGACCGTGAGCGAGGTCAAGGGCTTCGGCCGTCAGAAGGGCCAGACCGAGATTTATCGCGGCGCCGAATACGTCGTGAACTTCCTGCCCAAGGTGAAGATCGAGGTGGCGGTCAACGCCGAGATCGCCGACCGCGTCATCGAGGCGGTGCAGAATGCCGCCCGCACCGGCAAGATCGGCGACGGCAAGGTGTTCGTGATGGACATCGCCCAGGCGTATCGCATCCGCACCGGCGAGGCCAATGACGAGGCGCTGTAGGCCCCTTTGTCCTGGCGAGCAGACGAAGGCCCGGAGGAAACTCCGGGCCTTTTTGTTTATGCGCACGGCGTCACGGCTGCTGCCTTAATTCAGGGCAGCACCAAAAGGCACTGCATATTTTATCAGCAGCCATGCCGGGTGTCCGCACCGGCGGCAGGGCGGTTTCCCGCAATCCGGCGTCTGGCACGGTTCTTGTTAAGTAAGGGACATGCCGGCCCGGGTGTCCTTTTCCTCCCAGAAGGCCCCGGAGCCCGGCGACAGATCTCAAGGCAGAGCCGTTCGGGGGTTGACCCATGATGCATCGTTTCAAGACTTTCCTTGCCAGCGCCGGCCCTGCCCTGGGCGCGCTGCTGACCGCCTCGGCGGCCCTGGCCCAGGAGGCCGCCACCGAGGCGGCGCCGGCCGCCGCCGCCGTGCCGACGCTCGACACCGGCAACACCGCCTGGATGCTCACGTCCACCGCCCTGGTGCTGATGATGACCATCCCCGGCCTGGCCCTGTTCTACGGCGGCATGGTCCGCAAGAAGAACATCCTGGGCACCATGATGCAGAGCTTCGCCATCACCGCCCTGTGCTCGGTGCTGTGGATGGTGGTGGGCTATTCGCTGGCCTTCACCGGTTCCAGCCCCTATTACGGCGGCCTTGACCGCCTGTTCCTGGACGGCATCGAAAAGACCACCCTGTCGGGCACCATTCCCGAATCGGTCTTCGCCATGTTCCAGATGACCTTCTTCATCATCACCCCGGCGCTGATCACCGGCGCCTTCGCCGACCGCATGAAGTTCTCGGCCATGCTGCTGTTCACCACCCTGTGGTCGCTGCTGGTCTATGCGCCGATCTGCCACTGGGTGTGGGCGCTGAACGCCGACGGCACCGCGCTGGGCTTCCTGGGCGCCATGGGTGCCTTGGACTTCGCGGGCGGCACCGTGGTGCACATCAACGCCGGTATCGCCGGTCTGGTGGCCTGTATCGTGCTTGGCCCGCGCAAGGGCTATGGCACCGACAACATGGCGCCGCACAACCTGACCCTGTCGGTCATCGGCGCCTCGCTGCTGTGGGTGGGCTGGTTCGGCTTCAACGCCGGGTCCGCCGTGGCCGCCGACGGCCGTGCCGGCATGGCCATGCTGGTGACGCAGATCGCCACCGCCGGCGCCGCCCTGTCGTGGATGTTCGCCGAATGGATGCTGCGCAAGAAGCCGTCGGTGCTGGGCATCATCTCGGGCGCGGTGGCCGGTCTGGTCGCCATCACCCCCGCCGCCGGTTTCGTCGGTCCCAAGGGCGCGCTGATCATCGGCCTGGTGGCTGGCGTGGTCTGCTTCTGGGGCGCCACCGGCCTCAAGCATGCGCTGAAGTATGACGACTCGCTGGACGCCTTTGGCGTGCACGGTGTCGGCGGCATCGTCGGCGCCATCCTGACCGGCGTGTTCGCGGTCGAGAGCATCGGCGGCGTTCCCGGCCTGCTGGAAGGCAATGCCGGTCAGGTGCTGACCCAGGTCTATGCCGTGGCCATCACCATCGCCTACACCGCCATCGTCAGCTTCATCCTGCTGAAGCTGGTGGATCTGGTGGTCGGCCTGCGCGTCACCGCCGAGGAGGAACGCGAGGGCCTGGACCTCGCCCTGCACGGCGAAAGCATTCACTGATCCCGATCCCTCCGGCACGGGGGATGCGTGGAAAGGGGCACGGCCGCAAGGTCGTGTCCCTTTCTTTTTAGAGGCTAAGAATGACAAAGCCCCGGATCACTCCGGGGCTTTGCGGTTCTGGGCATTTTTGAGCGGAAAATCCTAGATTTACTGAGATTTGAATGCGTATTGCGGGTCCGCTACTCTTTGATCTGTAAACCACCAATAGCCTCTTTTCTCCCAATGCCGCTCACTAGGGACGCCGGGAGGCAGTGGATTACCCCTCCGCAAAAGGGTTTTCCGGCGTAGTTATCAAACGGGCCATAAATCGCGCCCTCCTTATACGCAGGGCTGGATATATGCTGGTCTGGACATATCGCAATCCCACGCAGCAAATATTTTCATCTATGGGTTCAGAAAGTATACAAACGCCCTTTTTTGCCCATTCCGGGGGCGGGCAGGGGGGCGGCGCATATCCCGCTTGGGCGTTCCCGGCCAAATCGGGTAAGAACATCTGGCGACCAAAGCCTGTTTCGGGGACCAAGGTGAACGACCGTCTGAACCAGTTGACCGATTATCCGTTCCAACGCCTGAGCGACCTGCTGGGCGGGGCCGCGACACCCGACTCCATTGTCATGTCCATCGGCGAACCCCAGCATTCGCCCCCTGCCCTGGTCGCCCGCATCCTGGCCGACAAGGCGGCGCTGTGGGGCAAGTATCCGCCCGCCAACGGCAGCCCGGATTTCCGCCAGGCGGTGGCGGCGTGGCTGACCCGGCGGTTCAAGCTGCCTGACGGCATGATCGAGCCGGAACGCATGGTGCTGCCGGTGGCGGGCACGCGTGAGGCGCTGTACCTGATCGCCCAGACGGTGATCACCCCGGCCGAGGATGGCGGCGACAGGCCGGTGGTGCTGCTGCCCAACCCGTTCTATCAGGTCTATGTGGGCGCGGCGGTCATGGCCGGGGCCGAGCCGGTGTTCGTGCCCGGCGCCCATGGCCCGGCCTCGCAGCCCGATTACACCACCCTGCCGCAAGAGGTGCTGGCCCGTACCCGGCTGGCCTATCTGTGCAGCCCGGCCAATCCCCAGGGCAGCGTCGCCGATCTGGACCTGCTGAAGCGGACCATCCTGCTGGCCCGCCAATACGGTTTCGTGCTGGCCGTGGACGAATGCTATTCGGAAATCTGGGACAAGGCCGAACCGGCGGGCGCGCTGGAAGCCTGCGCCGCCCTGGGCGGTTCGGTGGACAATGTCCTGGTGTTCCATTCCCTGTCCAAGCGGTCCAGCGCCCCCGGCCTGCGCTCGGGCTTCGTCGCCGGTGATGCCAAGGTGATGGCGGGCTTCGGCCGCCTGCGTTCCTATGCCGGGGCGGCGACGCCGCTGCCCATCCTGGCCGCCGCCACCGCGCTGTGGCGCGACGAGGCGCATGTGGAGGAAAACCAGGCCCTGTACCGCGCCAAGCTGGATATCGCCGAGCGGCTTCTGGGGCGCCATCCCGGTTTCGCCCGGCCCGAAGGCGGCTTCTTCCTGTGGCTGGACGTGGGCGATGGCGAGAACGCGGCGGTGGAATTGTGGCGTCAGGCCAAGATCCGAGTGCTGCCGGGCAAGTATCTGGCCCGCGACGGAATCGGCGACCGTTTCATCCGGGTGGCGCTGGTGCATGATCTGGACCTGACCGAGCAGGCTCTGGGCCGCATGGCCGAAATCCTTTAGGCAAGGGGGCGCGCAGATGGCCGTCGCCAGGAAAGGCGCCACCAAGGTCAAGTTCCTGCCGCAAGGCGCGGTGGACGCGCTGCGCCGTCTGGCGGTGCGGGCGGGCGGCTTCGTGCTGTTGGCCGCCGTCGCCCTGCTGGCGGCGGCGCTGGCCACCGCCGATCCGCGTGACCCGTCGTTGAATGCCGCCGTGCCCGGCCCGGTCAACAACGCCCTGGGCCGCGTCGGCGCCGCCCTGGCCGATCTGATGAACCAGTTCTTCGGCCTGGGCGCCGTGCTGGGGCTGGCGGTCGCCGCCATCTGGGCGGTGCTGTTGCTGTTGCGCGCCCGGCCGCCGCGCCTGTGGGGCGGCCGCGTCGCCGCCCTGCCGGTGGTGGTGTTGCTGCTGTCGGTGGCCTGTTCCGCCCTGCCCTTTCACACCCCGACCCTGACCGCCGGGGCGGGCGGCGCCCTGGGCAAGATCACCGCTGCCGGTCTGGCGGGCCTGCTGCCGCCGCAATTCGCCTGGACGGTGCCGTTGGCGGCTGCGGTGCTGGGTCTGGCCCTGCTGGTGTTCGCGCTGGGCCTGTCGCCGTCCGACTGGGCCGGGCTGGGTCGCGCCGGGCGCCGTTCCATCGAAGTCACCGGCCATGCGGCGGGCGCCCTGCGCGATGCCCCGGTGTTCCGCCGTGCCGCCGTCATGGGCGACGAGCCGCGGCCCGAGCCCCGCGTCGTGCGCGAACCGCGCTGGGATACCGAGGCGGCGCGGGCCGACGACGACGATCTGGACGAGGAATTGCCGCCCTTCGACGTGGCCCCGGCCCCGCCGCCGCCCGAGCCGCTGTCGCCGCAATTGCCCGAGCATGGCGCCCTGGTCGAACCCAAGAAGCCGCCGCCCGCCGCCGGCAAGCGGGAAAAGGCGGCGCGTCAGGGCAGCCTGGATCTGGGCGAGCCGGAACCCTCGGGCTACGAATTGCCGCCGCTGGTGCTGCTGTCGCCGCCGCCCGAGCAGAACCGCGCCCAGTTCAGCCAGGACGCCCTGGCCCAGAACGCCAAGATGCTGGAAAACGTGCTCGAGGATTTCGGCGTCAACGGCAAGGTGGTCAAGGTCCGCCCCGGTCCGGTGGTGACGCTGTACGAACTGGAACCGGCGCCGGGCACCAAGACCAGCCGCGTCATCGGCCTGGCCGACGATATCGCCCGCTCCATGAGCGCGCTGTCGGTGCGCATCGCCACCATTCCCGGTCGCTCGGTCATCGGCATCGAACTGCCCAATTCCCGGCGCGAGGTGGTGTACCTGCGCGAGTTGCTGGCCTCGGAAGCGTTCGAGAAGGCCCCGGCCAAGCTGACCCTGGTGCTGGGCAAGGATATCGGCGGCGCCCCGGTCATGGTCGATCTGGCCCGCATGCCGCATCTGCTGATCGCCGGCACCACCGGCTCGGGCAAGTCGGTGGCGGTCAACACCATGATCCTGTCGCTGCTGTACCGTCTGACCCCCGACGAATGCCGCCTGATCATGATCGACCCCAAGATGCTGGAATTGTCGGTCTATGACGGCATCCCGCATCTGCTGGCGCCGGTGGTGACGGAACCCGGCAAGGCGGTGGTGGCCCTGAAATGGGCGGTGCGCGAGATGGAAGACCGCTATCGCGCCATGAGCCAGTTGGGCGTGCGCAACATCGCGGGCTATAACCAGCGTCTGGGCGAAGCGCGCGAGCGCGGCGAGCAACTGACCCGCACCGTGCAGACCGGTTTCGACCCCGACACCGGCAAGCCGGTCTATGAAGACCAGTTGCTGGAACTGACCCCCCTGCCCTTCATCGTGGTCATCGTCGACGAAATGGCCGACCTGATGCTGGTGGCGGGCAAGGACATCGAGGCGGCGGTGCAGCGTCTGGCCCAGATGGCCCGCGCGGCGGGCATCCATCTGATCATGGCGACGCAACGCCCGTCGGTGGACGTCATCACCGGCACCATCAAGGCCAATTTCCCCACCCGCATTTCCTTCCAGGTCACCAGCAAGATCGATTCGCGCACCATCCTGGGCGAACAGGGCGCCGAACAATTGCTGGGCCAGGGCGACATGCTGTACATGGCGGCGGGCGGCCGCATCACCCGCGTTCACGGCCCCTTCGTTTCCGACCAGGAAGTGGAGAAGGTGGTGGATCACCTGCGCTATCAGGGCGAGCCCAATTACGTGGACGCCGTGACCGAGGACGAGGAGATGATGGGCGGCGGCGATGGCGGCGGCGGCGGTGGTTCCGGTGACGATTTGTACGACCAGGCGGTGGCCCTGGTGGCGCGCGAGGGCAAGGCGTCCACCAGCTTCATCCAGCGACACCTGCAAATCGGCTACAACCGCGCCGCCCGGCTGATCGAGCGCATGGAAACCGAAGGCGTGGTCGGCAAGGCCAACCATGTGGGCAAGCGCGAGGTGCTGGTCCGCCGCACCAACGAGGATTATTGACGGGGGCGTTCAGGCGGCTGGGCCTCCCGATTGGGGGATTGGGGGCGAAAGCCCCCCATTTCAGCAGCAATGAAGATTGCCGACGTTCAGAGTTTCGCCATGATTGCCGGGTAGAAATCCAGGCGACCCAGAGTTGAGAGGCCTTTCATGTCCCTGTCCCGCCGCCGTCTGCTGCTGGCCGTTTCCGGCATCGCGCTGGCCGGTGCCCTGCCCCGCCTGTCGGCGCAGGCCGCGCCCAAGCGCGTCGCACCGCTGTCCGACAAGGACAAGGCCGACGTGGCCCGTGTCGAGGAATACCTGAATTCCGTCACCACGCTGAAGGCGCGTTTCCTGCAAATCGCGGGCAATGGCAATCAGGCCGAGGGCACCGCCTATCTGTCGCGGCCCGGCCGCATGCGTCTGCAATACGATCCGCCCAGCCCGCTGCTGGTGGTGGCCGACGGCACCTTCCTGATCGTCCACGACCAGGAACTGGGCGAGCCCAGCTATATCCCGCTGGGCTCGACCCCCGCCGGGGTGCTGGTGCGCGAGAATGTGCGGCTGATCGGTCAGGACGTCACCGTCACCCGCGTGGTGCGCCTGCCCGGGGTGCTCAACGTCTCGCTGGTGGAAACCGAGGAACCGGAAGCGGGCGAGATCACCCTGGTGTTTTCCGAAAGCCCGTTCGCGCTGCGGCAATGGCGGGTGGTGGACGCCCAGGGCTCGACCACCACGGTGTCGCTGTACGAATCCCAGACCGGGCTCAAGCTTGATCCCAAGCTGTTCGAGTTCAAGAACCCCAATTTCGACAAGACCAAGCTGCGGGATGGCTGATATGCGTTAAACGCATATCAGGGGTGCGTTTCAGGAATTACTAAAGCCCCGTCTTCGCCCCCATCTCGGAATCAGAGCGGCCGAGCCCGCAAAGGTCTCGACCCATCTGGGGCGGTTTCCCCTGCCAGCCCCAGCTCCGCCCGGAGCACCAGGGCGCCCGGTTCTCCCCCCTGACCGGGCGCCCTTTTTTATGGTTTAAAGGGTTTTCCCCGCCAGCTAAGGACCCTCTCCCCGTGCGTCTCGTCACCTGGAACATCAATTCCGTCCGCCTGCGCTTCGACCTGCTGCGGCAGGTGGTGGACCGTCTGAACCCCGATGTGGTCTGCCTTCAGGAAACCAAGGTGGTGGACGAACTGTTCCCGGCCGACGAGTGCCGCGCCCTGGGCTTCGAGCATTTGGCCTTTCACGGCATGAAGGGCTACAACGGCGTCGCCATCCTGTCCAAGCGGCCGCTGAACGCCATCGCCAAGCCGCTGCGCTGCGACAAGGCCGATTGCCGCCACCTGATCGCCGAGGTGTCGGGCATCGAACTGCATTGCCTGTACATCCCGGCGGGCGGCGACATTCCCGACCCGGCCGCCAACCCGAAATTCGCCCACAAGCTGGATTTCGTGCGCGAGCTGACGGCGTGGTACGGCAGCGCCTATACCCCCGACAAGCCGGTGGTGCTGCTGGGCGATTTCAACATCGCGCCGCTGGAAACCGACGTGTGGTCGCACAAGCAATTGCTGGGCGTGGTCAGCCACACCCCGGTCGAGGTGGAACTGCTGAACGCCATGCGGAATTCGGTGCCGTTCGTCGATGCGGTGCGGCATTTCATTCCGCCCGAGGAACGGCTTTTCAGTTGGTGGAGCTATCGCTCGCCCGATTGGACCAAGAATGACCGCGGCCGCCGCCTGGACCACGTCTGGGTGACGCCGGTGTTGCAGGACCGCCTGCGCGAAGCCCAGGTGCTGCGCGACGCCCGCGCCTGGACCCAACCGTCCGACCACGTGCCGGTGCTGGTGGAAATCGCCGATTAGGGCCGTCGTCAAGCCGCGCTGGCGCAATAATCCAGCGGTGACACGGATGGGCGCGGATTTCTTTGGTTCATCGCGGATTCGCGGGTCTGTTGGCCCAACAACCGTTCCCGTCATGCCCGGACTTGATCCGGGCATCCACGCGGCGCCGCCTGTTCCCGTCTTTCCACTGAGATGCCCACGGACAAACGTGGATGGCCGGGTCAAGCCCGGCCATGACGAGCACTTCCCCGCGAATCCGCGATGCCCCTTGTTCCGCGGCCCGCTACCCCTGGCGCCCCGGCATCAGGCGCCGGTATCCCAGCGCCTCGGCGATGTGCAGGCGGCGGATGTCCGGGCTGCCGTCCAAATCTGCCAGGGTACGGGCGACGCGCAGCACCCGGTGATAGCCGCGCCCCGACAGGCGCATGCGTTCGGCGGCTTCGGTCAGCAGGGCGCGGCCTTGGGCATCGGGGGCGGCGATGTCTTCCAGCAACTGGCCGTCGGCCTCGGCGTTGCAGCGCAGGCCGCGATCCGGGGCCAGACGGGCGAACCGCTCCAATTGCACGGCACGGGCGGCGGCGACGCGGGCCGCCACCTGGGCGCTGCCCTCGGCCGGGGGTGGCAGCGACAGATCGGCGGGGGATACCGGCGGCACCTCGACATGCAGGTCGATACGGTCGAACAACGGCCCGCTGATCTTGGATTGGTAATCGGCACCGCATTTCGGCGCCTTGCTACAGGCCAGGGCCGCGTCGCCCAGATAGCCGCAGCGGCACGGATTCATGGCCGCCACCAATTGCACGCGGGCGGGATAGGTGACATGGGCGTTGGCCCGCGCCACGCTGGCACGGCCGGATTCCAGCGGCTGGCGCAGGGCTTCCAGGGCGCCGCGCTGGAATTCCGGCAATTCGTCCAGGAACAGCACGCCCAGATGGGCCAGGGAAATCTCGCCCGGCCGCGCCCGCATGCCGCCGCCCACCAATGACGGCACCGAAGCGGAATGATGGGGATCGCGGAACGGACGGCGGCACAGCAGGCGGCCCTCGGCCAATTGCCCGGCCACCGAATGGATCATGCTGACTTCCAGCGCCTCGGCCGGGGCCAGGGGCGGCAGCAGGCCGGGCAGCCGCGCCGCCAACATGGATTTGCCCGATCCCGGCGGGCCGATCATCAGCAGATTGTGACCGCCCGCCGCCGCCACCTCCAGCGCCCGCTTGGCGCTTTCCTGGCCCTTGATGTCGCGCAGATCCAGGGCGGACGGCTCGGCCTCGGCCAGTTTGGGCTCGGGCCGTCCCAGAACCTGGGTGCCCTTGAAATGATTGATCAGCGACAGCAGGCCGGGCGCCGCCAGGATCGGCAGGCCCTCGCCCGCCCACGCCGCCTCGGACCCCTGAGTGGCCGGGCAGATCAGTCCTCTGTCGGCGGCCAGGGCGGCGATGGCGGCGGGCAGCACCCCGGCCACCGGCGCGATCGAGCCGTCCAGCCCCAATTCCCCCAGGCTGACATACTCCGCCACCTCGTCCGGCGGCAGCACACCCATGGCGGCCAGCAGGCCCAGGGCGATGGGCAGATCGAAATGACTGCCCTCCTTCAGCAGATCGGCGGGGGCCAGATTGACGGTGATGCGCTTGGGCGGCAGCGCCAAGCCCAGGGAATTGAACGCCGCCCGCACCCGCTCGCGGCTTTCCGCCACCGCCTTGTCGGGCAGGCCGACGATGGTGAAACCGACAAAACCACTGGAAATCTGCACCTGAACGTCGATGTCCAGGCAATCGATACCGGCGAAGGCGATGGTGGGGGCGTGGGCGGTCATTGGGTTTATTAAAGGCGGCAACGATAGGGGAATGCCATATAGTCCGCATATATTCCGACTTCACTTCTCGTGGCAGGCAGTCCGCGAGGAATGGGGGGAGGTAACATCCTCTTTGAACTAATGAGATTGATAGCATCAATTTTTTCAAGCGGCCTGACCGACATGTTTCCCCACATGATGTTAGTATTTATGCCGCGAAATATATGGTCACTATTTTCCGTGCTGAACGATTCGATTGTGTTTTTACTAAATGATGGTGCTATGTATTCAATGTTATAGCGTCCCTGCGGAAGGCAGAATGCATAAAAGCCGTTTTGATGAATGTGCATATCCAATGAGATGCCATTTATCTTGATTCCCGCTGGAGGACCGCCGCCGTCGACAGGGATCAAATAGAACACCGTCTGCCCTTTAACGGGGGTGAGTTCGCGCAAATATGCCTCGGCTTTGTAATGACTTGCTAAATCTGCTTCCGATGTTGGCTGCGCACAGGCCGCGACCGAGGCGGAAATTACAATGGCAGAAAGCATTTTTATCTGCACCATTGGCTCCTTCCAAAG
This sequence comes from Pseudomonadota bacterium, assembly GCA_023458315.1. Classification (GTDB taxonomy): domain Bacteria; phylum Pseudomonadota; class Alphaproteobacteria; order Rhodospirillales; family Magnetospirillaceae; genus Magnetospirillum. Next base: position 27,013 of record JAEXAH010000097.1, read on the forward strand.
GCTTTGATGTTCTCAAAAAGAGCTTTCTATTTTCATTAGACAACTAAAAAAAGCAATAATTTCCAGCTTCAGGGACGGAATGGAAGGGTGATCGGCCACTACGTTGGTGGCACCGGCGAGTTCCGTAAAATCTGCACCTGAACGTCGATGTCCAGGCAATCGATACCGGCGAAGGCGAAGGCGATGGTGGGGGGCGTGGGCGGTCATCTTGTTACGGTCGTTTGTATGCAATCGCTTTTCCCCTGAAACGGGCAAAGATGCAAGGCTGCCCTCCGCCGCCCCGGTCCGGGCGCGGTTGCGGCGGTGATTTTTGCCCTGTAAGCGGCGGTTTTGCTGGGACGTTACGCCAGGGGACGGACGCAATGAGGGGGGGCGGCGTCCGCCCCGGTTGCGGCATCTCCTGAACCGGCACCCGTTCTGTTGGCGTTTTGAATGGCGGACGGCCCGACCATATCCCGACTGCCGGGATGGACTTTCAGCGAGGCAATTCCCCGGGTATCGGGGCGGACCTTGCGGAAACAACATGCAAAACTTGTTCAAATCGGCGCAAGAGGGTGCCGTCGCGGTCTGGCGCTGGAGAAATCCCTGGTGTGGCCCGGCCATGACATTCCATCGCCGCAACAGGATCGGCCTCTTAACTGGATACGTAGTTGGCTTGCTAACTTCGCTTGAAGTTAATGGACGGCCTTGCCGTGCCGGAAAAAGCGTCGGGGCCGGTGTTGCCACCGGCCCCGCAGGAAAAAACAGTGAATAATCAATATGTTATGCGGATGCGGGCGGCGCCGACGACGCCCGACGCAATTCGATGGCGTCCCAGATTTGCGCCTCGATGCACACATCGTCGAAGCGGTCGATTTCCTGGATGCCGGTGGGCGAGGTGACGTTGATCTCGGTCAGGTAATTGCCGATCACGTCGATGCCGACGAAGATCAGGCCGCGTTCGCGCAGCGTCGGGCCGATGGCGTCGCAGATTTCGCGGTCGCGGGCGGTCAACTCGGCCTTCACCGCCTTGCCGCCCACATGCAGGTTGGACCGCGCTTCGCCGCTGGCCGGGACGCGGTTGACGGCGCCGACCGGGCGGCCATCCACCAGGATGATGCGCTTGTCGCCCTGCCGCACCTCGGGCAGATAGGCCTGGACGATCACTGGCTCGCGGTAAAGCTGGGTGAACAGTTCCAGCAGGGAATTCAGGTTCTCGTCGCCGGGGGTGACGTGGAACACCCCCGCGCCGCCGTTGCCGAACAGCGGCTTCAGCACGATGTCCTGGTATTCGGCGCGGAAATCCAGGATCTGCTGGCGGTCGGCGGTGATCAGGGTCGGCGGCAGCAGGCCCTGGAAATGCGTGACCAGCAGCTTTTCCGGGGCGTTGCGCACATGAACCGGATCATTGACCACCAGGGTCTTGGGGTGGATGTGCTCCAGCAGATGGGTGGCGGTGATATAGGCCATGTCGAAAGGCGGGTCCTGGCGCATCAGCACCACGTCCATGGTGGCCAGGTCCACCAGTTGCTCGTCGCCCAGGGTGAAGTGGTTGCCCAGTTCGCGCCGCACCTGCAACGGCCGCACGCGGGCCAGCACGCGGCCGTTCTTCAGCGCCAGGGCGCTGGGCAGGTAGTGGTACAGGGCGTGGCCGCGCTTTTGCGCCTCCAGGGCCAGGGCGAAGGTGGAATCGGCGTTGATGTTGATGGACTGGATGGGGTCCATCTGAATGGCGACGGCAAGGCTCACGCTCGGATTCTCCTTCTGGGCTTTTAACAGGTTGCGGAAAAATTCGCTTCAACCTCTCTCTTGGCGTCACACCCGCGAAAGCGGGTGTCCATGGTGGGGCACGCTCATAGCTTTGCCGCAATATATTGAGTGGCGGATGCATGGATTCCCGCTTACGCGGGAATGACGGAGGTTTTTCCGCACCCTTTTAAATCACGACCCGTTGCGGCGGGGGTCATTCTTCATGCGGACATGGTTGACCACGCCGCGCACGCCGGAAATGTCGCGGGCATAGGCGATGACGCGGTCCAATTCGCCCTCGTTCTGGGCGATGCCCATCAGGTAGATGACGTCCTCGTTGACGTCGATGGTGTAGTTGATGTTGCGAATTTCCTTATCGAACAACAACTTGGCCTTCATCTTCTGGGCGATGGTGAAATCGGACAGGCCCGAGCCGCCGTTGCTGTCGACGCCCGTCACCTTGATCTCGTTGATCACCTCGCGCACGCCGGCCGGTTGCCAGGCCAGGCGCACCGCCTCGACACGGGCGTCGGCATTGGGCACGGTGCCGGTCAACAGCACGCGGCCTTCCTTGATGGTCAGGCCGACCTGGCGGTACATCTCGACGTCGCGCTGGAACCACAGGTGGTTGATCTCGGCGCGGATCTTGGTGTCGTCCACGGCGCCTTCCAGGCCGCGCTCCTCGGCGGCGGCGGTGGCGGTGGTGGCGGCACCGCCGATGACCATGCCGGCGCAGCCCGACAACAGACCGGCGGCGGCCAGGACCAGGGCGGCGGTGGCGACGGGGCGAAGCATCTTGATCATGGGCTCCTCGGGGTCGGACTCGGGGATGGGCGGCACCGACTGTAGCGGGGGTGCCGAGTGCCGCTCAAGCTTCCATGCGCCATGCGTCGGAAATGTGGCGGGGAAAACGCCCCGGCGCCACCAGCACCGCGTCGAAGCGCAGGACGTGGCCGCCCAGTTCGGGATGGCGGCCCAGAAAGGCCAGGGCGGCGCGGCGGATGCGGTCCTGCTGGCGTGGGGTGATGGCCTGGGCGGCCAGGTCCAGGGTCGGCCGCGCCTTGACCTCGACGAAGGCCAGCACACCGCCGCGCCGCACGATCAGGTCGATCTCGCCCGCGCCGGTGCCGCGCCCGACGGTGACGCCGCGCGCCACCACCCGCCAGCCGCGCAGCCGCAACCACCACGCCGCCAGGATTTCGGCGCGTCGCCCACGGGCGTTGCGTTCGCTCATCCGTCCTCGCGGAACAGCTTGAGGGCACGGGCATAGAGATCGCGGCGGGGATGGCCGGTTTCCGCCGCCACCAGGGCCGCGGCGTCCTTGATGCTGGCGCCGCCCGTCACCTCGGCGCGCAGGCGGGCGTCCAGATCCTCGGGGCTGTGGTCGGAATCGGCTTCGGGCGGGCCGACCACCACCACGATCTCGCCGCGCGGCGCGGTGTCGGCGTAGCGGTTGGCCAACTCCAGCAGGGTGCCGCGCGCCACTTCCTCGTGCAGCTTGGTCAGTTCGCGCGCCACCGCCGCCGGGCGGTTGCCCAGCACCGCCTCCATGTCGGCCAGGGATTCGCCCAGCCGGTTGGGCGATTCGAAGAACACCAGGGTCGCCGGAACCCCGGCCAGTTCGCGCAGCGCCTGACGGCGGCCATGGGCCTTGTTGGGCAGGAAGCCCGCGAACAGGAAGCGATCGTTGGGCAGCCCAGACAATTGCAGCGCCGTCACCGGGGCCGAGGCACCGGGCAGGGCGGTGACGGCCAACCCCTCGGCGACGCAGGCACGCACCAGCCGATAGCCGGGATCGGACACCAGCGGCGTGCCCGCGTCGGAAATCAGCGCCACCACGGCGCCTTCCTTCAGCTTGGCCAGCAGGCGCGGCCGCGCCTGTTCGGCGTTGTGTTCGTGATAGGGCATCATGGGGCGGTCCAGGCCCAGCCGGGTCATCAGCTTGCCGCTGACCCGGGTGTCCTCGCACGCCACCAGATCGGCGGCGCGCAGCACCTCGACCGCGCGATAGGTGATGTCGCCCATGTTGCCGATGGGGGTGGCGACCAGATAGAGGCCCGGCGCCGGTTTACTTCCCGGTCGGCCCGGTCTACCCTCGGCGGCATCGTCGGGTTGATCGTTGGAGGCTTCCGGTGCGCCTTGTCGCGGCCTTGCCATTGCTCGCTGCCTTGTTGGTAAGCGGTTGTCAGCAAGCAGACTTACCACCGTGGATGAGCGGAACCAAGGCTTCGGCGCCGGAAAGCGCCCGACCGGCCGTGGTGGCGCCGCAGCAACCGGCGTCCCGCGTGGTGCAGTCGCCCAATCTGCCCGCCCCGGCCCAGCAACGCCCGGCGGTGATTCCGCCGGTGGCGGCGGAACCCTTGCCGCCGCTGCTCGGCCAGACGGGTGGCCAGGGTCTTGGCCCCGAGGTGGCGTCGCTGCCGCCCGCCGCGTCTCCCACCCTGTTCCCGCCCATCGCCCCGGCCGCCCGGCTGGCCGACAAGGATGAAGTGCGCGCCGCCCTGCTGGTGCCGCTGAGCGGGCCGCAGGCCGTGCTGGGACAGGCGCTGTCCAACGCCGCGCAACTGGCGTTGTTCGAACTGGCCGACCCGCGTTTCAACCTGATCCCCATCGACACCAAGGGCACCGCCGAGGGCGCCGCCGCCGCCGCCACCCAGGCGTTGACCCAGGGCGCCGACATCGTGCTGGGGCCGCTGTTCTCGCCCGAGGTCAAGGCCGCCGCGCCGCTGGCCCGTGAACACGGCGTGCCGCTGCTGGCCTTCACCACCGACCGCAACGCCCTGGGCAACGGCGTCTACACCCTGGGCTTCCTGCCGGGGTCGCAGGTGGCGCGCGTGGTCGCCCATGCCCGCGCCCAGGGCAAGGAACGCTTTGCCCTGCTGGCCCGTTCCGACGAATACGGCCGCGCCGTCGCCGATTCCTTTCGCGCCGCCGTCGCCGCCCAGGGTGGGCAGGTGGTCAAGGTGGAATTCTACGATCCCCAGGCCGCCGATCTGACCCCGGCGGTGCGCCGCGTCACCGACGCCGATGCGCGCGGCCGCGGCAAAGGCAAGGAAACCAACCAGGCCACCGGCCCGGTGCCGTTCGACGCCCTGATGATTCCGGACGACGGCTCGCGTCTGCGGCAACTGGCGTCGCTGGCCACCTATTACGACGTCAACCCCGAGCGTGTGCTGCTGTTGGGCACCCTGCTGTGGGATGATCCGCGCCTGTCCAACGAACCGTCGTTGCAGGGCGGCTTCTATCCGGCGGCGCCGACCGCCGCCCATCAGGAGTTCGAGGGCCGTTACGCCAAGGCGTTCGGCCCCCTGCCCGGCCGCATCGGCGGCATCGCCTCCATCGCCTATGACGCCACCGCGCTGGCCGCCATCCTGGCGCGCCAGCCCCAGGGCGATTATTCCGCCACGTCGCTGACCAACCCGGCGGGCTTCGCCGGGGTGGACGGCGTCTTCCGCCTGACCGCCGACGGCGCCTCCGAACGCGGTCTGGCGGTGCGCCAGATCACCGCGTCCGGCCCGCGCGAGGTCAGCCCGGCCCCGGCGGCGTTCCAATAGGGAAGAAGATGCGGGCTATCGCCCGGCCCCATTTGGGGCGATGCCCCAAGCCCCCTTTTGATTTTATTGATAAAAATAAGGGTCTTCGCGGATTTGCGGGTCTGTTGGCCCAGCCCCCGTTTCCGTCATGCCCGGACTTGATCCGGGCATCCACGCGGCGCCGCCTGTTCCCGTCTTTCCGCTGAGATGCCCGCGGACAAACGTGGATGGCCGGGTCAAGCCCGGCCATGACGAGCATCTCCCCGCAATTCCGTGATG
>JAEXAH010000098.1 GCA_023458315.1 Pseudomonadota bacterium
TCCAAGGGCCGCCCGGCCGCCGCCGACATCGTCGTCGACCTGGACCTGCCGCCCGGCCTGACGGCGCTGGGCCGCCCCGGCCAGTTGCATCAGGTTCTGGTCAATCTGATGGAAAACGCCCTGGACGCCGTGGCCGGACATCCCGGCGGCCGGGTGACGATCCGTGGCGCACGCCGGGGCCAGCACACCGAAATCGAGGTGACGGACAACGGCCCCGGCATCGCCGCCGCCGATCTGTCCAAGGTGTTCGACCCGTTCTTCACCACCAAGCCGGTCGGCCAGGGCACCGGCCTGGGCCTGTGGATTTCCTATGGCATCGTCCGCGACCACGGCGGCACCCTGGAAGCCGGAAACACCCCCCAGGGCGGCGCGATGTTCCGGATCACGCTGCCATCGGGATAGGCCGTCCGGCACCAGAGCACACCATGGTTCAGCCTCGGCTGTCGCCGTTCACCCCTCGGGCGCGATCATCGGCAGGGTGAAGCGGAACACCGTGCCCGACTGGCCCTGGTCCGGGCTTTCCGCCCAGACGCGGCCGCCATGGCGGCTGATGATGCGGCGCACCAGGGCCAGACCGATGCCGGTGCCGGGATATTGGCCCTGGCCGTGCAGGCGCTGGAAGATATTGAAGATGCGGTCGTGATATTCCGGCGCGATGCCGATGCCGTTGTCGGCGATGGTGAACTGCCATTCCCCGTCGGCGCCCGGTTGGACGCCGATGCGAATATGCGGGGTACGGTCGGGGGCGCGGTACTTGACCGCGTTGCCGATCAGGTTCTGCAACACGCTGGACAATTGCGGCGCGTCGCCCAGCACGCAGGGCAGCGGCCCCGCCACCTCGACCGTCGCCTGCTGGCTGTCGAGCAGGAAACGCAGATTGGCCAGGGCCGAGGCCATGACCGCGTCGCAATCCACCGGCTCCAGCGGGCTGCCCTGGGCATCGACGCGGGCATACAGCAGCAGATCCTGGATCAGCGCGCTCATGCGCTTGGCGCCGTTGACGGCGAAACCGATGAATTCGTCGGCCTCGGCGTCCAGGCTGCCCTTGTAACGCCGTTCCAGCAATTGCAGATAGCTGACCACCGAACGCAGCGGTTCTTGCAGATCGTGGGACGCCACATAGGCGAATTGCTGCAAATCGGCGTTGGACAGTTCCAGCGCCTCGGACTTGCGTTGCAGTTCGGCCAGGGCGCGCTCGCGCTCGGTGACGTCGATGATGATGGAATGCAGCAGGGCGCGGCCGTGGAACTGACACGGCCCCGAGAACACCTCGACCTGACGGATGCCGTCGCGGGCGGTGCGATGGCGGAAGCGGAAGAAAGTGCGGGCCTCGGTGCGGGCCAGTTCCATCTCGGCCTTGATCTCGGCCATGGGCAGGGCGTTGATGTGCGAGATGTTCATCATCCGCAACTGATCGATGCTCCAGCCGTAGAACTGGGCCGCCGCCGGGTTGGCATCGACGATCTGGCCGTTGCCGGGGTCGATCAGCAGCTTGACCACCCGGTTGTTCTCGAACATCTGGCGGTACAGCAATTCGCGCTCGCGCAGCGCCTGCTCGGCGACCAGACGGTCGGTGATGTCGGTCACGGTGGCGACGCGGATGTCCTGGTCGTCCAGGATCATGCCGTGGCCGCGGATCTCCACCGGCAGGCTGGTGCCGTCGGCCCGCCGCATTTCCGTGCGGTAAGGCTGGTCCGAGCGCCCATCCACATGGGCGCGGGCCAGTTCGGCCGCTTCCGGCCCCAGCAGAACGGAATAATGCCGCCCCACCAGATCATGGCGCGGCACGCCCGCCATGCGGACCAGCGCCTCGTTGACGTCGACGATCTCGCCATAGGCATGCAGCACCACCCCCTGGCCGGTCAGCTCGGCCAGCCGGGCGAAGCGGGCTTCGCTGTCGGCCAGCGCGCGGGCGGCCTGGCGCTCCTCGGTCACGTCCTCCATGACGTTGACCAGCCCCAGGGCGCCGTCGTCGTCGCCGCGCAGGATGGAATGGCGGAAACACACCTGCCGCCACTGGCCGTCCGCCCGCCGCACCATGGCGTGATGGCCGCGCGGCCGGGCGTCGGCCCACACCGCCGCGCAATGGTCCGCACACTGGCGGGCCACCTCGGACGTCAACAGCTCGGCGAGGGAAGAACCGTCCGCCGCGCCGCCGAAGAAATCCAGGAACAGGCGGTTCCCGGCAACCAGATCCCCATCCCGCCCCAGAACGAATACTGGAAACGGCAAGGATTCGATCAGCGACCGCGAGGAAACCGACAGGGCGGAAAAGGCTGCCCGAGCAGGCATGAAGGTGCCCATACTTCCTTTGAACTACTGCGGAAGAATGAAGCACCTTCCATGCACAGGCAAGACCTTAGTTTGTAAGTTTATTCCACGAACAGCCGGGCCGAACGCACCCCCACCCGCACCTCGGAACCGGGGGCGATGGCCAGACGGTCCAGTTCGTCGCGGGTCAGTTCGGCCTCCAGGCCGGTGCCGCCGACCACCAGTTCCGCCCGCACCAGCGGCCCCAGCACGGTCAGGTGGCGCACGCGGGCGGCCAGTCCGGCGGCAGTGGCGGGGCGGACCTCGACATCATGGGGACGGATGAAGGCGGTGCCGCGGCCGCTGTCGGTGTTGCCGTCGGCCGACACCAGTTCCAGACCGTCCAGCGCCGCCCGCCCCTGGCGGATGTCCACGTCCAGGGCGTTGACGTTGCCCAGGAAACGATAGACGAAGGGGGTGGCGGGACGGTCGTAGATTTCGGTGGGCGTGCCGATCTGCTCGATGCGGCCCTTGTTCATCACCACCACCTCGTCGGCCACTTCCAGGGCTTCCTCCTGGTCGTGGGTGACGAACACGCCGGTCAGGCCCATGTCCTCGTGCAGACTGCGCAGCCAGCGGCGCAGATCCTTGCGCACCTGGGCGTCCAGCGCGCCGAACGGTTCGTCCAGCAACAGCAGGCGCGGTTCGATGGCCAGGGCGCGGGCCAGGGCGACGCGCTGACGCTGGCCGCCGGAAAGCTGCGCCGGGAAACGCTTGCCCAGGCCGCCAAGCTGCACCAGGCCCAGCAATTCCTCGACCTTGGCGGCGATGGCCGCCTTGGACGGGCGGGCGGCGCCCTTGCGCACCTTCAGGCCGAAGGCGATGTTCTCGGCAACCGTCATGTGACGGAACAGGGCGTAATGCTGGAACACGAAGCCGACGCCGCGGTCGCGGGTAGCCAGCGTGGTGGCGTCGACGCCGTCCAGGCGGATCTGGCCGTGATCGGCGAAATCCAGCCCGGCCAGGATGCGCAACAGCGTGGTCTTGCCCGAGCCCGATGGCCCCAGCAACGCCACCAGCTTGCCCTTGGGCACGGTCAGCGAAACGTCGTCCAGGGCGGCAAAGGCGCCGAAGCGCCGGGTGACGCCCGTGACCTCGATCATGTTTCCAGTCAGTTCAGACACGGTGGATTGCTGCCAGTTCGTCTCGATGGAGCCACTCAAGGGCGGATTTCGCCGCGAGCGTGACCAGGGCCAGAAGGGCGAGGAGGGACGCGACGGCGAAGGCTCCGACGATATCATATTCATTGTAGAGGATCTCCACATGCAGCGGCATGGTGTTGGTCAGCCCCCGGATGTGCCCGGACACCACCGACACCGCGCCGAATTCACCCATGGCGCGGGCATTGCACAGCAACGCGCCGTAAAGCAGCCCCCACCGCACGTTGGGCAGGGTGACAAGAACGAAGGTCGCCAGACCGCCCGCCCCCAGGGTCAGGGCGGCCTCTTCCTCGTCGCGGCCCTGCTCTTCCATCAGCGGAATCAGTTCGCGGGCGACGAAGGGAACGGTGACGAACATGGTGGCCAGCACGATGCCCGGCACGGCGAAGACGATGCGGATACCGTTCGCCAGCGCCCATTCGCCCAGGAACCCCTGAAGGCCGAACAGCAGCACATAGACCAGACCGGAAATCACCGGCGACACCGAAAACGGAATGTCGATCAGGGTGATCAGCAGGCTTTTGCCGGGAAAGTCGTATTTGGTCACGGCCCAGGCGGCGCACAGGCCGAACACGATGTTCAGCGGCACCGAGATGGCGGCCACCACCAGCGTCAACTGGATGGCCGACACGGTCATGGGATCGGCCAGCGCCGCCCAATAGCGGTCGACGCCCTTGGACAGCGCCTGGGTCAGCACCGCCAGCAGCGGCAACGCCAGGAACAATGCCAGGAAGCCCAGCGCCACGGCAGTCAGCAGCCAGCGCGTCAGGCGGGATTCGGTGGTCGCTGCACGCGCCATGCTCAGGCCCCCTTCAGCCGGGAATTGCGCCACTTCTGCAACAGGTTGATGGCCAGCAGCAGCACGAACGACACCACCAGCATGATCACCGCGATGGCGGTGGCGCCCACATAGTCGAACTGTTCCAACCGGGTGACGATCATCAGCGGCGCGATTTCCGACACGCCGGGCATGTTGCCCGCGATGAAGATGATCGAGCCGTATTCGCCCACCGCACGGGCGAAGGACAGGGCGAAACCGGTCAGCAGCGCCGGACCCAGCGCGGGCAGGATGACGCGGGTGAAGGTCTGCACCCGGTCGGCGCCCAGGGACGCCGCCGCCTCTTCCAGTTCACCGTCCAGGTCGGCCAGCACCGGCTCGACCGTGCGCACCACGAAGGGCAGGCCGATGAACACCATGGCGACGACGACACCCAGCGGCGTGAACGCCACCTTGACGCCCAGCGGCGCCAGCAGTGAACCGATCCAGCCGTTGGGGGCGTACAGCGCGGTCAGGGCGATGCCCGCCACCGCCGTCGGCAGGGCGAAGGGCAGATCGACCATGGCGTCCACCAGCTTGCGCCCGGGAAAGTCGTAGCGCACCAGCACCCAGGCCACCAGCAGGCCGAACACCGCGTTGATCAGGGCGGCGATGGCCGAGCCGCCGAACGACAGCCGCAGCGACGCCAACACCCGCCAGTCGGTCAGGGTGGCGACCCACTGGTCCCAGCCCATGCCCGCCGCCTTGAGGAACAGCGCCGCCAGCGGGATCAGCACCACCGCCGACAGATACAGCAGCGTGAAGCCCAGCGTCGGTCCGAAGCCGGGGATCACGCGGCGGGGGGCGCGGCGGCGCCCCCCGATGATGGCGGTGGCGGCCATGGTCACTTCTTCACGAAGATCTTGTCGAACACCCCGCCATCGGCGAAGTGCGCGGCCTGCGCCTTGGCCCAGCCACCGAACACGTCGTCGATGGTGAACAGCTTGACCGGCGAGAACTGGGTCTGCACCGCCTTCCACACCTCGGGATCGCGCGGGCGGTAATGGTTCTTGGCGATGATGCGCTGCGCCTCGGGGGTGTAGAGGTATTGCAGGTAGGCTTCGGCCACGGCGCGGGTGCCGCGACGGTCCACCACCTTGTCCACCACCGCCACCGGCGGCTCGGCCAGGATCGAGATGGAGGGGGTGACGATCTCGAAACCGCCGCCGAATTCCGCCAGCGCCAGATAGGCTTCGTTCTCCCAGGCCAGCAGCACGTCGCCCAGGCCGCGCTGGGCGAAGGTGATGGTCGAGCCGCGGGCGCCGGAATCCAGCACCGGAACGTTCTTGTAGAGCTGCGAGACGAAATCCAGCGCCTTGGCCTCGTCGCCGTTCCACTTGTTCAGGGCGTAGCCCCAGGCGGCAAGGTGGTTCCAGCGGGCGCCGCCCGAGGTCTTGGGATTGGGGGTGATCACCGACACGCCCGGCTTGACCAGATCGTCCCAGTCCTTGATCTGCTTGGGATTGCCCTTGCGCACCAGGAACACGATGGTCGAGGTGTAGGGGGCGGAATTGTACGACAGCTTCTTCTGCCAATCCTTGTCCAGCAACCCGCGGGCGGCGATGGCGTCCACGTCGTAGGCCAGGGCCAGCGTGACCACGTCCGCCTCGAGCCCGTCGATCACCGAGCGGGCCTGCTTGCCCGAACCGCCGTGCGACTGGTTGATCTTCAGCGTGTCGCCCGCCTTGGCCTGCCATTGCGCGGCGAAGGCGGTGTTGACCTGCTGGTACAATTCGCGGGTCGGGTCGTAGGAAACGTTGAGCAGGGTCTTGTTTTCCGCCGCGTGCGCGCCGGGAACCAGGGCCGCCACGCCGGCCGCGAAGGCGGCGGCGAACACAATGGCGCCCCCCAGGCGCAGCCATTCGTCATCGATGAAGCGGATCATGGGACCTCCCTCTCTACCGAAACCATAAATCTACATGTTTGTAGGTTTATGCCCATACCGGTGTCAATGGATATTCTACAAAAACACGGATTATTGGCCTTTGGCTACAACGGTGTTTTTGTGTTAAATTCTCCCACGAAAAAAGCATGGCACCGAACACCCGCCGATGTCATGCCGCGCCGCCGCCCCTCATGCGGGGGGCATAGTCAGATATCGTACATCAGGATGGGTTCGGGCTGCTTGTGCAGCGCCATGTCCGCCAGGGTGGTGTTGTCCAGGATACCGGCGATGGCGTCGCGCACCTCGCCCATCACCGCGCGGATGGCACAGGTGGTTTCGTTGCGGCAATCCTCGCACCGGCGATAGGCGGTGCGCGACACGCACGGCACCGGCGCCAGCGGGCCGTCCAGCACGCGGACGATGTCGCCGACCATGATGTTCTGCGGCGGCTTGGCCAGGGTATAGCCGCCGCCCTTGCCCTTCTTGCTGGACAGGAGGCCGCGGTTCTTCAGTTCCAGCAGGATGGCGTCCAGGAACTTCTTGGGAATGTTCTCGGCTTCGGCGATGTCGGCGATCAGCACCGGGCCGTCCTGGCCGTGCCGCGTCAGATAGACCATGGCCTTGAGGCCGTATTTCGCCTTGCTGGAAAGCATTTACCCCACCAAAAAAGTAGAATAGACAGGATGTGGCGCCAAGCGCCCATCCCTGTCAAGCGCTCACTTGTCCTCGCGCTCGAATCCCACCGCCTGGCGCACCACGTAAAGCGGCCGCTGCTTGACCTCGGCGAACACCCGGCCCAGATACTCGCCGATCACCCCCAGGCTGATCAACTGCACCCCGGAAAAGAAGGTGATGGCGACGATCAGCGACGGATAGCCGGGCACGTCGATGCCCAGGATCAGCGTCTTGACCACGAACAGCAGGCCGTACAACAGGGCGAAGGCGGCGACCAGCATGCCCGCGAAGGTCCACACCTTGAGCGGCACCGAGGTGAACGAGGTGATGCCGTCGATGGCCAGCCGCCACAGGCGGAAGGCGTTGAACTTGGTTTCCCCCGCCGCGCGCGGCGCCACGTCATAGGGGATCGAGATCTGGCGAAAGCCGACCCAGGCGTACAGCCCCTTCATGAAGCGGGTATGCTCGGGCATGGCGTTCAGCACGTCCACCACCTTGCGGTCCAGCAGACGGAAATCGCCCGCGCCGCGCGGCAGCCGCACCTCGGCCATCCTGGCGAACAGGCCATAGAACGCCTCGGCGGCGGTGCGCTTGAAACCGCTTTCGTCGTCGCGGTCGCGCCGCACGGCGATGACCATCTCGTAGCCCTCGCGCCATTTCTCCAGCATGTCGCCGATCACCTCGGGCGGGTGCTGAAGATCGGCGTCGATCATCACCACGGCGCGGCCGGTGGTGTGGCGCAATCCGGCGGTCAGGGCCAGTTCCTTGCCGAAGTTGCGCGACAGCTCGACCACCTTTATCCTCGAATCGCGGCGATGATGCTCCAGCACGCGGGCAACCGTGTCGTCGCGGCTGCCGTCATCGACGCAGACGATCTCGTAACTGACGCCGAAACCGCCCAGAACGTCGGTCAGGCGCGCGAACAGCCCGTCCACGTTGCCCGATTCATTGAACATGGGCACCACCAGCGACAGGACCGGGACGGCAGGGAACGAGGAAGTCATGACGGCAAGCCCTTGGCGGCGACGGAAAAACGTCGGCAGTTTGTAAGAAAGACTTTCCAGGGTCAACGAAAGCCCCATCATGCCCCCTCTCCTTTCCCCGCTCCGTTCCGCCATCACCCTGTGCGCCGACGATTACGGTCTGGCGCCCGGCGTGTCCGCCGCCATCCTGGCGCTGATCGACCAGGGCCGCCTGCACGCCACCGGCTGCATGACCGGCAGCCCGCACTGGCCCGAGGCCGCGCCGCGACTGCGGGCGCTGGAGGGCAAGGCCGATTGCGGCGTGCACCTGACCCTGACCGATCAGATTGCGCTGGGGCCGATGCCCGATCTGGCGCCGGGCGGCCGCCTGCCGTCGCTGCCCGAGTTGCTGAAACGGTCGCTGACCCGGCGGCTGGACCGCGCCGAGATCAAGGCCGAACTGACCCGCCAGATCGATGCCTTCGAGCAACATTTCGGCCGCGCCCCCGATTTCCTGGACGGCCATCACCACGTGCACCAGATGCCGGTGATCGGCGAGGTGGTGCTGGAATTGTGGCGCGAGCGGCTGGGCGGGCGCGGCTGGATCCGTTCGTGCGTCGAGCCGCTGCCCGCCATCCTGCGGCGCGGCATCGATCCCATCCGCGCCACCGTCATCTCGACCCTGGGGCTGGGCTTCCGCCGCCGCCTCAAGGCGTTGGCGGTGCCGCACAACACCTCGTTCCGGGGCGTCTACGACTTTTCCGGACGGGTGCCGTTCGGCCGATTGTTCCGCCGCTTCACCGACGCGCCGGGGCCGCGCGCCCTGATGATGGTGCATCCCGGCACGGTGGACGACGCGTTGCGCGCCGCCGACAGCCTGACCGCCCAGCGCGAGGTGGAACTGGCGTTCCTGGCGTCCGATGCCTGCCCGCTGTCGCTGGCCGAGCGCGGCATCACCCTGCGCCGCCTGTTCCCATGAGCCCTCGGGGCGCGGCGCTGCGGCTGGGCGCCTATTACGGCGCCCTGTTCATGGCGGTGGGCGTGCAATTGCCGTTCTGGCCGCTGTGGCTGAAGGATCACGGCCTCGGCCCCGCCGAGATCGGCCTGATCCTGGCCGCCACCTATCTGGTCAAAAGCGTGGTCAACCCGCTGGTCGGCCATCTGGTGGACAAAAGCGGCGAACGCCGCCGCCCCATGGTATGGCTGGCCATCGGCGCCACCATCGCCTGGACCGGCTTTTCCCTGGTGGACGGTTTCTGGCCCATCCTGATCCTGACCATCGTCGCCCTGGGCTTCTTCAGCGGCATCATGCCGGTGGGCGAGGCGCTGGCGCTGATGACCACCCAGCGCATGGGGCTGGATTACGGCCGGGTGCGGCTGTGGGGCTCGGCGTCGTTCATCGTCATCGCCGTGTTGGGCGGCAAGCTGCTGGTGGGACATTCCACCGACATCCTGGTGTGGCTGATCACCGCCACCCTGGCGTTGACCGCGATCACCTGCGCCGCCCTGCCCGACATCCGGGTGCCGACGGCGGCGCACGGACGCGGCCAGCCGCTGTGGCCGCTGGCCACCAGCCTGCCTTTTCTGTTGCTGCTGGCGGCGGGCAGCCTGAATTCCGCCGCCCACACCGTCTATTACGCCTTTTCCACCATCCACTGGAAATCGGCGGGCATCAGCGACGACACCATCGGTTTGCTGTGGTCCGAGGGCGTGGTGGCGGAAATCGTGCTGTTCGCCCTGTCGGCGCGGATCGCGCGGAAAGTGGGGGCACCCGGCCTGCTGCTGCTGGGCGGACTGGCGGGCGTCGTGCGTTGGTCCATGTTGGGACTGACCACCGATCTGCCGCTGCTGGCCGCCGCCCAGATGCTGCACGCCGCGACCTTCGGCTGCACCCATCTGGGCGCCATGTACGCCCTGCGCGCCGTGCCGCCCGGCCTGACCGCCCGTGCCCAGGGGCTGTACGCGGCGGTGGCGGCGGGCGTCGCCCCCGGCCTGATGAGCCCGATCACCGGCCATCTGTACGATGGCCTGGGCGGCCACGCCTTCCTGGTCATGGCCGCATTGTCGGGGCTGATGGCCCTGGCGGCGGGGATGTTGCTAAAGCACCACCGACAGGGCGCCGACCACGCCGCATCCGGCCATCACCGGCACCATGCCCCAACGCAGCCGCAACAGGGCGAAACCAGCGGCCAGGGCCAATAGGGCGGGCAACGGCCGCAGGCTGGCCGGATCGGGCAGCGGCAGCCCCAGCGGCCCGGCGCCGACCCGGGCGAACAGCACATGCAGGCCGAACCACAGCGCCAGGTTCAGGATCACCCCGACCACGGCGGCGGTGATGGCGGCCAGGGCGGCGGCCAGGGCGCGGTTGGCCCGCAGCCGCTCCAGATAGGGGGCGCCCAGGAAGATCCACAAGAAGCTGGGCAGGAACGTCACCCACACCGTCAGCGCCGCCCCCAGCACGCCGCCCAGCCAGGGATTCAGGCCGCCCGGCGCGCGAAAGGCCGCCAGAAAGCCGACGAATTGCGTCACCAGGATCAGCGGCCCCGGGGTGGTTTCCGCCAGCCCCAGCCCGTCCAGCATCTCGCCCGGGCTCAGCCAGCCATGGACCTCGACCGCCTGCTGCGCCACATAGGCCAGGACCGCATAGGCGCCGCCGAACGTCACCAGCGCCATCTTGGCGAAGAACACGCCGATCGGGCCAAAGGCTCCCTGCCCCCACCACAGCGCCACCGCCACCGGCGCCAGCCACAGCCCCAGGCACACCAGGGCGATCGCCGCCAGGCGCCGTGCCGGGGGCGCTGGCACCGCCTCGGCCGCGCCGTGCACAGCGGGGGCAAAGGCGGCGCGGGCCACCGCCCCCGCCAGCCCGGCCGCCGCCACCACCAGCGGGAACGGCGCGTCCAGGGCGAAGATGGCGACAAAGGCCGCCGCCGCCACCGCCAGCGCCGCCCGCCCCTTCAGCGCGCGGCGGCCGATGCGCAGGGTGGCGTCCAGCACCACCGCCAGCACCGCCGGTTTCAAGCCCAGGAACAGCCCCTGCACCACCGGCACCTGATGGAACCCCACATACAGCGCCGCCAGCGCCAGCATGACCAGGAAGCCGGGCAGCACGAACAGGCCGCCCGCCGCCACGCCGCCGGGAATGCCCGCCACCCGCCAGCCGGCATAGGTGGCCAATTGCTGCGCCTCGGGGCCGGGCAACAGCATGCAGAAGTTCAGGGCGTGCAGGAATCGCGGCTCGTCCAGCCATTTCTTCTCGTCCACCAGCACCCGGTGCATGGTGGCGATCTGCCCGGCGGGACCGCCAAAGGACAGCAGGCCGATGCGCAGGAAGGTGCGCAGCACGTCGGACCAGGACGGAATCATACCGTCACCCCCGGCAGCACCGGCGGCGCCGCCAGCATGTCGGCCAGGATCAGCAGGCCGCGCCGCAATTCCTCGCGCTCGGGCGGGCACGACACCGAGACGCGGATGCCGTCCTGGATCGGACGGCCGACGGCGAAGGTGTCGGTGGGGCCAAGGCTGACGCCGCGCCGCGCCGCCTCGGCCACGAAAGCGCCGCTGGACCATGGCGGCGCCAGTTCCAGCCAGACGTTGAAGGACGGCACCGCCGACCGCACCCGCGCGCCCAGGATGTCGCGGGCCAGGGTGCAGCGGGCCACCGCCTCGCGGCGGCGGGCGGCGGCGATCTCCTGGGCCGCGCCTTCCTCGATCATCACCGCCGCCGCCTCGATCAGCACGGCGGGCAACGACAGCGACAGCGCCCCCACCGTGGCGTCGAAGCGGGCGCGCAGCGCGGGCGGCATCACCACGAAGGCGGTGCGCAGGCCCGGCGACACGCTTTTCGACAGGGTGGTCAGATAGGCGCAATGATCGGGCTCGAACGCCGCCAGCGGCGGCGGCGCGGCCGGGTCGAGAAAACGGTGGACGCCGTCCTCGACGATCAGCGCGCCATGGCGGCGGGCGGCGGCGGCCAGGGCGCGGCGACGGTCTTCGGCCAGGGTCATGGTCAGCGGGTTGTGCACGGTGGCGATGGTGTAAAGCAGCCGCGCACCACGGGCGAAGGCGCGCTCGGCCTCGTCCGGCAGGATGCCGTGGGCGTCCATGGCCACCGGCAGCAGGGTCCGCCCCATCAGCGCCACCGCCGAACGGATGCCGGGATAGGTGAATTCCTCGACCGCCACCGAATCGCCGGGATTGGTGGCCACCGCCAGCGCCGCCAGCAGCGCCTGCTGGGTTCCGGCGGTGACGGCCACCCGTTCCGGCGCCACCGCCAGCCCCTCGTCCGCCAGCCAGCGCGCCCCGGCGGCACGGTGGTGGGCGCCCAGCGGCTCGAAGCGATAGGCCAGCAGGTTGCACAGATCCGGCCGTCGGCTCAGCCGCGCCAGCACCGGCCCCACCTGGGCGGCGCCCTGGTCGCCGTCGGGGCGGTTGACCGACAGGTTGACCACGCCACCCGGCTGCCACGTCGCTTCGTTCAGGTAATGGGCCAGGGTCGGTTCGTCGCGGCCGGGCGCGCGGACAAAGGTGCCGCGCCCCACCTCGCCCGACAGCAGGCCGCGCCGTTCGGCCTCGGCATAGGCGCGGGCCACCGTGCCCACCGTCACCCCCAGCCGCCACGCCAGGTCGCGGTGGGTGGGCAGGCGCGTCCCCGGCGCCAGGGTGCCGGTTTCCATGTCGGCGGCGATGGCCTCGACGATGGCGCGGTATTTGGGGCCGTCGAAGCGGCCCAGATCGGGAAGCCAAGTTGACATGGTGTCAATGTTGGCATTGACACCCAATGACCGTCAATGACTGATTCAATTAAGCTTCAATGAAGGAATTGAACCATGAAATCGTCGCATTGGATGGGTTCAATTTTATCCAACGCCCCCTCTGCCACCACCGATTCACCCTCGGTCTGGGTGCGGCTGGCCGATCTGGTGCTGGGTTGGCTGGAACGGTCGCGCCAGCGCGCCGCCCTGGGCCGCCTGGATGATCGCATGTTGGCCGATATTGGCTGCGACCCTGCCCACGCACAGGTTGAGGCGAGCAAGCCGTTCTGGAAAAACTGAGGCTTTCTGCGCCTAAAGAACGATGGGGATTGACCTAAGTTGCGGTTCTACGCACAAGCGGATAGGTATTTAATAAGTATGTTTCGTGCCCCGCTGGAGCCTCCGCCGTGCCCCCCATCGATTCTTCCCTGTCCGTCGGCGTCGCGGACCTTGACCACGACCACCAGAACCTTCTCGAGCTGATCGACCGGCTGGGCCAGGCCCATGGCTATAAACAGGTGGCGCTGCTGACCGCCGAGGTCGCCGACCACCTGCATCTGCATTTCTGCCGCGAGGAAGGCTTGCTGGAAGCCCACCGCTGGCCCGGCCTGCCCGCCCACCGCGAGGAACACGCCCGTTTCGAAAAGCGGGTGCAGGATTTCGCCGCCACCCTGAATCCGGCCAACGCCGACAGCTTCGCCGCCGAACTGCGCCACACCCTGACCGAGTGGTTCAAGGCCCACGTCACCGGGTCGGACATGCGTTACGCCCAGCACATGCGCCACTGCGTCAACCGCCGCGCCGGTCTGCGCCGGGTGCGCATCGCCGCCCTGCTGCCCGCGCTGCTGGTGGCGCTGGCGCTGCCGCTGCTGGCCGCCACCGGCATCATCCTGGCCGACAACTGGCAGGCCCGACGCATGGCCGCCGAAACCGCCGAGGGCAACCGTCTGGCCGACCACCTGCTGGACGCCGCCGGAAACTGGGCGGTGGAACGCGGCCGCACCAACGCCGCCCTGAACGCCCCGGCCGGGCAGGTCGCCGCCCATCAGGAGGAAATCGCCAAGCGCCGCCAGGCGGCGGATGCCGCCTACGCCACCGCCATGGAGCGGCTGGTGGCCAGCGGCAAATTCCCGCAGCCCGCCTTGCTGGACAAGGCCCGGGCCGCCCATGACCGGCTGGCCGCCCTGCGCGCCCAGGTGGACAAGGAACTGGCCAAGCCCGCCGACCAGCGCGACCGCGCGGTGATCAAGCAATGGTTCCCCACCATCACCGCCCTGATCGACGAAACCCAGGCGGTGCGCCAGATCGCCACCCGCGGCAGCGCCAGCGGCGCCGCCGCCCTGCTGGCCGACATCGCCGACCTCAAGCATTTCGTCTGGGTGATGAGCGAATTCGCCGGGCGCGAACGCGCCCGCGTCGGCGCCCTGGTGTCGTCGGAAACCCCCATGAACACCGCCGCCGCCGCCGAACTGGCCGGGTTCCGCGGCCGCGTCGATCTGGCCTGGAGCCGCCTGCAATCGGCGCGCGAGGCCGGATTGCTGCCGCCCAAGGTGCTGGTCGCCATGGACGAAGTGCAGTCCCGCTTCATGGTGCAGTTCCAAAAGGTGCGCGACGACGTCTATCAGGCCGGTCAGGCGGGCGGCATCTACGCCATCGACGGTCCCGGCTGGATGAAGGAATCCACCGCCGCCATCGACACCATCCTGGCCCTGTCCCGTGCCATGGGCGACTATTCCGCCGAATTGTCGGAACAGGTGCGCCATGACAGCGTCCAGGCCCTGACCCTGGCCATGCTGGCCATGGGCGGCGGTCTGGGGGTGGCGGTGTGGGCCGCCTTCCTGGTGCGCCGCCGCGTCACCCGCCCGGTCGCCCGCATGACCGGGGTGATGAGCGAACTGGCGGGCGGCAACACCGACGTCAACTTCGTCACCACCACCGAGGACGAGATCGGCGAACTGGCCCGCGCCTTCCTGTCGTTCAAGGAAAGCATGATCAAGGACCGCCAGCGCCGTCTGGCGGAAAAGATCGAAACCGAGGAACAGATCGCCCGCAAGCAGCGCATCGAGTCCCTGACCGCCAGTTTCGACGCCGCCATCCGCGACGTGCTGGGCACGGTGTCGGGCGCCGCCGAACGCCTGCATTCCTCGGCCACCGCCATGTCGGCCAACGCCGAACAGACCAACCGCCAAAGCGCGGCGGTGTCCGCCGCCACCGAAGAGGCCAGCACCAACGTCGAAACCGTGTCGGCGGCGGGCACCCAGTTGAACGCCTCTATCCACGAAATCGCCCAGCAGGTGGCACGGTCGGCGGAAATGGCCGCCCGCGCCTCGAACGAGGCCGACGGCGTCAACACCCGCATCGAATCGCTGGCCCAGGCCGCCGACAAGGTCGGCCAGATCGTGCAGTTGATCAACGCCATCGCGTCGCAGACCAACCTTTTGGCCCTGAACGCCACCATCGAGGCGGCGCGGGCGGGCGACGCGGGCAAGGGCTTCGCCGTGGTCGCCAACGAGGTCAAAAGCCTGGCCAACCAGACCGCCAAGGCCACCGACGAGATCGCCGCCCAGATCACCGCCATCCAGACCGAAACCGGCGCCGCCGTGTCGGCCATTCGCGGCATCACCCGCACCATCGACGCCGTCAACGAACTGACGGCGTCGGTGGCGGCGGCGGTCGAGGAACAATCCTCGGCCACCGCCGAAATCAGCCGGTCGGTGGCCGAGGCGTCGCGCGGCACCGCCGAGGTCGCCGCCAACATCGCCGGCGTGGCCGAGGCGGCGGGCGAAACCGGCCGCATGTCGCGCGAGGTCTATGACGCCGCCAGCCTGCTGATCAACGAAAGCCAGCGCATGGAGCACGAGGTCGAGCAATTCCTGGGCGACATGCGCGCCAGCTAATCCCCCACCCGCCCCGACCTATGACGGAAGTCGGGTCGGGGCGGCACCCGATTGCAAAGCTGCGCACAACATATAACTTTCAAGGGAGACAGCCTCCAGAATCGGGGCCGCCAACGGCTCTTACCGCTTGGGATGGCTGCCATGTTCTCCGATCCGACCGCTGCCCTGTCGCCGTCTTTCCTGCCCTGGCTGGCCTCGTTCGACGTGGGCGACGACCGCATCGACGGCGAACACCGTGCCCTGATGGCCTGTGCCAACGATTTGTGCCTGCTGGCCCGCGCCCAACCGCCGCGCGACACCCTGCGCCGCGCCGGACGCGAACTGATCGCCCTGGTGGAAGTGCATTTCGAGAGCGAGGAGGCCCTGTTCCCGCTGATCGGCTATACCCGGCGGCAGGCCCATGTCCGCGAACATCTGGTGCTGCTGGACTCGCTGCGCGCCCTGATCCTCAAGGGCCAGACGCTGGAACCGCCGCTGGTGGCCGCCACCGTCCGCCTGTTGCTGCTGGAGCACATCCTGCGCCACGACCTGGACTTCAAGACCTGGGTCGAGGAAGCGCGTGGCTGAAAGGCCGGGACAACGATGTCTTATAACTTTCCTCATAAGACATCCAGGCTAAGGAAATAACCTTAGAGAGCGCACCCAATAAACAATAAAACTTATAAAAGTAACACCTCTCGGGTTTGCACCCGATTGCGCATAGAACCAAATACTAGCATTTTCCAGACGTCGAGGGGGACAACACAAAGCCGGGTGAAGAACATGCTTATATCGTGGAATGACCACTTTGCCCTTGGCATCGAAACCATCGACACCGGCCACGCCCTGGTGATCGAGGCCATCAACCAGTTGAACGAAGCCAACAGCCCCGCCGAAAGCGAACGGGTGGCCCGCCACATGCTGCCGCTGCTGCGGCGTCGTCTCGACATCCAGTTCGAGGCCGAGCACACCCTGATGGCCGGATTGCCCGCCGCCGAGCGCGCCCGTCATGAAACCGAGCACCGCCAGCTTCTGGGCGCCCTTGACGCCCTGGCCCGCGCCCAGTCGGAAGGCGCCGAGATCGCGGGGGTCCTGCTGCTCAATCTGGTGTGTTTCCTGGTGTCGCACCTGCGCGCCACCGACGGCGACACCTATGCCACCACCCGTTTCCGCGCCGCCGCCTGATGCCGTCGGCGACCAGGTTCCCGCCTCCACCTCCGACTTGAGGACACCCCCGCGAGGCGGGAACAGGGAGGGAGTTTCGGGGGGCCGAACTCCCTCCCTTTCCCATGTTTCGGAAAAACAAAAGCCCCCGGCGCCGTCCTGGCGCCGGGGGCTTTGGCTTTCGCGGAATCCTTAGGCGTGCAGCGCCTTGTACTTCGCCATCAGCGCATCCTGGGACTCGGACAGGCCGGCCACGATGCAATCGGCGGGACAGACCAGCTGGCACTGGGGGCTATCCTCGGCGCCGACGCACTCGGTGCAACGGTCGGCGTCGATCACGTAGATCACGTCACCGGCCGTGATGGCCTGGTTCGGGCAGACGGAAACGCACGCGTCGCAGCTGGTGCAGTCGTCGTTGATCATCAGCGACATGATTTTACCTCTCTAGAATTCCCCCATCGGGTCCCCCGGATGGCGACCCAATCCTTTGCGTATAGCCCCCCGCGCCCCGCCTTGACAATGACAATTCACCTATTCCTGAAATGTCGTAAAACCCCATACGCAAAGCAGTAACATTTCGCGCGTGCGCCTGCCCGAAGGCACGGGTATGATCCTGCTCGCCGGAGTTGGGCGCCCTTTGCGCCCCGCCCGTCCGGGCCTGCGACAGACGATGAAATCGCGGCGCTCGCCCGATCCAGAGAGGTCCACCTTTTGTCAGGACCCGTCCGACGCGGGTCTTCGGGGGTAGAAGACATGACCAAGAGTTCGGGTGCTTCCAGTTCCGTTTCCATTGCCATGTGCGGCAGCGGCGGCGCCGGTGTGATGACCGCCGCCAACATGCTGTTGGATGCCGCCGCCGATGCCGGTTACTACGCGCTGTTCGGCCGGTCGGCCGGTCCGCAGATCCGTGGCGGCGAGGCCGCCGCCCTGGTGCGCCTGAGCGCCGAGCCGGTGACGTCGGTGGACGACACCACCGAAATCCTGTTGGCCATCGACTGGCAGAACGTGCACCGCTTCGCCGCCGAATTGCCGCTGGACGGCAAATGCGTGATCATCACCGACCCGACCCAGGGTGAAGTGCCCGAAGTGATGGCCAAGTCCGGCGCCCGCATCGTCGAACTGCCCATGAAGGATCTGGCCAAGGACATTCCCGGCGGCCGCCCCAACATGATCGCGCTGGGCGCCATCAGCCAGTTGATCGGCCTGCCCATCGACACCGTGACCGAGGTTCTGGGCAAGTCGCTGAAGAAGAAGCGCGCCGACGCCTACGAAGCGTCGGTCGCCGCCGTGCAGAAGGGCGCCGAGGCCGCCCTGGCCCTGGGCCAGACCAAGCGCCTTCCCGCCGTGACCGAAAAGCCCAACCGCTGGTCCATCACCGGCAACGAAGCGGCGGGCCTGGGCGCGGTGCGCGGCGGCGTCACCTTCTGCGCCGCCTATCCCATCACCCCGGCCACCGAGATCCTGGAATGGCTGACCGGCGCCCTGCCCAAGATCGGCGGCACCTTCGTCCAGGCCGAGGATGAACTGGCCTCCATCAACATGTGCGTCGGCGCCTCGTTCGGCGGCGCGCCCTCCGTCACCGCCACCGCCGGTCCCGGCCTGGCGCTGATGACCGAGGCGCTGGGCATGTCGCTGGCGTCCGAAACCCCGGTGGTGGTGGTCGATGTCCAGCGCGGCGGCCCCAGCACCGGCATCCCGACCAAGTCGGAACAGTCGGACCTGAACATCGCGCTGTACGGCATGCACGGCGACGCCCCCCATCTGGTGGTGGCGCCCAATTCCATCGGCGACTGCCTGTTCACCACCCAATGGGCGGTGCATCTGGCCGAGGTGCTGCAATCGCCGTGCATCGTGCTGTCGGAACAATCGCTGGGGCAAAGCCGCGGCATCATCCCGGCCCCGGCCGACGTGGCCTTCGTCGGCAAGCGCCTGATCGCCGAATCCCCGGCCGAGGGTGAAAAGTTCAAGCGCTACGCCCTGACCAATACCGGCGTGTCGCCCATGCCGCTGCCCGGCACGCCGGGCTGCCAGTACACCGCCGACGGTCTGGAGCACACCGAGACCGGCATGCCGTCGTCCCAGGCGGGCGACCATTTCGCGCAAAGCGACAAGCGCCTGCGCAAGCTGACCGGCCATGAGTACGGCGACCATTGGGCCACCATCGAGGGCGAGGGCGACCTTGCCGTCATCACCTGGGGCTCCAGCACCGGCGCCGCGCGCGAGGCGGTGATGCGCGCCCGCGCCGACGGCGTCAAGGCCAAGCTGATCTCGCTGCGTCTGCTGGCCCCCGCCCGCCATGACGCCATGGCCAAGGCCCTGGCCGGGGTCAAGAAGGCACTGGTGGTGGAAATGTCCCATACCGGCCAGTTCCACAAATATCTGCGCGCCGAATACGATCTGCCGCAGACCCAGTTGCTGAACCGGGCCGGACCGCTGCCCTTCCGCCCGCACGAAATCCATTCGCGCCTTCTTGCCATGGGGGGGAAGTAAGCCATGACCGAGTGCACCGCCATGACCTACACCGCCAAGGATTACAAATCCGATGCCAAGCCGGTGTGGTGCCCGGGCTGCGGCGATTATGCCGTGCTGTCCTCCATCACCAAGGCGTTCGCCGATCTGAACCTGGAACCGCACAAGACCGCCGTGGTGTCCGGTATCGGCTGTTCGTCGCGCATTCCGGCCTACACCAATTGCTACGGCTTCCACACCATCCACGGCCGTTCGCTGGTGGTGGCCACCGGACTCAAGCTGGCCCGCCCCGATTTGACCGTGCTGGTGGCGGGTGGTGACGGCGACGGCTTTTCCATCGGCGGCAACCACTTCCTGCATTCGTGCCGCCGCAACGTGGACATGACCTATGTGGTCATGGACAACCGCGTCTACGGCATGACCAAGGGCCAGCCGTCGCCCACCACCGAGGCCGATTGGGATGCGTCCGCCATGGCGCCGCCCGGCGGCACCGGCCTGACGCCGTTCAATCCGCTGGCCATCGCGCTGGCGGCCGGGGCGAATTTCGTCGCCCGCGCCTTTTCCGGCGATCCCAACGGCACCGCGGCGGTCATCGCCGAGGCCATCCGCCATCCCGGTTTCTCGTTCGTGGCGATCATGAGCCCCTGCGTCACCTTCCGCGAGGAACAGCGCGAGTGGAAGAACGTGGTCCGCCCCGCCCCCGGAGAGGCCGCGACCGACCCCGCCGAGGCCGCCAAGCGGCTGATGCTGGACGACGGCTACAACATGGGCGTGCTGTACAAGGGCGACCGCCGCCCCTATCGCCCCGTCACCGGTTCGGGCAAGAGTGTGGCCGATCTGGACGCCCAGTTCGCCCTCTAGGACAGGCGGCCCGGACATGACCACATCCTCCGGGCCGTCCCTTACCGCCGCCGACCTTCTTGCCATCGCCCGCGCGGTGGCGGAACGGTCGGCGGAACGGTACGGGGAACTGGCCGAAGCCTTCGCCATGTCGTGCAACCCGGCCACCGCCGAGGCGTTCCACGCCGTGGCGGCGCTGTACCGCGAACAGGCCCGATCCCTGCCCCCCGCCCCGCCGCCGCCGCGCGGCGCGCTGGACTGGTTCGAGCATGCGCCGGAAATCGCCGACCCTGATTCCGTGCATTATCTGATGTTGCCGTGGCACGTCTATGATCTGGCCCAGCGGGCCGAAGAACGGGTGCACGCCTTTTATATGGAATGCCAGGCCGCCGCCGAGGCAACCGCCAGCCAGTCCCGCCGCGACGATCTGTCCGCCCGCCGCGATGCCTGCCCCAAGCCCCATCCGGGCTGGTGGGAGGACGAGGACGGGCCGAACTGGGACGCGGACTGATCCGATCCGGAAAACGGTCGGGCTGCCGCCGGTTGGGGAATCGGGGGCAAAAGCCCCCGCGTCACTTCACGCCGCGAAACCGGAACAGCATGTAGGCGATGGAATCCTGAAGGGCTTCCAGCGATGCCTCCAGCACGTTGGTGTGCACGCCGACCGTGGTCCAGCGACGGCCCTGGCCGTCGGTGCTTTCGATGGTCACGCGGGTCCGGGCGCCGCTGCCGGCGGTGCTTTCGACGATGCGCACGCGATAATCGGCCAGTTCCAGCCCGGCCAATTCGGGATAGGCGCCCAACAGCACGGCGCGCAACGCCACGTCGAAGGCGTGCACCGGGCCGTTGCCCTCGCCCACCTGCATGAATTCGCGCCCGCCCACCTCGACCTTGACGGTGGCTTCGGACAGCGTCACCCACTCGCCACGCGCGTTGCGACGGCGTTCGTCGATGACGCGATAGCGTTCCAGGGTGAAGTAATCCGGCACCTGCCCCAACGCCCGGCGCACCAGCAATTCGAAGCTGGCGGCGGCGGTGTCGTAGGCATAGCCCTCGTGCTCCAACCGCTTGATCAAATCCACCAGATCGGACACGTCGCGCGGATCGAAATCCACCTGCATGGTTTCGACCACCCGGACCAGAGCGTCGCGCTTCACCGTTTCGATGTCGATGCCCAGATCGGCCATGCGGGCGACGATGTTCGAGCGCCCGGCCTGATCCGACACCACGATCTGGCGGGCGTTGCCGACCTTGGCCGGGTCGATGTGTTCGTAACAGGCCGGGTCCTTGGCCACCGCCGACACGTGCAGGCCGCCCTTGTGCGCGAAGGCCGAGGCGCCCACATAGGGCTGGTTGCGGTTGGGCTGGCGATCCAACACTTCGTCCAAGGTGCGGCTGACCCGCACCAGATTGCGCAGGCCGTCCTCGGAAATGCCGGTTTCGAAGCCCATCTTCAGCACCAGCGCCGGGATGATGGACACCAGATTGGCGTTGCCGCAACGCTCGCCCAGGCCGTTGATGGTGCCCTGCACCTGCCGCACCCCGGCCTTGACCGCCGCCAGGGAATTGGCCACCGCCGATTCGGTGTCGTTGTGGCAATGCACGCCCAGACGATCGCCGGGCACACCGGCGGCGATCACCTCGGACACGATGCGTTCGACCTCGTGCGGCAACGACCCGCCATTGGTGTCGCACAGCACCGCCCACCGCGCGCCGTTGTCCAGCGCCGCCCGCACCGCCGCCAGGGCGTATTGCGGATTGGCCTTGTAGCCGTCGAAGAAATGTTCGGCATCCAGCATGACCTCGGATACCCGGGTCCGGGCATGGGCGACGGAATCGCCGATCATGCGCAGGTTTTCCTCAAGCGCGATGCCCAGCGCCACCGTCACCTGGAAGTCCCACGACTTGCCGACCATGGTCACGGCCTGCACGCCATCATGCCCCAGCAAGGCGTTCAACCCGGGATCGTTGTCGGCCGAGCGACCGGCCCGGCGGGTCATGCCGAACGCCGCCAGACGCGAGCGGGTCAGTTCCGGCGGATTGGCGAAAAAGGCATCGTCGGTGGGATTGGCCCCCGGCCACCCGCCCTCGATGTAATCCAGCCCCAACGAATCGAGGGCACGCGCGATGCGCGCCTTGTCGGCCGCGGAAAAATCCACCCCCTGGGTCTGGGCGCCGTCGCGCAGGGTGGTGTCGTAGAGATAAACTCTGGAGCTATTTTCCATTGTTTTTCAACCAGTTACAGCCGCAGGAACGCGCTGTGTACAGTTTGTGTATCAGTCGGCTTCGCCGCAGATCGCACTTCCAAAACTTGTACGTGCAGATCACGGGCGCGTTTCCGGCGCAGGGCCAACAACATATAGAAAGCAAGGGCGCGCGCCAACGGAAACGCTCGCGCGCACACGGAACATAAAAAGAACGCGAACTTACATCATGTAAGCTCGCGCATTCACACATCGCAGTTAGGGATCAAATGGACAGCTTCCCCTCCTCACTGGAGATCAGCAGTCCCGAGACCGAAGCCTTGCGTGAGCATGAGTTGCACATACGCGAACATCAGCCATTTCCTTTCCTGTTCGGAACCGCCGCCGGAGATTTCCATAGGCATAGCCCACTTTTCGCCACGACCACCTTTGCGCCGGGATAGACGGCGCACACATCGGGCAGGAGCGCACGGATTCGATTGGCAAATTGGTCCGGTCGGCCATACTCGGCTCCGAACTGCGCGGCCAAGCCCGTCATTCCGGTTCTCGCGAGGCAACGAGATAAGGATTGGTACGCTTCTGTGGGGCAAAGCCTTCTGCCGCGTCTGGCTAACCGGTCAGGATGCCGTCGTCCGGGTAGCTGCCGACAGCCTGGAACCACTTGACCAGCCATCCTCGGCTGAGGCTGACCGCGTCGCCTATCTGGCCTCGGCGGCGCGCGTGTCGGAGGCGGTCGAGCACGACACCCTGCTGGCGCCCATCGCCGCCTCGGTGGTACCCCTGCCGCACCAGATCAAGGCGCTGTCGCGGGCGGTGTCGGACGACCGCGTCCGCTACCTGCTGGCCGACGAAGTCGGGCTCGGCAAGACCATCGAGGCGGGGCTGATCATCCGCGAGCTGAAGCTACGCGGACGGGTGAAGCGGGTATTGGTGCTGGCCCCCAAGGGGCTGGTGACCCAGTGGGTATCCGAGATGAAGGCCCACTTCAACGAGGACTTCCACCTTCTGCTGCCGAACGATTTCCCCGCCTATCGACGCATCACCGGGCAGGACAACATCTGGGCGGCGTTCGATCAGGCCATCGTCCCCATGGACTCGGTCAAGCCGCTGGACAAGCGTCGCGGCTGGAGCCGGGTCTGATCACCAAGGAGTCGCTGAAGCAGCTTTGGGACGACTGGCGCCGTGCCAAGGAGGACAGCACCGATCCCTTCCTCGCCAATCAGGAGTTCAAGTCTCTCGCCGCCGGTCTTCGGCAGGCCGTGAGCCAGGACCCGGAAGGGAGGGGCTACGGCGCCTCTGCCTACGACGCGGCCAAGGCCGAACGGCGCCTTCGTCAGGAGGCCCGTATCTGGCGGTCGAAGAACCCGAACGCCTCCATTGACGAGTTCCTGCGGGACATGGAAGCGACCTCGGACAAGCTGGTCGGTCTCAACCCCGATGCGGCTGCCGACAGCAAGTCCATGAAGATGGAAGGCTGGCGGGAGGTCCCGCTGTTCAAGACCACGGAAGACCTAAGATCGGCGGTTGACGAGTTCAACCGGAGCCAGGGACGGGTTGGTATCATCGCCACCATTTCCACGGCCACCCGCGCCGACCCCCAGGAACTGATCAAGGAACAGCAGCGACTGCTCAAGCAGGCTGCCCCTCCTCGGCAGTGACGAACGTGCAGCACCCCGTTGGCCCAGGCTGGCGGGGTGCGGTGCGCTGCCCCAAGACTGGGGCTATTATACCAGCCTGCGCTGACGGCGACTCACGGCGGGGATTCCCATGAGCGGCCAAATGTGAGTCACTCTGGCAAACAGCTGGAGGTTTGCAGTGGCCGCACCGATCCCCCTTCGCCTTGATTATGATGG
>JAEXAH010000099.1 GCA_023458315.1 Pseudomonadota bacterium
CGCGACGACTGCCCGGCGGCGCGCTCGGGCGGCGGCGCCATGCGGCCGGATTCACGCGGGGTGTCCTTGGCCGACGGCGCGGGCGCGGCGGCACCGGGCCGTGCCTCGGTCCGGGCCGAGCGTACGGCGTTTTCCAGGCGGTTGGCCATGGTGTCGGCGCGTTCGATCATGAAGGCCAGGTCGTCGCGCAGGCTCTGCGCCTTCTCGACCCGTTCCTGCAACGATTGCCCGGCGTCCTCGGCCGCCTTGCGCAGCTTGGGGATGGCGGTTTCCGCCCGCACCGTGGCTTCGTTGAAGCTGACGATGATCTTGGCCAGATCGTCGCGGTTCTTGCGCAACTGGGTCAGGCGCTGGTTCAGCATCACCGCATAGCCGATGGTGGCCACCAGCAGCACCGAAACCAGCAGGTCCAGGATGATCTTCCAATCCATGGCCTAGCCCCTGACCTTGTTGAGTTTCTCGTCGACGCGGATGGCGATGTGCTGGCCCTTGCGGCCCATGCGGCCCCGGAACATGGAAACGTCGCCGCAGCGCAGGTCGATGGGCGAGGTGGGCGAGGCGTTCAGCATGATCTTGGACCCCACCTTCCAGCGCAGCACGTCGCGCAGGTTCATCACCTGCTCGTCCAGCACGGCTTCCATCTCCACCTCGGTCAGCCACAATTCCTCGGCCAAGTGGGTTTCCCAGATGGAGTCGCGGCCGAACTTTTCACCCATGAACATCTGGAGCAGCAGCTCGCGGACCGGTTCCAGGGTGGCGTAGGGCAGCAGCAATTCCAGACGGCCGCCGCGATCTTCCATGTCGATGCGCAGCTTGGCGACGATGGCGGCGTTGCTGGGGCGCGAAATGGTGGCGAAGCGCGGGTTGGTTTCCAGGCGCTCGAAGCGGAAGGTGACGGGGCTCAGCGGGTCGAAGGCGGCGGACAGGTCCGACAGCACCACATGCACCATGCGCTCGACCAGATTGC
This sequence comes from Pseudomonadota bacterium, assembly GCA_023458315.1. GTDB lineage: Bacteria > Pseudomonadota > Alphaproteobacteria > Rhodospirillales > Magnetospirillaceae > Magnetospirillum. Next base: position 968 of record JAEXAH010000099.1, read on the forward strand.
GTTCGATGGTGGTGTAGGGGCGGCCTTCGATACGCATGGCCGCGGTGCCGCGGCGGCCGCCCAGCAGCACGTCGACGATGGAATAGATCAGCGAGGAATCGACCGTCAGCAGGCCGAAATTGTCCCATTCCTCGGCCTTGAACACCGCCAGCATGGCGGGCAACGGGATCGAGTTCAGGTAATCGCCGAAACGCAGCGACAGAATGTTGTCCAGCGACACTTCCACGTTGTCCGACGTGAAATTACGCATGGAGGTGGACATCATGCGGACAAGGCGGTCGAACACCACCTCGAGCATGGGCAGACGCTCGTAGGACACGAGCGCCGAATTCAGGATGGCCTGGATGCCGGATTTGTCGTCGCCGCGACCGTGGTCGTCGTCGAAGCCCAGCAGCGAGTCGATTTCGTCCTGGTTCAGAACGCGGGTCGAATCCTTGGGCGCGCCATCGCCGCCGTCGCCGTCGCCGGCGCCGAGCATGGCTTCCCATTCGGCCGCCATGGCGTCCGATTCGCCGCCCCCTTCGCCGCCGCCGCCGCCGCCACCGGAATCGCCTCCGGCCATGGCGGCCCACTCGCGCATCAGGGCCTCTTCGTCGTCGGCGGACCGACCTTCGCCGCCATCCTGGACCATAGCCATCCGATTCTCGCGCTTACTGGACCAGCATTTCCCGGAACAGCACGTCGTTCACCTTGACCGGCTTCACGGCGGCCTGCACGCGGGTCTGCAACTCCTCGCGCAGCAGGTGCATGCCCGCCGCGCCCTGCAAATCCTCCACCCGCAACTCGCGCAGGTAGACCTGGAACGAATCGATGATGCGCGGCATCACCTGTTCCACCTTGGGCCGGTCAAGCGGGCTTTCCAGTTCCAGGGCAACCCGGATCTTCAGGAAGTTCTGCTTGCGGCCCTGGCTTTGCAGGTTGACCAGCATCTCGGGCAAATCCATGAAATCCACCGGACCGGCCACGCGCGGCGCCTCGGCCTTCTGTTCGGCCACCGGGGCGGCGTGTTCCTCGGCGCCCTTGCCCTTGCCGAGCAGCGAGTCGAGCACGCCGGTGAAATACAGCCCGGCACCGGCGCCCACCAGCAACAGCAGCGGCAGGACCAGGATCAGGATCTTCTTGATCGGCAGTTTCTTCGACGAGGACTCGGGAAGCTCCATAGAGCCGGAATCGTCGTCAAAATCCTCTTCCAGGTCTTCTGCCATCTCCCCCACCTTGCGGGCCTGGCGCGCGGGCATGTCCCACGGCGCACGTGTTCAACGATGAAGGTAGCCGCCCCCGGTTAACATAAGGTTGACCCCGGGGCGGTTCCCTTGGACGGCCCGACCATACCGTTTGCGCCCCCTGCCCGGCAATATCTGCCCGGCCCTGGCGGCGGGCGCGGCGGCGGACGGCGGACGGAATGGCGGAAAACCGCCATTTCCGATTTTTTCGAAAGTTGGCACGCCCCCTGCAAGAGATGGGGCGAGGTTTCGTAAGCCGGGTATGTTGAGATGGAAAACACCTCCTACATCGCTCTGTCGCGGCAAAATGCCCTGTGGCGCCAGCTTGACGTGGTCGCCAACAACATGGCCAACGCCAACACCCCCGCCTACAAGGGCGAGCAGATGATGTTCCGCGAGTTCCTGGTCGACACCCGTTCGTCGGCCCGGGCCACCGGCACCAAGCTGTCGTTCGTGCAGGACATGGGCCTGCTGCGCGACACCCGCGAGGGGCCGCTGACCAAGACCGACAACCCGCTGGACGTGGGCATCCACGGCGAAGGCTATTTCCAGATCGAGACCCAGGCCGGCATGCGCTACACCCGCAACGGCCACTTCCGCCTGGACGAAGGCGGCATGCTGGTGAATTCCCAGGGTTTCGCGGTGATGGACAAGAACGACAATCCCATCATCTTCGCCCCCAACGAAACCCGCATCCAGATCGCGGGCGACGGCACCGTCTCGACCGAGAACGGCGTGGTCGCCAACCTCAAGCTGGTGCGCTTCGCCAACGAGCAGAATCTGCGCAAGGCGGGCGACAGCCTGTACGAAACCACCGACCAGGCGGAAACCATCCAGCGCCCGCAACTGGTGCAGGGGATGATGGAGGAATCCAACGTCCAGCCGGTGGTCGAGATCACCAAGATGACTGAATTGCTGCGCCAGTATCAGGCCGCGCAGAACATGATCGACCGGGAGCACGATCGCACCATGAAGGCGATCGACACCCTGTTGCCCCGCGCCTGATACCGCCCGTCCAGGAGAATAAGCCATGCGTTCGCTGAATATCGCCGCCACCGGCATGCTGGCCCAGCAGACCAACGTCGAAGTCATCTCGAACAACATCGCCAACATGAACACCACCGCCTACACCCGTCGGCGGCCGGAATTCAGCGATCTGCTGTACCAGAACCTGCGCCGCGTCGGCGCGGCGTCGTCCGACGCGGGCACCATCGTGCCGACCGGCGTGCAGTTGGGCCTGGGCGTCAAGACCACCGCGGTCTACCGCATCACCGAGCAGGGGTCGGTGCAGAACACCGACAACACCCTGGACATGGCCATTCAGGGCAAGGGCTATTTCCGCATCCAGTTGCCGTCGGGCGAAACCGCCTATACCCGCGACGGGTCGTTCCAGTTGTCGGACCAGGGCCAGATCGTGACGCACGAAGGCTATACCGTGCAGCCGGGCATCACCGTCCCCAACGACGCCACCGGCGTCACCGTCAACAGCTCGGGCCAGGTGCTGGTCAAGCGTGACGGCGCCACCGAACTGGCCAATGTGGGCCAGTTGCAGATCTCCATCTTCCCGAACGAAGCCGGTCTGGAAGCGCGCGGCGACAACCTGTACATGGAAACCCCGGCGTCCGGCCCGGCCTCGACCGCCAATCCCGGCACCGCCGGTTACGGCACCGTGTTGCAGGGCTATCTGGAGACGTCGAACGTCAACGTGGTGTCGGAAGTCACCAACCTGATCTCGGCCCAGCGCGCCTACGAGATGAATTCCAAGGTCATCCAGACCTCGGACGAGATGCTCTCGACCATCAATCAGATGAAGTAAGCGGGGTTCGCCATGAAGCGCCTCCTCCTCGCCGCCGCCTTCGTTCTTGCCGGGTCCATGGCCGTCCAGGCCGGTTCGCTGCCCGCCCAGCTCAGGCCCGCCGCCGTCATCGAGGGCGACACCGTGCGCCTGGGCGACCTGTGGGACAATCTGGGCGACAAGGGCGACGTCATGCTGGCCCCGGCGCCGCAGCCGGGCAAGCGCGTCACCGCCGATGTCCGCTGGCTGTCGGCCGTCGCCGCCCAATACGGCATCAACTGGCAGCCCGCCAACGGCTTCGAGCGCATCGTCATCGAGCGCGCCGGCCAGATGGTGGACGTCCGGCTGGTGGAAAGCGAATTGCGCGAGGCCCTGGGCGCCGAGGGCGTGCCCGCCCCCTTCGATTTCGAGATCACCAACCGCACCGCCCTGAACATGATGGTCCCGTCCAACGGCGGCACCATCGGCATCGCCATCCGCGACGTGATCTGGGATGCCCGCACCGCCCGCTTCTCGGCCACGGTCGAGGCCCCGGCCGGTCAGCCCAACGCCGTGCGCCAGCGGGTCAACGGCCATGTCTACACCGTGTCGCGCATCCCGGTGCTCAGCCGCACCCTGGGCCGTGGCGACATCATCACCGAACGCGACGTGGAATGGGTGGAAACCCGGGCCGACGCCATCCGCCGCGACATGATCACCGACCTGCGCCAACTGGTCGGCCAGGAACCCCGGTCCCAGGTTCGCCAGGGCGCGCCCATCCGTCTGTCCGACGTGCAGCGCCCGGTGATGGTGCCGCGCAATTCCTCTGTCACCATGGTGGTCAAAAGCCCGTTCATGCAGTTGACCGTCCAGGGCCGTTCCATGGACGAAGGCGGCAAGGGCGATGTCATCCGCGTCACCAACCTGCAAAGCAAGCGCGTCGTCGAAGCCGTCGTCGATGGCCCTGGAACCGTGGTCGTCGTCCCCAACGGCACCGTCGCGCTGACCAACTGAGAATCCCCAAGGAGCGCCGATCATGACCTCCCGCCCGCTCAAGACCCTGCTGAAGACCGCCACCCTGATGGTCGCCGTCGCCTCGCTGTCGGCCTGCAACGCCCTGACCCGCCTGTCGGAAGTGGGCAGCGGCCCCGAGGTGTCGGCCATCCAGAACCCGACCCAGAAGGCCAATTACCAGCCGGTCAGCATGCCCATGCCGCAGCCGGTGGCGCCGCCCGCCAACGCCAATTCGCTGTGGCGGCCCGGTTCCCGCGCGTTCTTCAAGGATCAGCGCGCCAAGGACGTGGGCGACATCCTGACGGTGGCGGTGTCCATCAACGACAGCGCCAGCTTTGAAACCAACCTGACCCGCAAGCGCGATTCCGAGGAAACCTCGGGCATCACCGGCCTGCTGGGTTTCGAGAACAGCCTGAACAAAGTGCTGCCCGACGCGGTCGATCCCGCCAATCTGGTCGGCACCACCGGCGCCAGCACCAACAGCAATTCGGGCAAGACCGGCCGCACCGAAAGCATGACGGTCAACATGGCTGCCGTGATCACCCAGGTGTTGCCCAACGGCAATCTGGTGATCTCGGGCAAGCAGGAAATCCGGGTGAATTACGAACTGCGCGAATTGTCGGTGCAGGGCATCATCCGCCCCGAGGATATTTCCAGCTCGAACTCGGTCACTTACGAAAAGATCGCCGAGGCCCGCATCCATTACGGCGGCCGGGGCGTCGCGTCCGACGTCACCCAGCCCCGCTATGGCCAGCAGCTTCTGGACGTGATCCTGCCGTTCTGATCCGTCACCCCTTGCCAAGCCCCCGGCAGGCCATCGCCCGCCGGGGGCTTCGGCTGGGAAAAAACTGCCGCCCGGCAAAAAGCGGCGAAATCCCCCTGGCCGCCGTCCCCGGCCTTGCTTATCTAGGGGCATGACCTTGTCCGACGGGATGTGCCCATGCTGCCGCAACTGATCCTGGTTCTCGGCGCCGTGCTGGCGGCGTGGATGTTCATGGGCTGGCTGAAGCGCAACCGCCCGGAAACGGCGGGCCGCATCGGCAAGATGCTGGCCCTGGCCCTGCTGGCGGTGTTCGGGCTGTGGCTGGTGCTGACCGGCAAGCTGGCCGGGCTGTTCGCCATGGGCGCCGCCGCCATGCCGTGGCTGTCGCGGGCGGCGCGGGTGCATGGCTGGTGGCGGGCCTTCGACCGCTATCGGCAAAAGAAGGACGGGCCGGAGCAAGCCCAGACCCAGGGCAACGCCTCGCCGCCGGTGCCCCAGCGCGGCATGAGCGTCGAGGAAGCCCGCGACATCCTGGGCGTCGGCACCGATGCCGCCCCCGACGACATCCGCGCCGCCCATCGCCGCCTGATGCTGGCCAACCACCCCGACCATGGCGGTTCCACCTGGATCGCCGCACGCATCAACCAGGCGCGCGACGTGCTGCTGGGCTGATTTCCACAGCTTCTTTGCGGCCGTCCCCTGCCTGCCGTTGCGTCCGGCCTTCGGGCATGGCAAAACAGGCGGCCGGCTCGTTGCGCGCCCGTTCCGAAGGCGCCGGCCGGTGGACATGATTTCGCAAGGAGTTTCCAGATGGCTCGTCGCGTGCGCAAGGCCGTGTTCCCGGTGGGGGGCATGGGCACCCGTTTCCTGCCCGCCACCAAGGCGATGCCCAAGGAAATGCTTCCCGTGGTCGACAAGCCGCTGATCCAGTACGCGGTGGAAGAAGCGGCCGCCGCCGGTATCGAGCATTTCATCTTCGTCACCGGCCGCGGCAAGGCGGCGCTGGAAGACCATTTCGACCATGCCCCCGACCTTGAGCGCACCCTGAAGGAACGCGGCAAGTTCGATCTGGTCGAGGCCGTCACCAGCTGGATGCCCAAGTCGGGCCAGATTTCCTATACCCGCCAGCAGGAGCCGCTGGGCCTGGGCCATGCCGTGTGGTGCGCCCGCGATCTGGTCGAGGACGAGCCCTTCGCCGTGCTGCTGCCCGACGACCTGATCCTGGCCAAGACGCCGTGCCTGCGCCAGATGGTGGCGGTGCACACCGAAGTGGGCGGCCATGTGGTCGCCGTGTCCGACGTGCCGCGCGAACACACCAAGCGCTACGGCATCCTGGACGTGGAATTCGACAACGGCCGCATCGCCAAGGCCAAGGGCCTGGTGGAAAAGCCCGACCCCGAGGTGGCGCCGTCCACCCTGTCCATCATCGGCCGCTACATCCTGCATCCGGCGGTGTTCGAGGTGCTGGACAAGAAGGAAAAGGGCGCGGGCGGCGAAATCCAGTTGACCGACGCCATCGCCCAGACCATCGGCATGGTGCCGTTCCACGGCCTGCGCTTCGAAGGCACCCGCTATGATTGCGGCGACAAGGTGGGCTGGCTGGAAGCCAATGTGGCCTTCGCGCTGGAGCGCGACGACATCGGCGGGCTGGTCCGCGAGGCCCTGAAGAACTTCAAGATTTGATCTGATAAGGAAAGCAGCGCCATGCGCATTGCCATGATCGGCACCGGCTATGTGGGTCTGGTGTCGGGAACCTGTTTCTCGGAATTCGGTATCGAGGTGGTGTGCGTCGACAAGGACGCCCGCAAGATCGAGCTGCTGCACCAGAACGTCATGCCCATCTACGAGCCGGGCCTGGACCAGTTGGTGGCGGACAATGTGAAGGCGGGGCGCCTGTCCTTCACCACCGACCTGAAGGAAGCGGTGCGCGACGCCGATGCGGTGTTCATCGCCGTCGGCACGCCGTCGCGCCGTGGCGACGGCCATGCCGATTTGTCCTATGTCTATGCGGCGGCCGAGGAAATCGCCGACGCCATGACCGGCTATACCGTGGTGGTCAACAAGTCGACCGTGCCGGTGGGCACCGGCGACGAGGTCGAGGCCATCATCCGCAAGCGTCGCCCCGATGCCGAATTCGACGTGGTGTCCAACCCGGAATTCCTGCGTGAAGGCTCGGCCATCAACGACTTCATGCGGCCGGACCGCGTGGTGCTGGGCACCGATTCCGACCGTGCCCGCGCGGTGATGAAGCAGCTTTACCGCGTGCTGTACCTGATCGAGACGCCCATCGTCTTCACCTCGCGCCGCACGTCCGAACTGATCAAGTACGCGGGCAACACCTTCCTGGCGACCAAGATCACCTTCATCAACGAAATCGCCGATCTGTGCGAGAAGGTGGGCGCCAACGTCCACGACGTGGCCAAGGGCATCGGCCTGGACGGCCGCATTGGCAAGAAGTTCCTGCATGCCGGTCCCGGCTATGGCGGCTCGTGCTTCCCCAAGGACACCCTGGCCCTGGTCAAGACCGCGCGCGATTACGACGCGCCGCTGAAGATCGTGGAAACCGTGGTGGCGGTGAACGATGCCCGCAAGAAGGCCATGGCGCAGCGCGTCATCGCCGCCTGCGGCGGTTCGGTTCAGGGCAAGACCGTGGCCGTTCTGGGCCTGACCTTCAAGCCCAACACCGACGACATGCGCGACAGCCCCTCGCTGGACATCGTTCCGGCGCTGGTCGAGGCCGGGGCCACCATCCAGGCTTTCGACCCCGAAGGCATGGAAGAAGCCAAGAAGCTGCTGCCCGCCATCACCTATTGCGACGACGCCTATGCCACCCTGGCGGGGGCCGATTGCGCGGTGATCATCACCGAATGGAACGAATTCCGCGCGCTGGACATCGGCCGCATGAAGTCGTTGCTGACCCAGCCGGTGGTGGTGGATTTGCGCAACGTGTGGGACCCGGTGGAAATGCGCGATTCCGGCTTCACCTATATCAGCATCGGCCGTCCGTAAGGATTTGGTCGCCTGAATGCAGAAGGGCCTCTTCCCGGTGGGGAAGAGGCCCTTTGTTTGGGTCTTCGCGGATTTGCGGGTCTGTTGGCCCAGCAACCGTTTGCGTCATGCCCGGACTTGATCCGGGCATCCACGCGGCGCCGCCTGTTTCCGTCTTTCCGCTGAGATCCCTGCGGACAAACGTGGATGGCCGGGTCAAGCTCGGCCATGACGAGCACTGCCCCACAAATCCGCGATGAACCCTTTGTTCTTGCGGCTCTCAGCGGTTGGCGAACACCGTCATGCCGGTGGCCTGGACGATGGCGTTGCGGTCCTGGGCGGCCATGCCCAGCAGCAGCAGCGGCAACGGCTTGGGCGGGGTCAGGCGCAGGGTCAGCGACTTGGGATCGGCCAGGAAGGCGGCGGCGCTGTTCAGCGCGTCGTGGATCAGCGGCTGCGACTGGGTTTCGCCCAGCCCGGCGTTGATCTGGGCGATGACGCCGTCCTTCCACGCCTGGACCTCGATTCCGTCCTGCTTGGCGGCCAGCTTGAACAGGCGCGGCGCCAGCGAGGCATCGTCGTAGCGCACTTCCAGCTTTTCCAGGGTGGCGGTCTGCAACAGTTCCAGCGCCGCCTCGGGCTCGCCTTGGGGCAGGGTGGGGACGCCGCCGAAGGTGGCGGAAACCGACAGCTTGCCCAATTGGTCGCCGCCGACCGAGACGTTGCTGAGGGTCAGGCGCTGGGCCTCGGGCTGGTGCTGGTAGGCCAGGTCCAGGTTCAGGCTCAGCGTGTCGTAACCCAGTTCGGTCATGGCCTGGCGGGCGTCGGGATCGCCGATCTTGGCGGCCTCGACCTCCAGGCCGTGCAGGCCGAAGCTGAGGGCGGTGGGGGTGGCGCCGGTCTGCACCAGATCGGCCATGACCACTTCGCGGATCTTGGCGGTGTCGCCCTCGGTGGTCAGGGTGACGCCGGAAATGGCCACGCGCTTGACGGTGACGCTGCCAAGCTGGTTGGCCTTGAACAATTGCTCGTCGCCCTCGATGCCTTCGCCGTCCAGGCGCTCGGCGGTGATGCGGGCGGTCTTGGCCTCGTCCTCCATGGTGACGCCGGTGGCGTGCACCTCGGCCATGCCCTTGGCGGTCAGGCCGCGCAGCACCGCCTGCTGGAACTGGACGTTCAGAACCTCGTCGCCTTCGCGCAGGGACATCTGGATGCCGCCCATGGTCAGGGTGCGCGAGAACAGGGAATAGCTCAGGCTTTGATAGCTGATCTTGGTGTCGGCCGACATTTCGGCGATGGCTTTGTCCACCTCGGCGCGGGCGCGCTGGGTGGGATAGACCAGGGTGCCATAGGCCGCCGCGCCGACGACCACCGCGCCGACAGCCACACCAACCGCAACTTTGTTCATGAAGACGTTCCCCCTCGCGTTGAGAGCCCGAGGCTACCGTGGCGCCCCGGGCTCGGCAACGGGACTTTTCAGGCGCGGCGGATGTCGGCGATGAAGGCGCCGACCTCGCCGGACAATTGCTCGGACACACCTTGCAAGCCTTCGGCGGATTGCGTCACCTGATTGGCCATCATCCGGGTTTCCTCGGCCGCCTGGGCCACTTCCGACACGTTTCCGGCGGCGGTTTCGGTGCCTTGGGCGGCGTGTTCCAGACTGCGGGCGATTTCGCCGGTGGCGGCGCCCTGTTGCTCGACGGCGGTGGCGATGGCGGTCGACACCTCGGACAGCGACTGGATGGTGGCGGTGATGGCGCGGATCGAGTCCACCGCCACCCGGGTTTCGCCCTGGATGGCGCTGACCTGCTGGGCGATTTCGCCGGTGGCCCGCGCCGTCTGGTTGGCGAGGCTTTTCACCTCGTTGGCGACCACGGCGAAGCCCTTGCCGGCCTCGCCCGCCCGCGCCGCCTCGATGGTGGCGTTCAGCGCCAACAGGTTGGTCTGGCTGGCGATGTCGTTGATCAGCGTCACCACCTCGCCGATGCGGTTGGCGGCCTCGGCCAGTCCCGTCACCACCTGACCGGTGTCGCGGGCCTGCCCGACCGCTTCCTGGGAAATGGTGGCGGCGTGGGCCACCTGGCGGGAAATCTCGCAGACCGAACTGGTCAGTTCCTGGGTGGCGGCCGAAACCGATTGCACGTTGGCCGTGACCTGCTGGGTGACGCCGTCCAGGGTTCCGGCCTGTTGCAAGGTCTTGCACGCGGTGTCGGTCAGGGCCTGGGAATTGTGCAACAGGCTGCCCGACGACACCGACAGCACATCGACGATGCCCTGGATGCGTTCGTTCAACTGGCTGGCGATGCGTTCCAGGTCGGCGCGACGGGCCTGTTCCGCCTGTCGCTGCTGTTCCTGGCGTTCCTGGCGGGCATAGGCCAGCTTGGCGCGCAGGCCGCGCAACTGGGCGGTGACGCGGCCGAATTCGACCACCGGTTCGTCGGCGATCATCGCGGTGTAATCGCCGCGGCTGATACTGTCGAAGGCGGTGCCCATGCGATGCAGCGGCGCGTTCAGGCGGCGCAGGGCGGTGAGGCCCAGGGCCAGGGCGCCACCCAGGCCCAGGACCAGCAACAATCCGGCCAGCCCGGTTCCGCCGCCGCTGACGGTCAGGGCGGCGGCTGCGGCCGCCCCCGCCACCATGGCGGTCATGGCCAGCGCCAGCAGGCCGGTGATGGACGAGATGGTGCGACCGGCCAGGGCGGCCAGGCCGGACGTCACCACCCGGCCTTCATGGATGCGGCGCCCGGCGGCCCGTCCGGCGCGGAAATCGGCGTACAGCGTTTCCGCCGCCGCCACCTGTGCCCGCGTCGGCTTGGAGCGGATCGAGACATAGCCGGTGACGGCTCCGTCCTCGGTGACGGGGGTGACGTTGGCGCGGACCCAGTAATAATCGCCGGACTTGGTGCGGTTCTTGACGAAGCCCTCCCACGGGCGGCCATCCTTGACCGTCGCCCACAAATCGGCAAAGGCTTCCTTGGGCATGTGCGGATGGCGGACCAGATTATGCGGCGCGCCCAGCAATTCCTCTTCGGTGAAGCCGGAAACCTGGACGAATTCGGCATTGACGAAGGTGATGCGGCCGTTGATGTCGGTGCGCGACACCAGCAGGGCGTGGTCGTCCAGGACGATCTCGCGGTCGGTGATGGGGCCGTTGTCGCGCATGCCGTGGTCCTCCGTATAGCTTTTGTATAGGATAGGAGGTGTGGGGCGACATAGCAACCACAATAACCAATTAATTTGCTTGGTTATTTTAATGTGACATGTCTGATGTATCTTTTGTGTGAGCGGATGATGACGGAATCCTATCGGCGGGCGTTCAGCCCATGACCTGCTTGACCGCCCCGGCCAGTTGCTTGAGCGAGAACGGCTTGGGCAGGAAGTGGATGCCCGCGTCGGGGTCGATGCCGTTGCGCGCCACGTCCTCGGAATAACCCGAGATCAGGATGATGCGGATGGCCGGGCGTTCCATGCGCACCAGCTTGGCCAGGGTGACGCCGTCCATGCCGGGCATGACCACGTCGGAAATCAGCACGTCGATGGTGTCGTCGCCGCGCAGCACGTCCAGCGCCTGTTCGCCGGATCGGGCGTCGATGACCCGGTAGCCCTTGTTCTTCAGGGCACGCCCGGCAAACATGCGGACCGCGTCCTCGTCCTCGACCAGCAGGATGGTGCCGCTGCCGGTCAGGTCGGCGGCGGCCTCGGGCGCGGCGGCGGGGCGGCGGGTTTCCGCCTCGGGCTCGGCCTCGATGCGCGGCAGGTAGATGGAAAAGGCCGCGCCCTGGCCCAGTTCGCTTTCCACCACCACGAAGCCGTCGGTCTGGCGCACGATGCCGTAGACCGTGGACAGGCCCAGCCCGGTTCCGGCGCCCACTTCCTTGGTGCTGAAGAACGGCTCGAAGATGCGGCCCAGATTTTCCTTGGGGATGCCGGTGCCGGTGTCCTGCACCTCGATCAGCACGTAATCGCCGGCCGGCATCAGTTCCGGGCCGCGCTGCACCGGTTGGTCCACGGTGACGGCGCTGGTGCGGATGGTCAGGCTGCCGCCGCCGGGCATGGCGTCGCGGGCGTTGACCGCCAGATTGATGATGACCTGATCGAACTGGCCGGGATCGACCCGCACCAGCCCCAACTGGCGGCCGTGCACCATCTTCAGTTCGATGGTTTCGCCCAGCAGGCGGCGCAGCAGATTGTTGAGGTCGGCCAGGGCGTCGGTGACGTTCAGCAGGCGCGGCTGCAACGCCTGTCGGCGCGAGAAGGCCAGCAATTGCCGCACCAGCGACGCGGCGCGGTTGGCGTTCTGCTTGACTTGCATGATGTCGGCGAAACTGGGGTCGCCCGCGCCGTGCCGTTGCAGCAGCAGGTCGCAAAAGCCGATCATGGCGGTCAGCAGATTGTTGAAATCGTGGGCGACGCCGCCCGCCAACTGGCCCATGGCCTGCATCTTCTGCGACTGGGCGAACTGGATTTCCAGGTTGCGCTGTTCGGTGGCGTCGATGAAATGGACGATCAGGCCGGAAATCTCGCCGTCCTCGTGGGTCGGGCTGACGAACAATTGCGCGATCACCTCGCGTCGGCCGCGCAGGCGCACGTCCAGATGGGTGCCGGGCAGCGACCCCACCAGCACCTTGCCCAATTGCTCGATGGCCAGCGGCCGCTGGTCCTCGGCCACGTAATCGGTCAACTGGCGCCCGGCCAGCCCGTCGTGGTCGATGCCCATCATGGCCTGGAAGGCCAGGTTGCAGGTGCCGATGCCGCCGTCCAGTTCGATCAGCGCGATGCCGACCGGGGCGTCGTCGAACAGCCAGCGGAAGCGCCGTTCGGCGGCGCGCAGGGCGCGTTCCCACTGATGCTCGGGCACCATGTCGCGCACCACCACCGACCGGGTGCGGATTTCGCCACCATCGTCGAACACCGAATGGGCCAGCAGCGCCTGGAACACCTCGCCGCCGCGTCCCACCAGCTTCAGTTCGGTGCGTTCGGCCTCGGGGTCGGGGATGGTGCCCAGCACGTCCAGCAGGTTCAGCCCGATCAGGTCGCCCGCCGAACTGCCCAGCCATTCCGCCAGCCGGTGGTTGACCGAGCGGATGACGCCATCGGAATCGGCGGAATAACAGCCGACCGGCAGGTAATCGACGAAATCGGCCAGCCATTCGTTGTCGCGGCGCAGGGTTTCCTCGATGGCGCGGCGGGCGCTGACGTCCTCGACCACCCAGGTCAGCCCGTGGCGGCCGGCCGGGCGCAATTCCAGCGCCAGCCAGTCGCGGCCGCCGCCTTCGGTCGGCAGGGCGATCTCGGTGCGGCGCGGTGCGGCGGCGGCGGCGGCGGCCAGCATGCGTTCCAGTTCGCCCAGGGTGCGGTC
>JAEXAH010000100.1 GCA_023458315.1 Pseudomonadota bacterium
ATGTAGGTGTGACGGGACTGGGTTCGCGGTTGAACAATACTGTCGCGGAGAACGACCTCATGAGACGGGCAGATGACCACCCCGGGCAATTGGTGAATCCGTTTCCACCAACCCTCGCCCACCTTCTCCTCGGCCTCGCGATGGCAGCCTGGGCAGTACCGCAAGGTCGTCGGGGCGGGAACGGTGCTCGCCGACACTCCGAGACGCAAGCGGGGAGAACCCGCACGTCCTTCAAGCATCTCCCTCAGGGCAACCGAGGCGACCTCGGGCGGTTGGTAGGCTACATAGTAGGGATAAAGCGTGTGCCGCCATGCGAGACGCTCTGGCGTAAGCCCGCGGTCCCGGGGAAGATTGCGGCTGAGTGCTGTTAAATGGCCGGGAAAGTCCACTATCGCTATCGCGTCCGGCATCCCAAACAATTCGATGAGCGTCTGTTTCTCCGGCTGCCCACCCAAGTGACGGTGAAAGCGCGCAATGACGCTGTAGAGGGTCTCGTCGGGATAGATTTCCGGGAAGTACGAGACCATCGTCGACCTCAAGCGGTCAGGTCTGCCGATACGGGTCGAATGTGCCCGGCTGCGACAAGCGCCGCGTAACCGTTCACCCCACTAGCCATTGCCCTGGAGACAATGGCAGGAAGGCTGTCCTGTGGTGGGAGCCCGACGGTCTTCTTGCGGGCAGCCCTTTTCGACGCTGGAGCCGGGCACGGAACCAATTCGGGGCGCAACTGGGTCGACAACCTGGCCATCAACATCACCGGGTCCTCAGCCCCCCCTTGGTCTACGGCACTGGCCAACAACTTCTCGGCAATGTCCGGGGCGACGCCCAGGGCAAACAGAGCCTGACGCACGGCCTCCGCGCTGTCGGCCTGCGGTCGAGCCGGAAGGTTGGTGAGCGGCGGGGCAATCCGCTTCTCCCCTTCCATGCTGGCGATCGCGTGGTTGAACATCTGCTCGACATGATCCTTGAGTGGCCTGATGTCGTCGTATTTGGCGATCGCGGCTCGGTCTCCACGCTTCAAGGCGTTGATCATCGGTTGGATCATGCGGAAATTTTCACGGGCCACATGGCGCAGAAGCTCCGCATCCAGGGTTTCTGGTCTCTTGCGGATAAGGCCAAGCGTGAGCGCATGAAGCTGGCCCAGCATGAACAGCTTCACCACCACATCGATGATGCCCTGGCTCTCATCGTAAAGGACCCGCCGAATATCATCGGTCAGGGCCCCCGGTTCCCGCAGCCACTGGTACTGCCACAAATGATCGATGAAGTGGTTCCAACTGGGCCCCGCCTCCATTCTTTCCCAGATCAGCCCGCTCGCCCTACGGGCTTGCCGGAAATCCCCTTGGAGTAGTGGAAGGGCGCCCAGGGTCCCGATGATGATGACGGGAATCCCGATGGTGTTAACCAGGGTCACCAGGAAATTCAGCATGGCCTCGTGGCCAGTTCCTCGGGCCTTCTTCAAGTGCTGGATTTCGTCGATGATCAGGACGCCGAGGGCATGAAGATGTGCGACCTGACTCATCTGCACCATCATGTCATCGACCGATCGCCGGCTATTCCCGAACTTCCCCAGGTAATCCGTGCTGTGGTGCAGAGTGAAGTCCATCTCCTTGAAGAAGTTGATGCAAAGTTGCTTCGGGGAACCCTGATAGGGGCTGTCCAGCTTGAGCCAGGTGACCTGGTCCATGCTGCATGGTGTCGAGTGGTGGATAACCTGAGGGTAGAGCTCGAGGATGCGCTCAACGCTTTTGCTCTTTCCAACGCCAGAGCAGCCGATCAGGGCAAAACTGGTCGCCGTCGAGCGGACTTGGCGCGGGGCATAGTTGATGTCCTTCAGAACGCACCGATCATGGCCGTCCTGGAGAACGCGGATAAGGTCCCCGTTGGCCGGGTTGCGTCCGATGTAGCCCTGCCGGATTAGGGTGGAGAACCGCGCTTCCAGTTCAAGGTGCCGTTCCAGCGGCTGGAAATATCTCCCCAGGCGATGGATCGCATGGGCTCGAAGGTGCGCGGCGAGCTTGCGTTCGTTCTCATGGAAATCGGGCGGAGCCGCGAGCGCTTGAACCGCCTGTCTCGCCGACAAGATCGGAGGGAGCTTCGCTATGAGGGGATTATCGCGGTATTCCGGGAGATCTTCCGCCAGATGGTCAGATGCCATCTTCCCCCTCCTCCTCAAGGCTTCTCAAGTACTCGGTTATGTCCGGCTCGCTGTAATCATCAGCCGGTTTTCCAACCGGAAACGGAATTACGTCGCCCGTACCCGTGGGAGCGGTGCCAGCGGACAAACGGAATGCTTCGCGTTCCTGGTTGCTTCGCCTTTCTTCCCGACGGTTTCCGCGGATGTCGCGAACTCGCTCCGAGGCGTTGCGCGTGTCCGGAGGCTGGAGCGCCCCGTCGGATTTGGCGTCGTCGATGATGCCCTTAATTGCTTCGACCAGATTTATCCGGCCCTGAAGCTCCGCATGTTCGCCATCCTGTTTCTGGAGCCGCTCGTCCTTCATGATCTGGTCAATTTCCCACAGCGTCTTGCCGCGGTGATGCCGGCTCTTGTCGGTGAGCGCGCAAGGAATGAAGCGCGTTGACCGGCCCATCCCCTCCTGCGAATAGACCTCGTCCATGTTGCGCGGATCGTAGGAGATGCGCACCTTCCATGTGCCGCGCTGACGCGCCCGCTCGAACCAGTGCTCTTCAATTGCCTTCGTGCAGCTGTAGAAACAGCCTTGGAATCGAATGCCGCTGGCTGTGACGAGCGCGTCGGCGCTCGGCATGAGGCTCAGTTTCACGGTCTCGGGTGGAATACTTCTTAGCTTACCGCTCAGGTTCACCTTTCCCCAATTCCAAAGGTCAATCGGGATCGGCTGCACCTCATCGGCGATCATCGCCGGCGACTTCTCATACCCTTCAATCCGGTGTT
The DNA here is from genome assembly GCA_023458315.1 of Pseudomonadota bacterium. GTDB lineage: Bacteria > Pseudomonadota > Alphaproteobacteria > Rhodospirillales > Magnetospirillaceae > Magnetospirillum. Next base: position 2,915 of record JAEXAH010000100.1, read on the forward strand.
CGTTGTTGAAGTAGAGGATGCAGTGGATGATGATCCTCGTGAACTCGTCGATGTTGAGGGTGGCGTCGAGGCGGTAGTCGTCTGCCCCCCGTGCCTTGTAGTCCTGCGCGATATAGCCGGGCGTATAGGCTTTGAATTTCGCGGGGAGAAGGCGGAAACGCCGTTCGACAACAGCTTTCCAATCCGCTCGATAAGGCGCTGTGTTCTCGACCCGAACGCCGAGGTGATTGGCAAGGTTATCAGCTGCCTCCCCGGCAAGTTCGCCTCTATCACCCAACAAGGCCTCGGGGATCGCATCGCACGGCCACAGGTCTTCGGTGATGTTGATGCCGAGCTGGCGGCAATAATCCACCTTCTCGCATGTGGCGTTGGCGAGGGCCATCATCGCGCCCACCCACGACGGCCCCTCGAAGCCGACATAGACACCCACGATCATGCGGCTGAAAACGTCGATAACGATGTAAAGGACGGGACGGCCGACGATCTTCCTACGGTCGTACCGCGACACCAGATAAAGATCAGCGATGGTCGCATCGATCTGATACCGTGAGGCTGGCCCCAGGGTCTCAGCGGTCGAGGAGCCCAGAATGGCCCGCATGTCCTTGTCATAAACGCGTGGCGTCCGGCGCTTGCGCTCGATAAGGAAGATGTCGTTGTCCTTCTCGAACCAGTAACGGAACTGGCGCAAAGTCGGAGTATCCTTCCGCGTGACCGCCACTTGCCTGCCGGTCGCCTCGTCGATGACCCGGTCGGAGAAGTGAGCCAGGACGAATTCGTCGTAGGCTTCCCTTATGTCCATCTTCCGGTTCATCGCGAACCGACGGGTCACTACAGCCTTGATGAGGCTCCGCACTTCCGGCGTAACGTTTACACCTTGCCGGTCTTCGCGATAGATGCGGCCGCGCTTCCTGTTCGAGACTGCCTTTGGCTTTCCACGCCCGCCGCAGCGGTCGTAATCCGGGAGCAAGGCATTGGGTGTCATACCCCGCTGCCAGTAGCGCCGCAGGTATCGGTAGATCGTGGACACGGGCGTCCCCGTGTCGCTGACCACCTGCTTTATCGCCCGAGCGCGCTGTTGGTCGCGGAAGATGCCTGGCTGGTCGCGAACCAATGGCTGGATGATTGCCCAGCCCTTGTCGCGCCGAGCCCGATGCTTCTCAGGAACGGTGGCCTCGGCCACGGGCACCAGCCAGGGATCGTCTGCCGTGATGCGAACGATCCCCTCGGCCTCAAACTTTTCCACCTCCTCCATGGGCCGGAACAATGGCAGTGCGCGCGGATCGTGGATATCGATTGCGAAGAAGCCCCTGCCGACAGGATCGATCCAGAGGATTCGCTCAAGGCGCCCTTCCCCGGGGAACTCGATCACCTGACTGACAAACAACTGGGCCATCAGCACGCCCCCGCCGCTCTGTTGCCAGCTTCGCTCGGTTGCAGCCAGTCCACTGGGATTGTGTGATCGAGAGGCTCCTCATCCATCGGGGCGGTGAGCGCCTTGCTGCCCAAGAGGTGGCGGACCAGCATCAGCGCCGTTCCTCCCTCCATCGACAATCGGGCGTCCATCTCGCGGCAAAATTGCCCAAGGCTCATTTTCGGGTTGTAGGGGAGTTCCCTGAGGAGGATGGCGGCCTTTTCCTCGAAATAACCGCCATATGGCTGGGTGAGCTCGCTTACTGTTGCGTGGTGCCGTATCCAGTCGATGTTGCGGGCTCGCACCATCGGGATGTCCAATTCGGTGACGATGCCCCAATCTACCCCTTGCTCAGCCCAATATCGGCGCTCGATCTCCAGCTTCTCCAGTACCCGTTTATCGTCGAGGTCCTGGGCGCGCTTTACGGCCCGGGCCAGCAGCACAACCTTGCCGTCGCGAACGATGTCGATGAGAAAGTCCGTCGTCATCACCAGTGGCACCCGCGAGCTGATATCCCGGGGATGGTCGAAGCCAAGGCTTTCTGCGATTCTTTGGGTCCCGTCGCGGTCCAAGGGGAACTGTTCGCGAATATCCTCGACGGCATCGTCCCAGTCGAACAGATGGAAGACGTGCCGCTCAATGTCGGACAGGAAGTGGTGGACGCGCCCGGTCTTCAGGCCCTTCGGCCGGCTGGAACGCCCATGCGAAGGGACGTCCGAAATCTTGAGCCACGGCTTGTAATCGGCACCGCGGCCTTGCCCCCGGCCTTCCTTCTGGAAGCGCGCGATTTTCGCTTCATCGAACCCGTAGCGCTTCCTTGCCATGGCTCCCCCAGAGGTAGCCATTCCACTCTAGGGTGAACGTGGTCTCCGGGTAAAGGGCGCTTCCTGGTTCAAACTTTTTTGTCTGATCCAAAGTTTTTTGTCCTCACGCAAATTTTTTTGTCCGCTCACACGTCCAGCGGCCGCAGGAAGCCCAGGAACTGCGCCGCCACCCGATCCCACGAGAACCCGGCGGCATAGGCGCGGCAGAGTTGGGGATCGAGTTCCAGCGCCGCCAGCGCCGCCGCCCACAGATCGTCGCCCAGCACACCCACCGGCGCGGTGCCGACCACGTCCAGCGGCCCGGGCACGGCGAAGGCCGCCACCGGCACGCCCGAGGCCAGGGCCTCGAGCATCACCAGACCGAACGTGTCGGTCAGCGACGGAAACACGAAGCAATCAGCGGCGGCGAAATAGCGCGACAATTCGGCGTCGCCATTGGCGATGCGCCAGTCCACCTGCGGGAAACGCTTCATCAGCGCCGCCCGCGCCGGGCCGTCGCCCACCACCATCTTGGTGCCCGGCAGGTCCAGCGACAGGAAGGCGGGCAGGTTCTTTTCCACCGCCACCCGCCCCACATACAGGAACAGCGGCCGCGGCACCGCCAGGAAATCCTTGGGCTGCGGCCGGAAGGTGGCGGTATCGACGCCGTGCGACCATTCCACCGCGTTGGTGAAGCCCCATTCGGTCAGTTCGCGGTAGACGCTGGGCGACGGACACATCACCGCCGCCGACGGCGCATGGAACCGGCGGATCAGCGCATAGGGCCACGACAGCGGCACCCCGGTGCGGGCACGGACGTAATGGGGGAACTTGGTGTGATAGGCGGTGGTGAACGGATGGCCGTTCCGCAGGCACCACGCCCGCGCCGCCCAGCCCAGCGGCCCCTCGGTGGCGACGTGCACCGCCTCGGGCGCGAAATCCTCCAGCGCCGCCGCCAGCCGCCGCCCGGGAAACAGCGCCAGCGGGATTTCCGGATAGCTGGGGCACGGCATGGTGCGAAAGCCGCCCGGCTCGATCACCGCCACCTTGTGCCCCATGGCCCGCAAGGTGTCGGCCAGGGTGTCGAGCACGCGGACGACGCCGTTGCGCTGGGGATGCCAGGCGTCGGTCACGATGGCGATGCGCATGAGGAAACTCCGTATGGGCAGTTTCCCGCAGGACCGGAGCTGCGAACGCCAAATCTGGCGGGCGCCGCGACTGCCGCCATTGAGGCGGCGGCCAAGGGCGCGGATGCGCCCGCCCGGCGAGGGAAAATCGAAGCGAGATCATCGAGCGTCAAATATGACGGTCGATGATCTAAAACCGCACCCGCCATACGGCAAGTGACAGGACGGTGAAAACTACAAATTCGCCAGTTCCACATCCGGCACCGGTCCCAGGGCCGGGAACAGGCGGGTGGCGATGCGGGCGAAGCGGTCGGGGGCGTCGGTGGCGATCAGCGACAGGCCGCCCGTCGACCCGGCCGGGGCCGACAGGCCGCGCCGCGCCAGTTCGTCGGCGGCCTGGGCGGCCACCGCCTCGGCGCAATCCACCAGTTCCACCCGCTCGCCCAGAACCCGGCGCAGGGCACCGGCCAGCAGCGGGAAATGGGTGCAGCCCAGCACCAGGCAATCGGCGGCATCCGCCCCCAGAAAGCTGGCGCCCAGGTAATGGCGGACCATGTCCTCGGCGATGGGGCCGTCGGTCAGCCCCTCTTCGGCCAGGGCGACGAACATGGGGCACGGCACCTGCTCGACCCGGGAATCGGGACGGTGGGCCAGGATGGCGCGGGCAAAGGCGCCGGAGCGGCAGGTGCCCTCGGTGGCGGCGACCACGATGCGGCCCGAGCGCGACCGTCGGGCGGCGGCGACGGCGCCAGCCTCGACCACCCCCAGCACCGGCAGGTCGGCATGGGCGGCGGCCAGCGGCGCCAGGGCATGGGCCGAGGCGGTGTTGCACGCCACCACCAGCATCTTGATGCCGCGCGCCGCCAGGAAATCGGCGGCGTTGCCGGCATAGCGCACCACCGTGGCCGGGGATTTGGTGCCATAGGGCAGGCGCGCCAGATCGCCCAGATACAGCAAACGCTCGGCGGGCAGTCGCCGCCGTAACGCCGCCGCGACGGTCAGGCCGCCGACGCCGGAATCGAAGACGCCGACCGGAAGCGACGACGGCGCCCCAACTACGGTATTCACCGGACCAGACACGACGTTATCCTCGGCATTTTCCCGCCACTTGCTGTAGGATGATGAAGATTTAATGGACTCTGGCACGCTATTGTACCCTGACGACGGCGACCGGCTTGGCCGGTACGCACAAATGTCCTATAAACTCGGATGGGGCGAAGCAACCCCTTTCGGGGCGGGCTTCTGAATATCGTGGGGTTCGACGTGACACGCAGTGCATTCTCGGCATGGGACGGCCGCGCCGCCCCCTTCTCGTTCGGAGCCTGAGCAATGGCCTGGTCGCTGTCGCGCAAGGTTTCGGTCGCGCTGCTGGGCATCCTGATGTCCACCATGCTGATGACCGGCCTGTTCGGATATTACAAGTTCCAGGACGTCATGTCCTCGCTGGTCAATTCCCGCTACAGCTTCGTCATCTTCACCATCAAGCAGAAGATCGAGGACCGGCTGGCGCTGGGCCTGGCGCTGCGCAGTCTGCGCCAGGTGCAGGAACTGGTGGAACTGGAGAAGACCCGCGACGAGCAGATCCTGGGCATCCAGATCTTCGACACCAACCGCGAGGTGCTGTTCGACACCGATCGCGGCACCATCGGATCGCGGGTGCCGCCCGCGTGGCTGGAACCGCTGGCCGCGCAGGGGGCGCATCCCTTCGCGCTGACCGACGACGACGTCGCCATGGTCGGGCTTCCGCTGGTCAACACCCTGGGCAAGACCGAGGGCGCGGTGGTGCTGCGCTATCCCGCCGCCTATCTGGAACATCAGTTGGGGGCGCTGCTGCGACGGCTGGGGGTGGAATTCGCCCTGGTGCTGGGCGGTTTCGGCCTGCTGGCGGTGGTGTCTGCCTCGATCCTGCTGGGCGACGTGCGGGCGCGGCTGCGCGGCATGGCCGCCGCCCTGGACCACACCCTGCGCCGGGACGAACCCCCGACCGCCCCCCCCGACGCGCCGGAATTCGAGGTGCGCTTCGCCCAGTTCTGCGCCAAGGCGCACGAAGCGGTGCAACAGATCGGCGAGGCCTCGGACGAGGTCGAACGCCTGGACCGGCTGGCGTGAGGACATCATGAGGCTCGACAGCTCCCGCTCGCTGCTCACCCGCCTGTTCATCCTGGCCGTCCTGGTGCTGGCGACGCCGCTGGCCATCGTCTCGTTCCATGCCATGAGCGAGTTCGAGCAGGGCATGATCCCCGAGATGGACAAGAAGGCCGCCGCCATCGGCCGCGATGTCGCCGCCCAGGTGTCGCGGGCCATCGGCCACGGCATCCCCATCGACCGCCTGGTGGGCGTGGACGAGTTCTTCGCGCCGCTGCTGGACAGCAATCCCGACATCCGCTATCTGGCCATCACCGATGCCGTCGGCCGCGTCATGTTCATCAGCGGCGCCGCCCGCGGCGAACTGGAACCCCATTACCGCGCCGCCGACCCCGACGACGGCGCCCCCGACGGGGTCAAGTCCAGCATCGGCGGCTATCTGGATCTGGCGCTGCCGCTGTCGGCGCGCGGCCAGTTGGCCGGGCATGTCCATGTGGGCTTCGACCAGGGCTATGTGGCGTCGCGGCTGAAGGACATCCTGGCCGACGTGCTGGTGGTGGTCGCCGCCTCGCTGATCATCGCCTTTGAAATCCTGCTGTTCGTGGTGTTCGCCAACGTCACCGGCCCGCTGAAGATGGTGGGCGACCTGCTGGACAAGGCGCGGCGCGGCGACTTCACCCACCTTCCCGCCGGGTCGTCCGACGACGAGGTCGGCCGCTTCCTGCGCGTGCTGCAAGGCGCGTTGCGGCAGGTGGACGGCCGCTACCGCGCGCTGATGGCCTATGTGGACGAAGTGCGTCAGGCCCATTTCCACAAGGGCGTGGTGGAAAAGGTCGGCGACATCGCCGACCGCATCAACTTCCTGTACCGCTTCTCGCCCACCGGCCGCCCCGAGGCGCTGGCCGAGCGGCGGGCCACCGACATTCGGCTGGCGCTGTTCCTGTTCGTCTTCGCCGAGGAATTGTCGCGGTCGTTCATGCCGCTGTTCGCCGGAAAGCTGGCGGCATCGCTGCCGGGGCTGACGGTGGAAATGGTCATGGCCCTGCCCATCGCCGTGTTCATGGCCGCCATCGCCCTGGCCAGCCCGTGGGGCGGCCGTCTGGCCGACCGGCTGGGGCCGCGCCGCCTGTTCCTGCTGGGCGCGGTCCCCGCGCTGGTGGGCTCGCTGATGACCGGCATCGCCTTTGGCGTCGCCGACCTGCTGCTGTGGCGGGTGCTGACCGGCATCGGCTATGCCCTGGTGACGATGGCCTGCCAAAGCTACATCTCGTCGGCGCTGAACACCGACCAGCGCGCCCAGGGCATGGGCATCTACGTCGCCGCCGTGCTGACGGCGGGCATCGCGGGCAACGCCCTGGGCGGCGTGGTGGCCGAGCGGGTCGGCTATCGCGTCAGCTTCTTCGTGTCGGCGCTGCTGGTGGCGGTGGCGGCGTTGTTGGTGTCGCGCCTGCTGGCCCCCATGGAAGGCGCCCCCCAAACCGCCACCGGCACGCCCGGCGGCGCCCGCCATTCGGCGCGGCTGCTGCGCAACTGGCGCTTTACCGTGCTGATGCTGTTCTCGGCCATTCCGGCCAAGCTGGCGCTGACCGGCTTCCTGTTCTTCCTGGTGCCGGTGGCGCTGGATCGCGGCCAGTGGTCGGTGGCCGACATCGCCCGGGTCATGGTGCTGTATCCGCTGGTCATGCTGACGGTGTCGCCGCTGGCGGCGCGGCTGGCCGACCGCCTGGGCTGGCGGGCCGGACAGGTGGCGCTGGGCGGGTTGATCGGCGGCGCGGGCATGCTGGCGCCGCTGGTGCTGGGATCGGGGCCGCAGGGCATCGCCGTGGCCATCGTCTGTCTGGGCGTGTCGCACGGCATGTCGGCGTCGCCGCTGCTGGCCATGCTGCCCGACATCTGCTGGACCGAGTGCCGCAGCCTGGGAACCACCAGCGTCCTGGCCTTCGTGCGGCTGATGGAACGCGCCGGATCGGTGGCCGGACCGCTGTTGGCCGCCGCGCTGATCCCGGTCTGGGGGCTGACCGGCGCCATGGTGGCGCTGGGCGCGGTGGTGCTGGCGCTGTCGGCGGTGTTCGCCATCGCCTCGGCCGCCTATGGGTCCGGCCCCCACATCGAAACCGAGGAGGACGCGGCATGAAGCGCCGGGAATTGCTGGCCGGTCTGGGCGGATTGGGGGTGGCGGGCGCCGCCCTGCCCGCCCTGGCCCAGCCGCGCGTCCACAACGGCCGCCCCTTCCGCATCTACATGGCGCTGTTCCGCGGCTGGGAGGATTGCGCCCAGGGCTTCAAGGATTACTTCGTCAACCAGGGCATCCCGGTCGAACTGATCGTGCGCGACGCCGGGCAGGACAAGGGCAAGCTGCCCGGCTTCGTGGCCGAGGCCAAGCAGATGGGGGTCGACCTGGTGTTCACCTGGGGCACCACCGTCACCCAGGAAATGCTGGGGCCGTGGGACAATCCCGACCCCGCGCGCCACATCACCGACATCCCGGCGGTGTTCGCCATCGTGTCGCAGCCGGTGGGGGCCAAGGTGGTGCCCGACCTGAAATCGTCGCGGCGCAACGTCACCGGCACCACCTATCTGGTGCCGCTGGAAACCCAGGTGGCGCTGATCCAGTCCTATCGCCCGTTCGCGGTGCTGGGCATGGTCTACAACCCGCAGGAACCGGCCTCGGCCATCACCATCGCCGAACTGACCGCCCTGGGCCGCCAGCAGGGGTTCCAACTGGCCGCGTTGCCGGTCGAGGTGGTGGACGGCAAGCCGTCGCCCGCCTCGATCCCGGCCAAGGTGGCCGAGGTCAAGGCGGCGGGCGCGCAATTCCTGTACATTCCGCCCGACACCTTCATCAACGTCAACCGCGACGTCCTGACCGGCGCGGCGCTGGAGGCGCGGCTGCCCAGCTTCGCCGCCGCCGAGAACCCGGTGGTCAATTCCAAGGCCATGTTCGGCGCCGTCTACCGCTATTACCCGGTCGGCCAACTGACCGCCTACAAGGCGGAACAGATCCTGGTGCAGAAGCGCGCCGCCGCCGACATCGCCATCGACGCGCCCAAGCGCATGTCCATCATGATCAACATGCCGGTGGTGCGGCAATTGGCCATCTATCCGCCCATGAACCTGCTGGGCCTGTCCGAAGTGATCGACCCGGAGGCACGGCCGTGAACATCATCCTGTGCACCAAGCGCGATCTGGCCGGGGCGTTGGTTCTGAACCGATTGCTGCCCCATCTGGCCGCCGACCGGGTGACGGTGCTGTTGTCGGACAAGACCCGCCCGGCGGAAAAGACCCTGCCGGAACTGTCGGTGATGAAGTTCCTGGAACGCGACCTGGCCATCGACACCCTGTTCCCGCTGATCGACGCCCGGGGCGACGACCGCGCGGCGCTGGCCACCTTTGCCGGGTTGCGGACGCGGCATGGCGTGGACTTCCATACCCTGTCCGACATCAATTCGCCCGAGGCGCTGGACCTGCTGCGCGGGCTGGCGCCCGATCTGGTGCTGTCGGTGCGGTTCTCGCTGATCTTCCGGCGCCCGGCCCTGGACATCGCCCGCTTGGGCACCTGGAACGTGCACCCCGGCGCGCTGCCGCGCTATGCCGGGCTGTTCGCGCCGTTCCGCTCGCTGGTCGAAAACCAGGAGGCCATCGGCTGCACCCTGCACCGCATCGACGACGGCATCGACACCGGCCCCATCGTCGGCATCGGCTGGCTGCCGGTGCGGCCCGAGCATTCGCTGCTGTGGCATGTGGTCAACACCTACGATCCCGGCATCGCGCTGTTCCTGGACATGCTGGCGGATCTGCGCCAGGGCCGGACGCCGCCGACCGCCGAGCAGGATCGCGGCCAGCGCGTCTATCAATCCATGCCCGATGCCGCCCAGTTCGAGCGTTTCCGCGCCCTGGGCCTGCGGTTGGGCGACCGTGACGATTATCTGGACATCATCGGCGGCTTCCTGCCGCCCGGCATGGCGGTTCCGGCGGCGATCGACGCCGCCTTCGCCCATGAGGAAGTGGGGGCGCCATGCTGCTGCGCACACGCGTAACGCTGATCGTCTCGTTCACCTACTGCCTTCTGGTCGGCGGCCTGCTGTTCGCCGGACTGAAAAGCGAGGAACTGGCCGACGAACGCTATTCCCAGGCCACCCTGAACGGCCAGGAGATCTTTTGGCGCAAGCTGGTGGAAAACGCCGTGCAGCGCCTGGAAACCGACGGCGCCGCCGTCGCCGCCGACGGCCGTCTGGTGCAGGCGGTGGAACGCGGCGACCCCACCGCCGTGCTGGTGGCGGTGGGGCCGCTGGCCGAGACGCTGCGGGCACGCGGCAACATCGCCCGTTTCGAGGTGCTGACCCGCGACGGCCAGTTGCTGTATTCGTCGCGTTCGCTGCTGGAGGCGCCGACGGTGGACGTGGGCACGGTGCGCGGCATCGTCGACGGCCGCCGCCCGGTGCGCGGCGTGTTGCAGGATTCCGACCGGTCGTTCACCGCCACCCTGGCCTTCCCGCTGGAGGGCGAGAAAGAGGTGGTGGGCGTCGCCGTGCTGGCCGCCGACCTGCGGCCGCCACTGAACGAATTCAAGTCGTCCACCGGTTCCGACATCTTCCTGGTCGACCATTCCGGCAGCATGGCCGTCGGCACCGACGACGCCCTGTGGCAACGCTTCGCGGGCAAGATTTCCGCCCGCAAGAGCCGCATGGAAACCCGCGAGGAGGACGGCCGCTTCTATTCCATGGTGGTGCTGCCGCTGCATGACGGCGTCGGCCGGGTGATCGGCGCCCTGGTGACGGCGCGCGACTTCACCGAAACGCAAAGCCGCCAGAACCTGATCCGCAAGGTGTCCATGGGCGCGGTGGCGGGCTTCCTGGTGCTGGTGCTGGGGCTGTTCACCATCTATCTGCGGCGGTCGTTCAACCCGCTGAACGAAGCCATCGCCGTGCTGAACGCCCTGTCGCGCGGCGACACCTCGGTCACGCTGGACGTGCGCAACGAACAGGACGAGATCGGCCGCATCGCCGCCACCGTCGGCGTGTTCCGCGAGAACGCCATCGCACTGGACATGATGCAGCAGCGCCGCGAACGCCAGCGCCGCCGCCAGGAATTGTTCATCCGCATGCAGATGCAGGGCCTGTCCGAGATGCTGGACGAGGAAGCCCGCGCCGCCGTGCTGGCCGATCTCAAGCAGATCGAGGAATTGTCCAACCGCAAGCTGGCCGCCGAAACCGACGCCCACCAGGGCGCCAAGGGCGAGTTGGAGGTGCTGGGCGTCGCCTTCCAGACCATGTCCGACCGCATCCGCGAACAGCACGAAAGCTTGCAGGCGCTGATCGCCGAGCGCACCCGCGACGTGGAGGTGCTGCGCGAGGCCCTGCACAACCGCGACCAGTTGGCGGCGCTGCGCCAGGAACTGGATTTCGCCCGCGAACTGCAATTGTCGTCGCTGCCGCAGGTGTTCCCGCCCTTCCCCGACCGCACCGAGTTCCAGATTCACGCCTCGATGGTTCCGGCCAAGGAAGTGGGCGGCGATTTCTACGACTTCTTCCTGATCGACCGCCACCATCTGGGCTTCGTCATCGGCGACGCCTCGGGCAAGGGCGTGCCCGCCGCCATGTTCATCGCCATCACCCGATCGCTGATCAAGGCGGTGGCGCCGCTGTCCTCGAGCCCCGGCGAGTGTCTGGCCTTCGTCAACACCATGCTGGCCGCCGACAATCCCCAGACCCTGTTCGCCACCTGCTTCTACGCCGTGCTGGACGTGCGCACCGGCGAGGTGGCGTTCTGCAACGCCGGTCATCCGCCGCCGCTGATCCTGCGCCGGGACGGCGGCGCGGTGGACGCCATCCGCGACGTGTCGGGCGTGGCGCTGGGCGTCATGGAGGATTTGGATTACGACACCGGCAGCTTCCTGCTGTCGCCCGGCGACATGGTGGTGCTGTACACCGACGGCGTCACCGAGGCCCAGGACACCGCCGAGGCGCTGTACGAGGAACACCGGCTGATCAGCCATCTCGGCACCCTGGGCGGGCTGGAACCGTCCGAAATCATCGCCCGGGTCGAGGCCGAGGTCGCCGCCTTTGTCGGCGACGCGCCGCAATTCGACGACATCACCATGCTGACCCTGCGCTTCGACCAATTGGGCGAGGCCGACGACACCCCCGAGCCGCAGCGCCGCCTGCAACTGACCGGGTTCAAGCCGGTGCCTGAAACCGCGTCCCCGCCCCCGCCCGCACCCGCACCCGCGCCCGCGCCGCTCAAGCCGCAGCCGCTGGTGATCAATGTCGGGCCGATCCGCGCCCGGCTGAAGGCGTCGGCCGAGGCCGCCGTGGTCACACCGGAACCCACGCCCGCACCGGAACCCACGCCGGAGGCCCCCGCCGTGCCGCATCCCCAGCAGCCCCATACCCATCTGGACGTCACCATCGGCAACGACCTGGACGAATTGGGACGGCTGGCGGGCATCGTCGATGATTTCGTCGAGCGCAACGCCCTGCCCGAGCGTATCGCCTTCAACCTGAATCTGTGCCTGGACGAACTGATCACCAACATCGTCAGTTACGGCTACGACAACGACCAGCACCACGAGATTCACATCGCCCTGACCGTCGCGGACGGCACCCTGTGCTGCCGCATCACCGACGACGCCCGGGAATACGACCCCTTCGCCGAAGCCCCCGAACCCGATCTGGACCTGGGGGTGGACGACCGCCCCATCGGCGGCCTGGGGGTGTTCCTGGTCAAGGAATTCATGGACCGGACCGAATACCGCCGCGACGGCGACCGCAACGTCATCACGTTGTGGAAGAATACCTAAATTGGCGATATCTATTTAAACCGATTGCAAACGCCTGCGGGCGTCAGAGGAGCTGCGAGAAACATGGAGATCAAGGTCGAGACCTTCGGCGACGCCACCGTGCTGGTGCCCGTGGCCCGCGTGGACAGCGCCACCGCCAAGGCGTTCGAAGCCAAGGTCCTGCAAGCGGTCAACAGTCCCACCCCGCGCATCATCCTGGATTTCTCGGAACTGGATTACATCTCCAGCGCCGGGCTGCGCGTGGTGCTGGTGGGCGCCAAGATGACCCGCGCCCCGCGCAAGTTCGTGCTGTGCGGCATGAAGCCCCAGATCCGCGAAGTGTTCGACGTCTCGGGCTTTGCCAAGATCCTGTCCATCCAGCCCGACCGCGCCACCGCCGCCGCGATCTGACCCGCCAGACACAGCAAACCGCCCGCCGGGAAGCCTCCCGGCGGGCGGTTTGCGTTTGGGCGGACCCCGCCCCCAAACTTCTATCGTCCGCGTTGGTGGAACGATCCAGCGGTAACACGGATGAACCCGGATGGGGCGGGATGGGCACGGATCATCAGAATTGCGTCATGCCGGGCTTGACCCGGCATCCATGGTCGTAGGCGGCACCATGGATCCCGGATCTGCGCTCCGCTTGTCCGGGATGACGATTTCCCCAATGAATGCAGGGCACGACATGGCGGCGGTACGGTGCCCATCCGTGTTCGTCCGTGGCCCGCGCCAGCGGGCATCCGTGTGATCCGTGTCTGTTGGCACAGCATTCCCGCCCAGGCACTTTCCGCGAAAACCTAACCCGGACAGCGGTGTCCATGACGAGAAAAACAAAGAAAAAGCCCCCCGGCGGTCGCCGGGGGGCCTTGTTCCTGAACCGTGTCTGCCGGATTAGGGCAGGACGATCTCGACGCGGCGGTTCTGGGGCTCGCGGACGCCATCGGGGGTGGCGACCAGCGGCTCGCTCTCGCCCTTGCCGACGACCGAGATCTGGTCGGCGGGGATGCCCTGCTTCACCAGTTGGTCCTTGACGGCGTTGGCGCGCTTCAGCGACAGAGCCATGTTGTACTTGTCCGAGCCCGAGCGGTCGGCGTGGCCGGTCAGGGCGACGCGCGAGACGCTGCCCTTCTTGGCGGCGTCGGCGGCCTGGGTGATGACCTTCGAGGCTTCGGGGGTGATGTCGGCCTTGTTGAAGTCGAAGAACACCAGGAACTGCTTCTGCACGGCGGCGGGCTTGGCAGCGACCGGGGCCGGGGCCGGAGCGGCGGCCGGGACCGGAGCGGGAGCCGGAGCGGCGACCGGGGCCGGAGCAGCGAACTTGTAGGTGAAGCCGACCAGGATCGAGTGGTTGCGATAGTCGGCGTTGTGATCGTTGGCCGGGCCCAGATCGGCGTCCAGGGTGGCGAAGTAACGATACTGCGCCTTCAGGGCCCAGTTGGTGTTCACGTCATAGGCGACACCGGCGATGCCCTGGTAGGCGAACTGGTTGTCCGAGTTGTTGGCGGTGTTGCCGGCGAAGTCGCCGTCCAGCCAAGCCCAGCCGATACCGGCGCCCAGGAAGGGATGCCAGGAGGAGTTCGGCATGAATTCATAGATGCCGTTGACCATGGTCGACCAGGACGAGATGTCGTCGTTGCCACGGTAGCCGACTTCGAATTCGACCTTGGGGCCGCCGAAGCTGTAACCGACCTGGCCCATGCCGACCCAACCCCAATCGGAGTCGGAATTGGCGACGCCCGGGTCTTGCAGGTAGTTGGCGCCAGCGTCGGCACCGATGTACCACTGGGCGTTGGCGACGGCCGGCACGGCGACGGTCAGCGCGGCGGCGGCGAGAAGGGACTTCATGGTGCGCATATCTGCGGGCCTTTCGTGGGGCTGGTTCGCAAGCTTTGAAGTCTTCTACCGCAGCGAGCCCGGCGGCTCAAGCAGGCAATGCCCCCATTCCGCGATTCCCTGCCGGGTGTGGCATTCGCGCAACGGTGTGACTCGCACACCGCGTTGCGCACACCGGAGCCGCGGAAACTCAGCCTTTCCCGTCCTCGGGGGCGGCGGGGTCCGGCGGGCATTCGCCGGTCCCGGCCATGCAATCGGCCTGGGCCTTGAGACGGCGGAACGACCGGACGCTGACCGGGATCAGCGCCACATAGCCAACACCGATCACCGCCAGGGTCTTCCACGGCTCCGTCACCAGAAACGCGGTCAGCACGCCGATGATCAGCAGGATCGGCAGAACCCAGGCGTTGGGGATGCGCACCTTCTTGAACGAGAAGGTGGGAATGGTGCTGACCATCAGGAACGACACGCCCAGCAGGAACACCGACACCACCACCGGCCGGTCGAAGAAGCCCGCCCCCAGCTCGAAACTGGCGACCATGGGCAGCAGCACCACACCCGCCGCCGCCGGAGCCGGGATGCCGGTGAAGAAATTATAGGCATAGGGCGGCAGGTCGGCCTGGCCCAGCATGGTGTTGAAACGGGCCAGACGCAGGCCGCAGCACACGGTGTACAGCAGCACCATGGCCCAGCCCAGGCCGCCCGCCCCCTGCATGGTCCAGAAATACAGCAGGATGGCCGGGGCGACGCCGAAGCAGACGAAATCGGACAGGGAATCCAGTTCCGCGCCGAATTTCGAGGTGCCGTGCAGCAGACGCGCCACCCGGCCGTCCAACCCGTCCAGAATTCCGGCCAGGATGATGGCCAGCACCGCCTTTTCCCACGCCCCGTGCAGGCCGAAGCGGATCGAGGTCAACCCCGCGCACAACGCCAGCAGCGTCAGGATGTTGGGGATCAGGCGGTTGATGGACAGGCCGGGAATCCGGGGTGGCCGGATGGCCCGGGGACGACGGGGGCGGTCCGCCCGGGGCTTGAACATCAGCGCACCACTCCCTGGCGGGCTTCCTCGGTGGAATTCAGGTCGGCCAGCACGGTTTCACCGGCGATGCACCGCTGGCCCAGCGCCACCAGCGGCGCCACGCCGTCGGGCAGGTAGACGTCGACGCGCGAGCCGAAGCGGATCAGGCCGAAACGCTCGCCCGCCTGCACCTCCTGGCCCTCGGACAGGTCGCACTTGATGCGGCGCGCCACCAGACCGGCGATCTGCACGAAGGCGATGTCGGCGCCGCCCGTGCTCTCCATGCGGATGGCCATGCGTTCGTTGTCCTCGCTGGCCTTGTCCAGAGCGGCGTTCAGGAACTTGCCCGGCTTGTAGGCGATGCGGGTGATGCGACCCGCCAGCGGGGCGCGGTTCACATGCACGTCGAACACGCTCATGAACACGCACACCCGGGTCATCGGCGCCTCGCCCATGCCCAGTTCCGCCGGCGGCACCGCCGGTCCCACCAGGCAGACCACGCCATCGGCCGGGCTGATCACCAGACCGGCGCGGTCGGGGGTGACGCGGTCGGGATTGCGGAAGAAATAGACGCACCACAGCGTCAGCACCAGGCCAGCCCAGCCCAGCGGCGCCCACAGCAGGCCGAGAAGGACCGAGGCGACGGCGAACAGGGCGATGAACGGATATCCCTCGCGGTGGACGGGGATCATGATGTACTTCGCCAGAGATGTGTCGTGAGCCTGCAAGGTGACCTCGTTGGAAAGAGAGCGGCGCGCATCTTAAAGCGCCCCGCCCCAAATATGAAGCGCGGCGCGCTGGTGTTGGCGGTTCAATCCATTACCATGGCGTGATAGTGTGCGCAGCACAGTGCAAATAGTGTGCGCAGCACAGCGAAAACCGGGGCCGGGACACGGATGGCGGACATCAAGAAACTGAACATGGGCGGTTTCGCCCTGCCGCTGGACATCGAAGGACTGGAAACCCTGCCGGTGCCCGCGGGCGGCATCATCCAGTTCGACTTCTCCTATCGCCAGATCCGCTTCACCTGCCGCTACCAGCACGCCGCGGGCGGCGGCATCCTGCGGCTGGCGGGCGATGTCGGGCCGCTGCCCTATACCGCCGAAAGCCCGGCCGCCCGCGCCGGACTGGCCGCCATCATCGCCGACGCCAACGACCTGCTGGGCGCCACCTTCCGTTTCAGCCAGGGCCGCATCCTGCTGGCGGGCGGCGAGCCGGTGGCCCAGCCGCTGACCGCCACCCACGTGGTCGCCGCCGCCGCCACCATCGTCATTCCGGCCACCCCCTATCTGGACCTGATCGCGGTCTACGTCCGCCCGCCGCTGGCGCCCGCCCGCCCGGGCGAAAGCGCCCTGCGCCGGGAATGGCGCGGCAAGAAACTGCCCAAGCCGGAAAAGCCCAAGCCGACCATGCAATTGCAATGGCAGGGCCGCTAACGCCCTAACCTCTAATTCCCGGCACCGTACAGAACGGTATAGGCGTCGGCGGCGCCGCCCCGGCGCACCACCACCCAGCGGCCGCCATCCCCGGCCAGCGGCGTCGCACCGGCGGCGGGTGGCGCCAGCGGCGCCTCGGC
>JAEXAH010000101.1 GCA_023458315.1 Pseudomonadota bacterium
ACCAGGGCCAGGGCGCGGCCGGGGCGGGCCTGGGCCTCGGCCAGCACCCGGCGCAGCGCCGCCAGGGCCACCGCGTCGGCGCTGGGGCCGCTGGCGCGGTCCTGGGCCAGTTCGGCCAGGGACGGCCCCTTGCGTTCGCGGGTCATTTCCACCAGTCCCAGCGGCGTCACGCCGATGACGTGGGTGGCGACCACGTCGCGGGCCACCGCCTGCTTCAGCGACGCCACCAGCTTGAACAGCGCGCCCTTGCCGCCGCCGGAAACGAAATCCACCACGATCTGCCCGGCGATGTTGCGCAGGCGCAGTTGGCGGGCGATCACCGCCACCGCCTGGGAATTGGCCTCGATGGCGGCGGCGCCGCCGGAATCCACGTCGATGGCGGTCAAGGCCGAGGTCGGCTCGATGGTCACGCGGCCGCCGCACACCAGCGGCACCACCGGGTCCAGGGCGGCGGCGATGTTGTCTTCCACGTCATAAAGGTCGAACAGCGGGCCGTCGCGGTAATGTTCGACCGGGCCGGAAAAGGCGGCGCGGGCCGTGGCCAGCAGCGCGGCATCGTCCACCAGCACCCGGCTGATGCCGGGATTGTCGGCCAGCAGCCGCACCAGCGGTTCCGGCCGCCACAGCACCGCCGGGGCGCGTCCGCCCTTGGCGCCGTCCTGGATGGTGGCCCACTGGGCGCGCAGGGCGTTCAACTCGCTTTCCAGAACGCCCTCGGGCGCCGAGGCGGCATGGGTGCGCGCCACCACACCCTCGTCCTCGGCCACCAGCGGTTCCAGCCGTTCCAGCAGGCGCTCGCGCTTTTCCTCGGACAGCTTGCGCGACACCGCCAGACCGGGATGGAACGGGGTGAAGGCCAAATTGCGGCCGTTCAGGGAAATGTCGGTGGTCAGGGTCGCGCCCTTGCCGCCCTGGGCGTCGGATTTGACCTGAGCCAGCACCAGGGCGCCCTTGGTCAGTCCCTTGCCTTGCAGGAAGCCCGGCTTGTCCTGGCCGATATCGATGAAGACGGCGCCCAGCTTGGGCGCCACCTCGACCACCCGGCCCTGGACCACGGCGCCCGCCAGCAATTCGGGACGGTCCAGCACCAGATCGGCCAGACGGCCGTCACGCACCACGGCCAGACGGGTTTCGCCCGGCCCCCACGACATCAGGATTTCAGCGGCCATGGAGGCCCACACCTTTCAGCAGCGCCGCCGTTTCATACAGCGGCAGACCGACCACGTTGGAATAAGACCCGGACAAAGCGCGCACATAGGCCGCCGCCAGCCCCTGGATGGCGTACCCCCCGGCCTTGCCGTGCCATTCGCCCGAGGCGACATAGGATTCCAGCTCGGCGTGGTCCAGGTTCTTGAAGGTGACGATGGTGCTGACCGTGCGGGCCAGCAGCCTGCCCTCGGGCGTCAGCAGCACCACGCCGCCGTGCACACGGTGGCGGCGGCCGGACAGCAGCGACAGGCAGCGGCGGGCGGTGCGCTCGTCCTCGGCCTTGGGCAGAATGCGGCGGCCGCAGGCGACCACGGTATCGGCGGCCAGGATGAACTTGCCGGGATGGCGTGCCGCCACGGCGCGGGCCTTTTCCTCGGCCAGCCGCGCGGCATGGGGCAGCGGCAATTCGTCCTTGCGCGGGGTTTCGTCCAGGTCGGCGGGATCCACCGCGCCCGGCACAAGGCCGATCTGGCGCAGCAGGTCGAGACGGCGGGGCGAGGCGGACGCCAGCACCAGGGTCGTCAGTTCGGCGGGAGAATCCGCCATTACTTGAATCGGAATGTGATGCGGCCTTTTGTCAGATCATAGGGGGTCATTTCGACGTTGACCCGGTCGCCCGCCAAAACACGAATGCGGTTCTTGCGCATCTTGCCCGAAGTGTGGGCCAAAATCTCGATCTCGTTGTCGAGCTTGACGCGAAACATCGCATTGGGCAGCAGTTCGACCACCGTGCCCGAGAACTCGATATTGTCCTCTTTGGCCATCTTCCCTTCCATCGGCTGACACCGGAATCGGGAAGATGAATGACCCTGCGAACCGAAAAGGTCAAGCGTAATCAGTGGGTTCCCTATTCCCGCGCCAGGGTCTGGGTGGGAAAGCGTTTCAGGATGTGGCGCATCAGTTGGTCGCGCACCTGACGATAGGCGTCCAGCCGTGCCTCGCGCGAGCCTTCCACCAGGGTCGGGTCGAAGGTGGGCCAGAATTCCACCTCGCAGGCATTGGTGCGGGTCAGTTCCACCGCCTTGTGCTGGGCCTCGGGGCTCAGGCTGATGATGACGTCGAAACTGTCGTCCTCCAGCTCCTCGAAGGTCTTGGGCTTGTGGCGCGAGATGTCGATGCCGATCTCGTCCATGACCTGGATGGCGAAGGGATCGACCTCGTCGGTCTTCACCCCCACCGAATCCACATAGACGCTCTTGCCGTGGAAGCGGTGGAAGATGCCCGCCGCCATGGGCGAACGGATGGCGTTGAAGGTGCAGCAGAACAGAACGGCAGACGGCATCTCGCCCGCCATGTCAGCCCCGGATGTGCAGGATGCAGACCAGCGTGAACAGGCGGCGCGCCGTGTCGAAATCCACGTCCACCTTGCCCGCCAGACGGTCGCGCAGCAGTTCCGAGCCTTCGTTGTGCAGACCGCGACGGCCCATGTCGATGGCCTCGATCTGCGACGGCGTCGCCTTCTTGATGGCGGAGTAATAACTCTCGCAGATCAGGAAGTAGTCCTTGACGATGGACTGGAACGGCTTGAGCGGCAGCGGCACCTCGACCACCGGGTCGTTGGCGGTGGTGCGCACGTCGAACATCAGCCGGTTGTCGATCAACCCCAGGGTCAGGTGGTACGGCCCCACATACTCGCCGTGGGGCGCGAAGTAATTCTCTTCCAGCAGGTCGTAGATGGCGATGTTGCGCTCGTGCTCGACCTCGGGGCGGCGCCGCACCATGGTTTTTTCGTCCAGTTGGACGTGCACGATGCGTTGACGGTGCGGCACCTTGGTTCTAGCCCCTGGCGATGTTGAGACGCAAAGCCACCGACAGGCCGTGGGCGCCCAGCCCCTCGGCACCGGCCAGGGCCACCGCCGCCGGGCCGATGGCCCGCAAACTGTCGGCGTCGCAGCCCAGCAGGGTGGTGCGCTTCATGAAATCGTGCACGCCCAGGCCCGACGAGAAGCGCGCCGAGCGCGCCGTCGGCAGGACGTGGTTGGGGCCGCCGACGTAATCGCCCACCGCTTCCGGGGTGTAGCGGCCCAGGAAGATGGCGCCCGCGTTGCGGATCTTGGCCGCCAGGGCATCGGGGTCGGCGACGGCCAGTTCCAGATGCTCGGGCGCCACGCGGTCCACCAGCGGCACGGCGGCATCCAGGTCGGGCACCACGATGATGGCGCCGTGGGCGTCCCAGCTTTCGCGGGCGATCTTGGCGCGCGGCAGCACCGCCAGATGGCCCTCGACCGCACCGGCCACGCGGTCGGCGAAGGCGGCATCGTCGGTGATCAGGATGGATTGGGCGGCGGTGTCGTGCTCGGCCTGGCTGAGCAGGTCGGCGGCGATCCAGGTCGGATCGTTGGCGCCGTCGGCCACCACCAGGATTTCCGACGGACCGGCGATCATGTCGATGCCCACCGTGCCGAACACCTGACGCTTGGCGGCGGCCACATAGGCGTTGCCGGGGCCGACGATCTTGTCCACCGGGCGAATGGTCTTGGTGCCATGGGCCAGGGCGGCCACCGCCTGGGCGCCGCCGATGCGGTAGATTTCATCCACACCGGCCAGACGGGCGGCGGCCAGCACCAGCGGGTTCAGCTTGCCGTCGGGGGTGGGCACCACCATGACCAGACGCTCGACCCCCGCCACCTTGGCGGGCAGGGCGTTCATCAGCACGCTGGACGGATAGGCGGCGGTGCCGCCCGGCACGTACAGACCGGCGGCCTCGACCGCGCTCCAGCGGCAGCCCAGGCGCACGCCCTGGGAATCGGTATAGGAATAGCTTTCCGGCAATTGGCGGCGGTGGAAGTCGCGGATGCGCTCGGCCGCCAGTTCCAGCGAGCGGACCAGATCGGCATCCACCTGGGCCAGCGCCGCATCCACCTCGGCGGCGGTGATGCGCAGGGTGTCGGCCGACAGTTCCGGCAGGCGGTCGAACTTCTTGGTGTATTCGATCAGCGCGTCGTCGCCGCGCTGGCGCACGTCGGCGATGATGGCGGCGACGACGGCGTTCACGTCGGCGTCGTTCTCGCGCTTCATGTCCAGCAATTCCAGGAAGCGCGCCTCGAAATCGCTTTGGGTGGCATCAAGCCGCAGCATTGACAACCTCCACGGCGGCCCGGAACTTGTCGATCCAGCCGGTCAGTTCGGCGGGGCGGGTCTTCAGCGCCGCGCGGTTGACGATCAGGCGGGACGTGACCTGGGCGATCACCTCCACTTCCTTGAGGCCGTTGGCCTTCATGGTCGAGCCGGTGGACACCAGATCGACGATGCGCGAACACAGGCCCAGGGACGGCGCCAGTTCCATGGCGCCGTTCAGCTTGACGCATTCCGCCTGGACACCGCGCTCGGCGAAGAAACGCTTGGTGGTTTCCGGATATTTGGTGGCGATGCGGATATGGCTCCAGCGGCGGGGGTCGTCGCCCTCGGCCAGATCCACCGGCTCGGCCACCGACAGGCGGCAGGCGCCGATGCCCAGATCCAGCGGCGCATAGATTTCCGGATAGTCGAATTCCATCAGCACGTCGTTGCCGGCGATGCCCAGATGGGCGGCGCCAAAGGCGACGAAGGTGGCGACGTCGAACGACCGCACCCGGATGATGTCGATATGGGGATGGTTGGTGGCGAAACGCAGCAGGCGGGTCTTGGGGTTGTCGAACTCCGCCTCCGGCTCGATGCCGGCGGCCCGCACCAGGGGCATGCATTCGTCAAGAATGCGGCCCTTGGGCAACGCGATCACCAACTTGTCTTCCATCACCACGATCTCGGAACTCCGCGAAAAGGGGCTCATCATTACCCAAAACGGCCCCGCTATACCAGCCCCGCCAGCTTGGCCGCCAGCCAGCGGCCGATCTTGGCGGCGCCCTGGGGGGTGTTGTGCAGATAATCGTAGAAATCGCCCGGTTCAAACGTCACCTCGCGCGCCAGATCCAGGCACAGCAGCCCGTCCTCGACGCAGACGGCGCGGGTGGCGGCGTTGAAGGCGGCAAGGCGGCGGTAATGATCGACGCCGTTCAGCCCGTCCTCGTGCACCATGCCCCACACCTTGCCGTCGATGACCTTGAAGTCGCCGCGGATTTGGGTGACGAACACCGGCACGGCCGCCATGTCGTGGGCGGCACGGGCCAGGGCGCGCAGGCGGTCACGATAGGAATCCAGGTCGCGGAAGCCCTCGGGCTTCCAGTCGGGCTGCGCCGGGATGTCGGTCCAATGCTGGGTGGCGGGGTCGATCCGCTGGTGGTTCAGGCGGGCACGGCGGGCGACCACCATGCCCGCGACCTTGTTCCCGGCCTGCCACAGCGCGCTGTGCTGGCGGAACCGCTTGACCCAACTGGCATGTTGCAGCTTGTCCACCGCGCCACCATCGGCGTGCACGTCGTTGATGCCCACATAGAACAGGATGAAGCGCGGCTTCAGCCCCGGCACGTTGGGGAACCAGTCGGTCATGGCGCGCAGATGGCCGATGGTGCTTTGGCCGTCGATGCCCGCGTTGCCCACCTTGACCGGATGCCCGACGGCGGCCAGTTCGCGTTCCAGCACCGCCTGCCAGGTGGCGTCGTCGGGCAGGTAAAGCTGGTTGGTGGTGCTGCCGCCGACGGTCAGGATGCCGATCTGGGCCGGGTCGCCATCGGCGCCGCGAAAGCCCCAGCGGTCGCGGCGATAGATGAAGTCGCCGCCGCCGTCATACAGCGTCCCGGCGGAAATGGTGGTGCGGAGATTGCGGACCAGCCCCAGCCGGTCCAGCGGGTCACTGCTGAACCATGTGCCGAACATCAGTTCCGCCGCCACGGCGAAAACCAGCAGCAGGCCCAGGTTGACGGCGACGATGGTCAGAATCTTGCGCATTGGGCCTTATAACCGCACGCGGCGGGCCGGTCAAACGAACCGGCCCGCCGGATGGGAAACGGGCGGAAGTCAGGGGGGACAACCTCATAGGCGCTAATATAGGGACCGGCATTGACGCTTTCGCCTTCGGGGAGCGTCATCCAGGCGCTGCATGATGCGAGTGCGGTTCAGCGCGGGCAGGGCGAGCACAGACAGCATGATTTGCCGAT